>JBLHWH010000121.1:0-19898 GCA_047628935.1 Halioglobus sp. | reverse complement strand
TGGGTCTAATGGACCAGAGATAACCGTTGCGACTACTGGTGTTGATAGATCATCTACACCCGTTACTTCTTCTCCGTCATTTAAGCCATCTCCATCACTATCAGGATTCGTCGGATCAGTACCCGCTGTTGCTTCCTCGGCGTTAGTCAAACCATCGTTATCTTGATCACATGAAACAGCATTAACGTCTGGATCACATGGGTCTAATGGACCAGAGATAGCCGTTGCGACTATTGGCGTCGATGGATCATCTACACCCGTTACTTCTTCTCCGTCATTTAAACCATCGCCATCAGTATCAGCAATCGTTGGGTCAGTACCCGCGGCTGTTTCCTCGTCATTCGTCAGACCATCTCCGTCTTGATCACATGGACCAACTGAAGGGTCTGGATTACATGGATCAGCGTCATCAGGATCAAAGCCCAGACCAGAACCATCTGTGAAATAGCCATCACCATCAGCATCTGTAGCAGGGAGAGCTGCCAAAGTAGTTACAGTAGGATCATCATTGTCAGATGCTGTACCCGAGATATCGGTTACACCACCTGCATCCGTAGCCGTAGCCGTGTTGGTCACATTACCAGCAGCGACATCGGCTGCAGTAATGGTGTAGGTTCCTGTGACATCCGAGTTAGTAACACCTACCTCCAAAGAAGCAATTGGGCTTCCGCTGATCACCAATCCAACCATTGAATCCGTTACAGCGACATTAGGCAAAGCCTCGGGCCCTGTATTGCTTACCGTGAATGTATAGGTAATTTCTTCCCCTAGAAGTCCTGTCCCTGTTCCACCTATGCTGGCGGTTTTTACCAATTTCAAAGCTGGATTAGGATCCAAAGGCGTAGAAGTAACACATTCTGGATTATCATAAATTACAGCATTATCAGTATTAACTGCTCCTGCTGTAGAAAACTGGCGACCCGCCATAAACACACCTCCACCTGAGTTACAGGCTCCATTGTTGGCAATAAAAACTCCCTTTATTTCACAAGAAGCTCCGATATTAACGGCACCAGTGGCAACATTTGCTCCTGCAATCCAAAACATATTACAACGCTTCGCTCCATTAGTTAAAATCATTTTTGATGCTGCAGCTATATTAAATGCCCCAGCAAACCTAAAAACGAATATTGCATCAGGGTCCCCTTCAGCATCAATCACAATAGTTCCTCCTAAAGCTCCTGCTGTAGATATATCATAAACACCAGGAGTAATTGTTTCATTAAGATAAGCTGCCGAACCAGTCCCAGTGGACGGTAAAAGCATAAGTGCATCATAAGCAGCATCTAAATCTAATGAGGCTTGTGCAGTAAGCGCGTTTGCAATTTCCTCATCTTGAATATGAATTCCAAGTGCATAACCAGTTATGGCTCCAGCATTTGTGCCGATTTTTCCATTAATTCCAGATATACCTGTATTTCCTACATTACCGGCTTTAGCAAAAAGCGTGAAGTCCGAAAGAACTCCTAAAATATCAAGAGAAGGAGCAGAACTACAGTCCGCTTCACAAAACACTGGAATGTTGGTAGTACAAGGAGGAGGAGTTGCGATAGCACCAATTGCAAGAGTTATTGCTCCGCCCATGGTAAGCATTCTTCCTTCAAGAAGAGCGCCTGCACCCAAACCAACAGCTCCTGCCCTTGAAAATAAAGTTCCTTTTATATCAGCGTTTGCCGCAACGGTAATAGCACCGTTAATAAGCCAAAAAACATTACAAGATTGTACCCCACCAGTTAAAGTAACCGTTGCTCCCGCTCCTACTGTCATTGCTCCACCCATTTTAATTATGAAGAAATCATTAGGACCTCCATCAAGAACAAGAGCTCCTCCTATAGACCCAGCACTACCAATGGAATAAACACCAGGAGTAATTGTTTCATTTACAAAAGCCGCAGCGTGAGTGGCCGGAAAGTCAACAAACTTATCGTTAAGATGAATATACAACCTAAGTAAATCTTTTCTGCCCTGATCAGTTGCAGCATTAGCATTGTATTTGTTGTAAGTGTAAGATGGTAATTCAAGCCCGGTAATTATTCCAAGATGTGTACCAACATCACCTGTAACGGTTCCTCCAGAATTCGTAACTCCTCCGGCTGCAGTAAAGGACTCAAAAGAGGTAAGAATACCCAAATTAGCAGTTTGGCTATAACTAAAATTTGAAAACAACAGCAAACTGATAGTTGCTATAGCTAATAAGATGTTTTTATTCATGGTGTTATATTTTATTGAGAAGTCCAAAAACATAGCATTTCTCATAATTATTATGTATTTCTTAGTTTGAAATATTATTAAAAAGGTATTTGGGGATAAGATCTTTAAAGTCCGCAGTGTCGAACACCTTACAACCTACCCGCTTAAAAGCATATTATTTTTAATAGGGTTGTCTATTTTGATCGCATGTTTTCATGATTATGTAATTTTATGAGTTAAAATTGGTGACTTACGCAACGCTCAATAATTTTATCAAGAATTGATATTCGATGATTTCGACGATTGAATCGAAAGAAACATTCATTTATATATATATGTAAATATTCTTTGTTATAGTAGGAATGCAACGCTCTTAACCAATTTTTAGAATTCATTATTAGAATATGCGCCACCTTGAAACTCTCACCATTATTCGATAATCTATGAGTTAGATTTGGAAATGTTTCTTTTAGTGACTTATATCCTGACCATCCATCAGATATAACATAGGTATCTTTTTTGATATGAGTATCAAAAATCACTTTCAGTGATTTGCTACTATAATCTTCAATGACCTTAGCATAGGCTTGACCGGATTTCCCATCTCTTTGATCCACAGCCCTTACAATCATAACTTTCTTACTTCTTCCTATCACTACCTTTTGAGGAGTACCTATTTCGAACTCATCTACATGCAATTCGTCTTTTATAGGTTGTTGTTCACTACTTTCCATGACGACTTGCGTCTTTTGGCAAAACAGCAAAGCTGTTTTCTGATTCACGTTAAAACGCACGTCTAAAACAGTGCTATCAGCACCCTTTTTACTCGTTGCTATTTCATAAAGCAATTCAAAGGCCTTGTCTATCCTAAACTTTAGTTTGTGAAACAGAGTATTTGTCGTAGTCGATTCATTATATCCGCATTGGCGACACCTCTTATTGCAAAACTGGCTACCCTTTGAGTATTCATTGTGATCACATTTTTGGCAGATATAACTATTTGTCCATTTCTGATATTCTAAAAATTGATACCACGACAATTTTGTGCCAAAACGAGATTTAAAGGTCTCTATATTTAAGTATTTAAGTATTTTCACAGTCTTTTATTTATGCTACAACAAACTAATTACATTACTGACAACCAATCACTTGCACTCTAAGTGAGCCAGTCAGTAATATAATTTGTTCGATTTGCAGTCAAAGAACTGATATTAACACCCATATAGTCAGTAGCCGCGTATTCTAGATATGCTGTGGGTGTAGACAAGTCCACATCAATACAATGCCACTTTGTAATTTCAAACGCTTGACAGTTCTCATCACTTACTGCTCCACAAGGTTTCAATGATTCATTATAGTTACACTCCCTATATGTTTCTCTATTTTCTAAAGTTTTACTAGAACCATAATAATCTGTGACTAGGACCAAACTACAGAATGATCTTTCTGTACTTCCTCTCTTAATTTTAGCGTGAGTATTTTTTATTTTTGAGCTGTACCTAGCTACTAATCTTTCTTGGACAACTTTAATATTAAAGTTGTCATCAATCCATAAATTATTATCCTGCAGTACTTTATTCTGTATAACAAAATTTGTCTTATGAAATATGTTAGTAGGAGAATGCAAATCATAAATAAGATCTACTGCCTTTGATGAATCAAAAATTTGATCGAGTGTAATTGTGAAAGATCTATGAATAAGATCAGAATTCGATTGGTTTATAAAGTCCAAAGACATTTTATAGTCAGCTTTTCCAGTTTTTGTAACAAAACCTGAAATACCTTCTCCATATGACGGAACGACCAATATAGATAATAAAATAAAAAGTAATGAAGCTTTTAGTGCACACAGAGACTGCGTGCGAGTAGTAAAAGTACGCATGTAAGTAAAGTTTTGGTATAAACTGTTTCCAATAAACTGAAACCAATTGTTGAACAAAAGGTGACAATTTTAATATTTAAAGTAAAAAATAGAATGATACATTAAAAAACAAAGTACACATACAAAACTTAACGTAAGTAAGCTAAATCTGTAAAAAGTCCCTGGTAATGAAACTTCAAATGTACAAGTGTCAATAATATTCTCACTGGTACACAATCAATTAATTTTAACTAATTAAAACTTTTCGATAGTGCTAGAATTTACTCTGTTACAAAACTAGTAATTTTTGTAACACAATAATCATAAAGTATACGTAATGCAAACTAGTTGTCATTTAACCAGCGAGTTATAGCGAGTTAAACAAATAAGAGCATAGCTCAGCCTAGGAGGGAATGAAGTGATAGTAAGAAATTTATAATTCAATAATAAATGTATAGAAGTATGCTGGGTAATATTGCTACAATTCTAATATCATTAATTCAGTATATCAGGTTGTATTTTGGCATTAGAGCTATGGGCGTACATACTTCCAGGAGACGGAGAAGGGCAAAAAAGTCAGCCCATATCATCTTTACCGTTCTGTATATATCTACTACAGAATTTTTAGCCTTCGTTATTAATTGCATAATCAAATGAGCTATCTGTAAGAACTTGTAAAAAAAACCATAGAATAAAGATTATTTTGATTCACTTTATGGTTCATTTTAAATATACCGTTTTGTTGCTCGTTAAATCATTCATTTTCTATTCTCCACCTGAGTTTTCCTCCATAGAATAGTGCTTATGCTGTGGTTAGCATCGACTTTCAAGGAGGTCATAATTTGAATTTAGTGTTTTGTCGCTCTACCTCTAGCTTAGTAGAGGTAGTTGGCTCCTCTCCTTTCAGGTACCAAATCTTAAAATCATTTTATATCAATGGCTTTTCTGAATATTCTAATATATATTCTTCTCTTGTGCAGCTGTTGGTAAGCAGGGTATACTCTTTTGTCTTTTTAGGCAATCAAAAATGTATGATGACGCATCAAAGATTTGTGGAAAACAACTCAAAATAGATATATCAAATCTACAGGTTCATAGGGTATCCAAGCAAGATAATATCTAAGTTATGATGGACGGCTCATTTCTATATACTTAGGATGATAGGAGCAAAGAAATCAAAATCGATAGGGTATTTAATGAGAGAAGTATTATACCAATATATTCCAAAAGGAATGAAGTAGTGGAATCAGTTTATATAAGATATATAAGAGTATCAAGAATTTTTCTTCAAAACTAGATCGTCACTTAGTATCGTATGAAAATAAGATAATTATTGCTGATGGTGCAGCTTGGATATGGAAATGGGTGGAGAGCAACTATCCAGGCGCGTCCCAAATATTAGACTTTAATCACGCAAAGGATAAATTAGTAATCTTGACTAAATACCAGTTTAAAGATGAAGCAAAGGGTAAGTTGTGGTTAGAAAATAGATATCGCTACTTGATGAATGATCAAGTAGAGGAAGTGATTTCTAAAGAAAAATCAATGCGATCAAAAGATGAAGCGTACAGCCAAGCAAAGCAGACCATGATAAATTACTTTATTGATCACGCTGAAAAGATGATATACAAACCATATAGAGAAGAACGCTAATTGATAGGCTCTAGACCAATAGAAGCGGCACATAAAAATGAACCACAACAAAGAGTGAACCTATCAGGGCAAAAGTGGTCGATTGAAGACGATAATGCAATTGCTAACCTCAGGTGTTACCCAAAAAGATGGTTCTTGCAATCTCATTGAAAATATAATTTAAGCGGCTTAGTGAAATTTGTTCTATACAATTCCATCTCAAAAATTTATAAAGCCAATTATTATCTATATTCACGAAATCAAACACAAACAACATGAAAAAATTATTCCCACTGCTATTACTGCTATCCATTCTTTTCATTCCAGAAAGTAACGCCCAATCGCTTAATGAAAAAGCTGACACCAAAGCTGTCGCCTTAGAAAAGCAAGTTATTGAATGGAGAAGGCATTTTCACGAAAACCCAGAACTATCAAATAGAGAATTCGAAACCGCTAAGCGGATCGCTGAAGAACTTACTTCGATGGGTCTTAAGGTAGATACTGGCATCGCTAAAACCGGAGTCATAGGAGTTTTGGATACAGGTAAACCTGGACCTACAATAGCCATGCGGGCAGATATCGACGGACTTCCTGTCGTAGAAAGAGCAGACCTTGCTTTCAAATCAACTAAAAAAACGACTTATTTAGGTAGCGATGTAGGTGTTATGCATGCATGTGGCCATGATACACATATAGCAATGTTACTTGGTGCAGCCAAGATATTGACTTCTATGAAATCAGAACTATCTGGCAAATTCGTATTTGTGTTCCAACCAGCTGAGGAAGGTGCTCCTCCAGGAGAAGAAGGTGGTGCTAAACTAATGGTAAAAGAAGGCATTATCGATACATATGGAATCGACGTATTCTTCGGTCAACACATAAGCAGTGGATTAGAAGCGGGTAAAATCAGATATAAAGTAGGTGGAATCATGGCAGCTTCAGACAGGTTTGTGATTAAAGTAAAAGGAAAGCAGACGCATGGCTCGAGACCATGGGGGGGGTGGGTGTAGATCCTATTGTTACAGCTTCTCAAATCATTATGGGACTTCAAACTATTATCAGTCGTCAAACCGAACTGACCAAAGAAGCCGCTGTAATTACTGTTGGTAAGATTTCTGGAGGAGTTCGAAGTAATATCATCCCAGAAGAAGTAGAGATGGTGGGTACAATCAGAACATTGGACACTGAAATGCAAGAAATTATCCATGAAAAAATCAGAAAAACTGCCACATTAATTGCTGAAGCACAAGGAGCAGTTGCAGAAGTAGACATCCAGGTTGGATACCCAGTAACTTACAACAACCCAGACTTAACCAGGAAAATGCTCCAGTCACTTTTTGATGCAGCCGGGGAAGACAATGTATTCGTGACTCCAGCCGTAACGGGTGCAGAGGATTTCTCATTTTTTGCCAAAGAAGTTCCAGGACTATACTTTTTTGTTGGTGGTAAAACACCAGGAAATGACGGAGCATTCCCACACCACACTCCTGATTTTTTTATTGATGAATCAGGTATGATTGTAGGTGTAAAAGCTATGTGTCACCTAGCGATAGACTATATGATGTCCGCTGGAAAATAATATTTCTATGGGCGTAAAGTGGAAAGCCATTCGGTATATGATTTTTAGCATGATGGCTTTTGCTGCAATGAACTTCGTTGTGAAATACCTTGAAGATTATTCTGCGTGGCAGATTGCATTTTTTAGAGCGGCTGGTACACTTTTTATAACCATTCCATTGATAATAAGGAAGCGGATAAGTATCTGGGGCAATGAAAGAAGGCTTTTGATTACTCGAGCTATTGTAGGCACTACTTCTCTCCTACTATATTTCTTGGCTATCAAGCTCATGCCATTGGGCACTTGTGTCACGTTTAGATATATGTCTCCCATATTTGCTGCACTATTCGCACTTTGGATTTTAAGAGAAAAGATAATGCACGTACAGTGGTTATTTTTCTTGACTTCTATGGCTGGCGTAGTATTGATTAAGGGATTCGATCCCTCACTATCAATGCTTGGAATGACTTTCGCCATTATCTCTGGAGCACTGAGCGGATTAGTCGTAGTTATTATCAGAAAGATTGGTGATCGAGATGACCCTGTTGTAATTGTCAATTATTTCATGATGGTCTGTACCGTAGTTGGATTAGTTGGTTCACTTAATACTTGGCTGCAACCAGTTGGTATTGATTGGATTATTCTAGGATTACTTGGATTTTTAGGTTTTTTAGGACAATACTTCATGACCATAGCTGCACAAATGGAAACGACGGATATAGTAGCCCCTATGAAATACATTGAAATACCGTTCACCATATTGATAGGAATGACGTTCTTTGGCGAAACTTATGGCTGGATCAGTGTGATTGGATTTATATTCATCATTACTGGACTGATTTCCAATGTTATATACAAATCAAAACTTGCAAAAACTTGAATACAAACTTAAATATAACTAGATATCCTGTTTCAGATAATCGATCACTAAAGTCGTTCTCATCAGCCGACGATTATATACTGAACTATCTCAAAGAACATGAAATAGATCCTAATGGTGTAAATATATACAATGATAGATTTGGATACCTTTCGCTCCATCTTATGGATAGTAATCCGACAATCATAAGCAATTATAAAAGTCAAGAAGATGCTATCACTAGAAACGGAGAAGATAATAATATAGAAAAAAGTAAATTGAACTTCCAAAATCCTCTATTTGGTGATCTAGGTGCAACTGATCTTGCTATTATAAAAGTACCGAAGTCGATGGATTTATTTCGTTTGTATCTTATACAAATCCATAAAAAAGCTTCCAAAAACACAAAAGTCATATGTGGTTTCATGACCAAGTACTTCACTAAGCAAATGATAAGTATTGCAAGTGAGTATTTTGAGGTACAAGAACAGAGCCTTGCATGGAAAAAGTCTAGATTACTAATACTTTCGGAACCCAAAACAGACGTTGACACTAATATTATAAATACGATCGCTCATGAAAATGTAAATGGTGAGAAGATTGAAATCAAACAATATTATGGTGTTTTCTCAGCAAAACATATCGATTATGCAACACAGTTCTTAATCCAGAATATAGAATTGAATTCTCAGGTCGAAAGCGTATTGGATGTAGCAAGTGGAAACGGTATTCTCGCTTATGAGGTATCTCAACTTAAATCAGATTTAGAACTACACCTTCTGGATGATTCTTACCTCGCTAATGAATCGGCAAAACTCAATCTTCAAGATCAAGAAGCTACCTATCACTATGCAGACCGGCTCGTAGATATTGAGAGTGACTATTTTGATTTAGTAATCTGCAATCCCCCCTTCCACTTCGAACATGAGAATAACATCGAGATGGCTCTAGAGTTGTTTCATGGGATCCAGAGAGTACTTCATGAAGATGGTAGATTTTTATGTGTATCAAACCTTCACCTGAATTATAAGACACATCTAATTAAGATATTCGAACAAGTAGAAGTAATAGCTATGAATAGCAAGTTTTCGGTTTTTGAGTGTTGGAAGGCGTAAATTGTATTGTTTAAAAACAGAAGTCCAGTGGTGAGAATTGCCTTTAAAAGAATTATTCGGTCTTCATAAAATTAGTACTTAAGTACAATTTTCTAAACAGCGTAGCTTAACAACTTTATAATAATCACATCATATACTCCCAAGCAGATTGCAATAATCCTTCTTTCTCCACATGATCAATCAAGTTGAGATACAGTTCATTACCACTCAACGTAGCACCATCACCAATTATAATCAATTTCTTTTTCGCTCTTGTCATTGCTACATTGAGTCTTCTGTAATCAGCAAGAAAACCAATGATACCCATATCATTAGACCGAGTTAGAGAGATAATAATTAGGTCCTTTTCCTGGCCTTGAAATCCATCTATAGAGTTGATTTCAATATCTAGAGCTTTTAGGTCAGTATCATCATCAATCTTACTACGTATGTATCTTACTTGTTCAGCATATGGACTTATTATTCCAATTGAAATACCAGTATATTTCTCTTTGTGTAACAATATATGTTCTCTTAAAACAAAGTATTCTCCTTCATTATATAGGCTTCTGGATTTCTGTCCGAATGATTCTTCATAACCACAACCACTGGTATCTATGAAAACAAGCGGTGTGTCGTCACCTTCTAATGTATGTGACTTGTTCGCTGTGTTTGATTTGAGTTGACCTTTATAGAACTGTTCATTTGAGAATGATAATATCGTATCATTCATTCTGTATTGTTCAGTGAGTAAGTAGTGATGTTTTATATTGTTGGTCATTCGATCCAGTAATGTCTCAGACAAGCCCATTTTTACCGCTTCATTGCTTTTAACAGTTGCTGGTAACTGATGATGATCCCCTGCAAAAAAGACTCTCTTTGCTTTCAATATAGCATTCCAGCATTCTGGCTCCATGCATTGACTTGCTTCATCTATGATCACAGTGTCAAACTTAATCCCATCTATATACTTGTGGCTGCAGCCTATAAGCGTAGTAGCTATTACTTGGTTTTCACTAACGATAGATTCAAGCAGACGATTTTGCATATCCTTTGCCCATTTTTTAAGCTCACGAGATTCCTTGAACATTTCTGTTCGATTTCGTCTATCATCAGTACCAAATTTTCGTTTTCTTGTTGAAGCCATTTTTCTTGCTGCTTCAGCTTCAATTTTGATTTGTTTTACATGTCCCCAATCAGGATGATTTCTAGCTTTTTCATCTATTGTTAGTTCTGCTATATCATCATTGATTCTGGTGACATTACCGATCCTTAATACTTTAATGCCTAATTCATGGATCTTTCTAGCAAGAAGGTCGACCGCGTTATTACTTGGAGCACAGACAAGTATTTTTCTTTCTTTTTGAAGGAGCGTTTGAACAAGTGATACTAGGGTAGTCGTCTTTCCAGTTCCAGGAGGGCCATGGATAATACCCATTTGACCAGCTTTTAATATTCCTTTTACAGCATTATGCTGATCCGTATTGAGATGTATTGGCATGTGCCAACGTTCAGGATTATCATGTGCAGCGAAATCAAGAGCAGTCTTCTTACGTATACCTTCTCTTAATTCTTTGATAATGGGATCCTTACTTGATATCACATCATTTAATGCAGCTCTCATCACTTTGTATGGACGCTCATCATACACCAGTTCTAATTTATATGAAGCATTATCAGAAAGATGACCTTGAGATATTACATCATGTTGAATAATGATGCCTATTTCATTCTTTTTTTTGTAAGAAAGTGTTCCTCTGATTCTTTTGGTCTCCTCAGCTTGATATACTAGTTGGATACCTGCCCCAGTCTTGAATTTGTTCGGTTTATCTCGATTTTTAGTAATTTCTAATTGTATCTCGACAAATTCACCAACGGTATAATATTTTTTCTTTATAAAAAGAGAGGTAAGAAGTACTCCAGCCTCTACAAGATCTTTGTCAGTCTTTTGCTTAGCTATTTCAGCATAATATTTTTCTTCATGCTGACGCTCTTTTTCAATAGCATCTAGCAAGGTTTTGTACCTGTCGATCTCGCTCATTTGGCGAAGGTAATATTTTAGCTATTATTGTATAACAACAGGTACTAAATCTATGATGTGATTAATCATATAGTTTAATGCGCTAAGAATATTTTTCAAGCGTGACGCTGCGTGTTGTTAGAACTTTATTCCTTGCAACAGACTCTCAAATTCAATGTTATTCAAATCTTCCAAAAAGATCTCTCCAGTCAAGAAAAAATATGCAGATCTCTTTTCAAATGATACTTGAGCAAATACTTTGGTAATTATATCACCTTCTTGAATGCCCATTAATTTTAGTTTTTGGCCTTTGTCTCTAGCTTGTATGAGTACCTCGTATCTATCAGATTCTATTTTTTCTTTTAATTCTTGTCTATCTTTATCGCTGATATCCGTTCCTTCTTCGATAAACATTACGAAATCAACACTTTCTAATGAACTCTTGATTTCATTACCGTCTTTAGTCTTTAGCATATTAGCTATGTCGCCTTCAAACTGCCATGAAACAACTCCTTTGTTGTTCTTGTATTTACGGAATATGTTATCCACACCATATTGGGCACTTGCCGAAAACGATATAAAGGAAACTAATAGAATTGTGATTATATTTTTCATGTTTGATAAGTTTAAATAGTTAGTTAATATTTGAAAGTTTTTATAAGTTTTTATTGAAGGATAAATTGGCAGCCTTTAATTTTTCCATATCTATATCTGTCTTTAGATTTAGAATAGTAAGTCCATCTTCACTACTGGCTAGTACGACTAAGCTTTTTACTCTCGTTTTATCTTCTTTTACTATTACATGGACATTATTTCTTCCATCTTTTATAGTAGCATAATCTACGTAGCCATCTTTTTCTTTGATCTGATTGATTACGGATCTCAGTTCTTTATTATCTAGTTTAGAATCTTTATTTATGAAAAGAACTCTAAGTTTTTTGATCCCATCTACGATCTCTTGAAAACCAGGCTCGTATAATAGTTCATCTTCATCCGCAATCTCAATACCAGTTCTAAGTAACCATCCAGGAAGCGTGACCACATATGCATTTTTATGTTTTTTCATCTTATCGATGAATCTATCAACAGACTTCTGTCCATGTACTGCTTGGAAAGATAGTATACATACAAATAAAAAGAATAGCTTTTTCATCGCTAGTTGATTGCTTTGGACACTACTAATTTACTCTTAGTCATGTGAGTATGAAATTTTACTCGACTAAGAAATACAATAATGCGACAAGAGATTTGAGAAAAGAAAATCACCCTACTTTTGAAGCAGGATAATTAGATTGCTAGATTTTACAGCTTAATCGTTGCCTAATTTTTCTAGATGTTTTACACCATCTATATCAAGGCTTGATGCTACTTTGGCAAGATCATTTAGATTTATATTCCCTACGAAGCTGACTAAAATAAATTCATCAGTACCACCAACAAGCAGTAATAACTCTTCTATTTCATCATCGCTTTTAGATTTGGTCAATATCTTTACATTTTGTCCATTATCTCTAGCGGTCATGAGTACTTCATACTCGTTAGTAGGTAGTTTTTTGAGTGCTGCTCCGTATACAGCTTGAGCATCTTTCTCTGTTCTAAGTATTTTAAGACCTTTTAAATCTTTTACTAATCCTTGCAGCTCAGCATCTAATTCATCACCAGCAACCTTAGCAAACATTTGAAACATTTTAGGGCTTACATATACCATTGTGAAGTCATCATCATCTTGGTATGTTTCAAAAAATCTATCTATAGCATCCACTTGTGCATTGGCACTTACAGCCATAAATAATACTACTAGGAAAGATAATAACTTGTTCATTTTTGTGTTTTTTAATTTTTAGTCGATATCAAATCCAATCGTTTGTCTTGGTTCGAAATCTTAATTGTGATTGACGTGTTGTGAGCGTAAATTATTTTTATTTGAAAATACTTGCCTTCTCAGCATTTTTGACAGATTCTTTAACTGTCTTAGAACCTTGATTCATGTTTTTAGATAGTAAGGCGAATGCTTGCTTAGTGATTTCATATGCCTCTCTGACTTCTGCTTCTTCATCTAACTGTACATACTTACCTCTGTATTGTGTTTCTGGTTCTGACGTTTGATCCATTACGGTAACTGCTGCAAATCCAAGAACAAATATAGCCGCGATTGCTGAAGCCATTTTTCTAAGACTGAATACTTTCGCTTCTTTAGCATGAGGTCTTGTTGCATTATCAGATGTTGCGCCACCCTTATTAGAGTTTTGTTTGTTAAACAATTTCTCAATATCTAAATTAGATTCCGCACTTCTTTGATTTGCATAAAAGAAAAACAAATCCTTAGCTGCATTATGTTTTTTAGAAACTTCAGTGCTAGAAAAGTATGTTTGCAAAGTTTCTTCTTCGCTTAAGCTAGTCTCCGCATTCCAATATTTAGCTAGTAAGCTATCAATGTCACTCGTACTTTGACCAATCACAGAAGAAATATCTATGTTAGTCGTCATACTAGCTGCTTGATCAAAGTATGCGAATAATGGTTTGTACTCAATATGCGCTTCTTCGACAGCCTCACTTTGAAAATATGTACTTAAAGTTCTTTCTTCTTCAAGTGTCGTCTCTGCATTTAGATATTTCGTTAGCAGAGAGTCTATAACATTATCTTCATTTACAGCTTCATTGTCGAGTTCTAGATCAGTAGTCATTTGACCTGCTGTCTTATAAAAATTAAATAGTGATTTATACTCTAAATGCTCTGCAGCTAAATCTGCACTAGCAAAATATGATCTGAGCTCTGCTTCTTCTTGCAGATTTGTATCAGCATTCCAGTATTTTTCTAGGATATGATTGATGTTATTGTTCATTGTTCTATCTAATTACTATTAAGTATCAAAATCAATTAAATCATTTTTCTGAGCGGAGACAATTTATCTCTTAATATCTTTCGGGCTCTGAATAGGTAAACTTTTACTTGATCTACCTTAAGCTCCATGATATCCGCTATTTCCTGATAAGTATAACCCTCGATATCTCTTAACGTTATAATTTCCTTCTGTGTTTCTTGAAGCGTATCCATTATTTCAGCTACTTTTCTTACCGCTTCCTTTTGTTCTAATTTAACATCAGGCGAAGGGCCACTATCAGAAATATGGAAATAGTCATCTATATCGCTTGTTTTCTTATTCTTCCTAGCTCTTACTTTATCAATTGCTAGATTTCTTACTATTGTTATGACCCAAGCTTCCTTGTTGTCAATTTCAGCGAACTTTTCCTTTTTCTTCCAAACCTTTATCATCGACTCCTGCACTATATCTTCTGCCTCAAATCGATTTCCAATAATGCTGAATGCATATCGAAACATTTTGTTTTTGTATGGGTTTAGAATCTTAATCAACTCGTTTATTTCCATGTTCGTATTCTTGACGTTATGTGAATTTCAAATGTTACAATTAAATGTTAAATATTTTGAATTATTCCTTAAAACGATTCAAAAATTAACTTTATATCATAAATATATACTATAAAGGTAAAATAAAATGATTCTATTACATAAATATTGAAAGTGAACATCTAATTATTAGTTAATTACATATTATAGTTCCTTTACATGTAAACATTTTCTCATTAAAGTATAATATTATTAATTCTTTTATTCTACGTTGATTTACAAATAAACGGAAAAAGAAATGAATCACTTTATTCTATTGTATCTAATTGTTTTTATAAAGCTGGGCTTTCTGTAGGTTTAATACTATTACATATAGGTTTTTTGTTTTAGATGTAATATTTCAAGAAGAGAAAGGTGGGGGTTGCGCTGACAAGTCAGTTTATATTATGAGTATTCTTATGAAAATATCACTTCCTTATAACTTAATTTGAAAGTTGTCCTATATGAATGAAAATTAGTGGAACACATTAGTCCATAATATGTCCTTTAAGCTTTAGTAAACTTGATGAACTATCCTTTAATTTAAATCACTACATATAAATTAAATGTCGTTATATATAGCACTTAAGTCATGGTGTATTTCTAAAATTAAATATGCAATTGATAACTCCCTCGAACCAATTATTTCCCTAGTGTCTGGATTCAACTCAGGAGTTTCAGTTTCAGGATCAGTACCTCCATTAGGTACGCTGTTCACAAGCAAAACTTATTAGAGAAAAAATAAAGAAAAAGAGATGTGTGTAATTTTTCATATTGGTGTAAATTTGGTTTAAGAAAAAAATATAACTCTTTTTGTCAACGATGCAAATAGGTTCGTTTTTTGGCTTTTCCTAAAGGCATTTTCTGCAGGCAAAAGTGGAGCTGCTGACGGCAGTCGAGCACCTAACATGCCATCATACTGAACCGACAATTGTTTCATAAATGTAAAGATTAAAATCTTATTTTTTTGTTGAAATATACAACTTAACTTTAATCATTCTCTTGGGTGTCTATAGCCTAATTATTGAAGCCTTACTATGAAAATTTATTGCCACTAAACACAAAATTCAACTTGATTCTTTCCTCTGGTGTCTAAAGCTAAGTCATTAGAGTTTCATACCATTTGTGTTTGATAATACCATTATAAAATTTAGAAATTATTCGAAGAGAGTCTAGGTATAAAAGTAGCTTTCTTGAAAAGAAAACGCACGTTAAAATGCAGATATAGCCTTATCTACACCGAGTGTTTTTAACGATGGATATCATCTAGTAAAGAAAAACATATACGGCAATGGTTCATCTGGCTTCTGCAAGAAAAAGTGCATTATGAAATCAAATGGTAGTATATGGCAATAAATACTATCATTCGCACCTCCAGCAACCCATAGTTCTGGATTACCAAGAGGAAGCATTCGGTCTTGTAACATGACACTCGTAGCTGGGGACATATCTAGAGGCTAAGAACGTACTCAATCCGCGCATCAATGTTATCAATCGCTTCATAAGATAAGGTAAAATATTGAGCAGCAGAAGAATAAGCTAAGTCGATAAATGCCCATAAACAAAAAATGATTGTATCATGGTAATAGAATTTGAAGAGATATCAAATGATATTTCTGTGGTTGTAACTACACAGGTACAAAATTAGCGACTAAAGAAAGGGCATCAAAGGCTTTACCGTTATTTTTACGGATTTTATCATAGACTGATCGGATTATAGCAAATTGCTGCGCACCCTTTTCTGATCTAAATTGCCCAGATACTTTTTGTTTGACTTTTACATGTCGGATAGCTCTTTCTGCCCCATTATTATCAGGAGGCACATCGAGGTGATCAAGGAAGGTCCATAAATAATGAGAGTGTTTCATTGATGGGTTTTGTATTATATGTTTCTTTAGCTCCAATGCTTCGTAAATTAGTTTCAAAAAACGTTTACTCCATCTATTCTTACAACTTTGGATAAAGTATTTTAAATCTCTTTGAATATGAGATAAGCATATTTGCTTTGATAGTATTGGTGTTTTTAATTGTGCTGCCCAACAATCACTAACTAGAATTGTATTGGGAAACCCATTCGGAAAGTTATCCAATATACCTTGATAGCACCTGCAAGTAGATGCTGCAATCATAGGTTAGCGAAGTATTTTGTCATGTCCACATCCACCATTTTTCACTATTTACAACACATCCTGATTCGTCCGCTCCTATTACTTTAGAACTTTCTACTCTAGCTTTGATCTGTTGATACATAGGCATGCATTGGCTTGTAAGGCTTGCTAATTTATTGCTTATTGTCCCTTGACTGAGTTTAATACTTAAATTCTCCGATGCTTGCGTCGGAGTCATAAAAAGATGTTTTTGCATAAAAACGCCTTATCACAAAAAAGATCCGAATACCGACCTTTAGGTTGGAAAAATTTTGGCGAATGCTCCATCCGCTTGCGGTGGGGTAGTCAAAATTTAGGATCTTTTTTACTATTGAATACATGCTCAAACAATTCATCTATTCTTTGCATGGACATGTAATGCCCCCACTTAGGTAGCCGATCGCCGCTTCTACACTATTTCCATAGCTCATTGGTGCTGAGTCCTCTTTGGAATAAGATGAGGTGTGATTGTTACCACATTGACATACTGTATTATATATTCTATGTTCTGTGACGATGGGCTTTATAGGTGGAATATCAACAACTTGGCGTTTGCCTATGAATTCTTGACTACCAAGTAATTCTTCTCCGCAACTTGTGCAGAAATCCATTTTATGGTCGATAATATGATCTACATTATCATGCATTTTTAGAGTGGTTCCTTTGCTTCCCTTTTGGCCTCCTGTCTTTTTCACCTGTCTTCTTTCGAAGGGATTGATTGGGTTTAACTCTATTTTCATGTTTTGATGGTGGAATTGAGCTATTAGAACTATTCTTTTTCTGAAATTTACTTTCTAGTGTAATCACCTTGCTTTCAACTGAGAATTTTCACTTTCAAGTTCTGACACCTTTTTATTTAAGATGTCTATTCTACCAAAAAATCTGATCTATTTTGTCATCTAAACTCACATCCCAAAGATCCGAAAACCAAGTGATACTTACGGTGAATTGAATGGTAATAAGACTAACAAATGTCAAAATGTACCCCCTAAAATGAGGACAACTTTTAGTTTTTCAGAAGAAAACTAAAATAGCCCTTCTATTGTGGTAAACTTTTAGTTTTTGAAAAATCTATTGTATTATGTGTACCTGAGTAGTTTGGAAAATTGTTAAAAATTTGTTTGAAAATTGGTTAAGGTGGTGTGTTAGAATTAATTTAAATAATATCTAGTTATTAGAAATTGTATTAACGATAAGTTAGCTAGTAACTATTAATTATATTTGCTTTGGAATCTTATAACAAAAATATAAAAGCATGTTTGGGAAGTTAAAATCACTGTTTATTTTAGAGGATGAAAATGAAACTAAAAAAGCGGCAGAGAAAGGAAAGCAGGGACAAGAAAAAGTAGAAAAGAAAGAAATTGCACCGACGGTTTCTGCGCATGATATTACTATTGATTTATCGAACACTGCCCCACTACCCTCTGGCAAACCAGATGCAAAGTTTGTTGATATCTTACTAAAAGCAGTTGAATCAGATAATCTTGAAGGATTTGACTATTTAGAATATAAATCTTCACTTCAATCATTATCTGGGATGGATATGGATGAAGCGACAAAATATAAGAGTGCTTTAGCTATGGCAAAAACGATGGGGGCGACTCCTAGTAAATTGATAAAAACAGCTCAGCATTATTTGAAAACACTTGAAAAAGAAAAGTCGAAATTTCAAGATGCATTAAAGGGCCAGAAAGCTAAGCAAATCACTGGAAAAGAAACATCTATAAATAAGTTGTCAGAAGTTATAGCAAAGAAGAAACAACGTATTCTTGACCTTCAAAAAGAAATAGAAGCTGATACTGCAAAGGTAAAAATCATGAAAGATGGTATTAGTCAAGCAATAGCTAAAGTGCAATCAACAAGTGATAACTTCCATTATGCATATAATGTGGTTACAGGACAGATCTTGGCAGATGTAGAGAAAATGGAGAACTACTTGAAGTAATTAAAATATTTTTGCTCACTCACTCGAATCTGCCCGCATTATCGCACAATACTGTACAGGTTTCGTTTATGCTAGAAGAATCATATAATTGCAAAATCGTTTTTTAATATTGACTACTTAGTGGCATTTTTGAGGTTATATTTCGGATATTATAGATCGTTCTGGTTTCAATACCATTAGTAGCACCAGAATCTCCACAGGTCTTACCAGTAATAAAACATATATCTCAATGCTTAACATTGTTGTGAACTAAACAACAAATCAAGATGAGTATTATGAAAAAATTATTTGGACGCCTTAGCCATCGTTTCAATCGGACTTCTATTTACGGGTTGTGGTAGCGATGAACCAGAAGATATGATGGAAGAGAATCCTGATATCACTATGGGATTTTCAATCAATTCTGACAAATATGATACGCCAAATGTCTATTTAATATTCCATTCAGTGGTACAGTATGATTTCGAAACCATGATGGACGTAAACAAGATAAAGAATCAGTTTTCTCTTGCATTTACTGATGGTAATATTATTGTATCTGAAGGTGACATAGTATATAGCACCATTACGAATCATGTAAGCTATCATCATTTCAGAGATACAGATGACACTGTAGTATAAGACGATATTCAATCAGTATTGATAGAGCAAAAAACTTACAATCAATACCCATCCACTACTACACGAGTTAACATATCAGATATAGATGGTTCCACTACAGTAGCTGGTGTCGAGTACGGGAAAATTACCCTTGCTGTCATTAATTATCCTTTGGCTAATGAAGATACGGCTACTCTAAAGATTAGTAACATTGATATCGATTATGAATCTATGACAGGTACACAAGATTGCGAATATTCAATATCGCCATCTTTAAGCAGTCCTATTATTGGAAATTTTAGTGGAAGTTTTAATAGAATAATAGAATAGAAAAGCATGCTAATGTATATTCTCGCCAAGCTGACCCCCCAATTCTCGCAAGCTGACCCCCCCTAAGATAACTTAGAAAAAGAGTGGATTGAACTTTGGATAAAGACTAATGTAACAAACAAAAGTCAATGTCCTATAAACCCACTCGAATGGATAAGATCACACGGATCATCGAATTGAAGAAAGCAGGTAATTCGATAAAGAAAATATCAAAAACCTTAGGCGTCTCAAAAAATACTGTCAGGAAATATTTACG
>JBLHWH010000120.1:0-20022 GCA_047628935.1 Halioglobus sp. | reverse complement strand
ATAAGATGATTTTTTTCGCCGCCCCGCCTTCTTTCTTTTGGACTAGTCCAAAAGAAAGAAGGCGGGGCCTTTTCTAGTCAACAGCTCCGCTGTTGCATTTATTACTTGAATTCAAGAGATTATTATAAATGCTTATCCCTTAATATAGTCCTGGGCGATATTGCCGCAGCTATTTTATGATATATTTATTCAGTATCCAGGTTATTTTTTAAACGCCTACCATCATGTATTGCTTTTCGGTATAATACACTCTTTTTTTCATTTGAATAAAATCTTTATTTGTAATAAATTAGCTTTAATTTACATAATATATGCATAAACCAAATATTACTCAATGCGAAATCCTCTTAAAGCAAAAGCATGTATATTTGCATTTATGAACTTATTACGCATAACGATTTATTTAATAATTATTTTGGCCTCAAGCACTACTTTTGGTCAAAAAGTTTCTATAGTACTTCACATTTCATCAACAACTAATGTTCCGATAGCTCAATGGCAGAGTCCAATAGATGATATAAATAACCTACTAGCAGGAGTCAATTCATGTGATTCTGAATTTATTAGCTCCAGTACTATCAATCTGTGCTTTGCGCAGCAAGATGCATTTGAAAACAATTCAAACGGCATCAATATTTTGTCTGATGTTTTTTCAGAATTTAATTCTTGTCAAGATGAACTTGCATTAAAGTCTCTTCCAAGAATGATGGGAGATCCATATCCCACGTTAAACTATTTAAACTTCTATTTGGTTGATGAAATATGTGCGCCATGTGAAACTTTTGGTTGTGCAGCGGGAGGCTATGCAAGACTCCCACATGAACATGGTACAACGATGGACGGAATCATTCTCGAAGTTGATACTTGGTTGGGTGATTGTAATGACATGAAAATTATTCTTCATGAACTAGGTCACTATTTTGGTCTTTATCATACTTTTGAAGGAGGTTGCAAAAATGATAACTGCCAGGAAGATGGAGATAAAATTTGTGATACATCACCTCAATTTTTACCAATTGTAAGCAACAACCATATATGTTTAAGTGATAGTATGGGAAACAGTTGTTTTACGGATGTAAATATCAATGATCCCAATAATCCTTTCAATATAGACCAATTTGATCCTGATGATAATATAATGAATTATGTGCCAGTTTCATGTCAAAAAAGGTTTACTCCAGGACAGATTTCTAAGATGGAAGCTACTTTATTAGCAGAAAGAAAAACTTTGCTTTCAACCAATGGGTGCCTACCTCCTTGCGCATCTCCTATTGTCTTTGATTTTGAAATACCAGAAAATGTTTATGTTGGTATTCCAGAAATCATATCAAATAATACTTCGAATGCAATCTCCTTCGAATGGTATATTCAAGATCAATCTTTCATTTCCACTAATCTTAATCTCAACTTTACTCAAGAAGGTAATTATCAAATTAAGATTTATGCCTCAAATGGTATTCCAGAATGTGATAGAGATACAATATTCAATGTTTTAGTAAATTGTTTAGAAGGAATTTCCATTAGCCTAGAAGAAACAAAATAGAGCTTGGAGATGTAGTACAAGGCATCATTAATAATCCAAACTCGAATTACACCTACACCTGGCATGACAGCAATGGAAATGTTTTGGGTACTGGAACAAGTTTCAACTATACCCCGGTCCAAGAAGGTACAAGTTTTATTTATGTGGAAACATGTAATATTCTCTGTTGTGAAAAAAGTAATATTATTCATATCATAATTGGTGATTGCCCATCAGAGAGTGAAGGAAATCTTTGGATTTTTGGAAGGGAAGGTGTTGTCCTTGATTTTGAAAGCGGTGCACCAATTCAACAAGAAAGTAAAACAGCCTTTTCTAGTTCAGAACCAAGCATAATTCAATTGGATAGCAATGGCGAATTGTTATTCTATTCGGACTGCAGACGAATATTTAACCGAAATGATGAGATTATGTCTGGCGAAACGTTGCTTGGGTCTTCATCTTCAAGCCAAATGATATCTATTAGACAGCCAGATACAAATCTATATTACGTATTTACTCCTCAAGCATTCTGGTCGGTTACGGGAGGAGGGCTAATAGATAGTGCACGAACTATATATTATACAATAGTTGATATGGACGGCAATGGTGGCCTTGGATTAATTTCATCTAAGGACAACAAATTGATTGATTTTGGATGAGAAAAAATTACCGCAATTAAACACTGTAATCAGAAAGATTGGTGGATAGTCACTCATCGTGCTGGCAGCAATGAATTTTTATCCTTTTTGTTAGATGAAACAGGACTATCTACTCCCGTAATGTCAAACATCGGAACATTAATGCGATTTCAATATGGCAAAGTAGGTATGCTCAAATTTTCCCATGATGGCAAATATTTGGCACACACAATGGTATTAAATACAACCGTGCAAAGTCAGGAGGATTTTTATGGGATAGTCGAAGTATTTCATTTCGATAATGAAACAGGTGAAGTGTTTGATCGTATTTTAACTGATTCTGATTATTCTGTTCCTTACGGATGTGAATTTTCACCTGATAACTCGAAATTATATGTGTCTGACACAAAAATAGGTGATAATCCCCCTCCCATGCTTCATCAATATAATCTAAATTTATCAGATCCATTTGAACTAGTTCAAAACAAATATACTTGGAATCGAGATACTATTCAAGAAGACATAGGAGCACTTCAACTTGCTTCGGATGGCAAAATCTATTTGAGTTATGTCAACGCTTTTAAGCCCGACACTGCAATGCACGTCATTAATCATCCAAATGAACCTGGAGAGAGTTGTGATTTCAAATATAACGGATTCACATTAACAGGAAGTATAGGCTTTCTTGGGCTACCTAGTTTCCCTGGAAGAGTTTTCAGATATGAATACCCTGAAATAGATGGACCAAAACAAATAGATATATGTTCAGATAGTATAGGTATCTATTATAGTTTTGGAAGATGTATAGAAGAAGATTACCAATGGATCTTATTGGGCAAAAATAAGCTCTTAGATTCAACAAGTGATACTGTACAAATTAGTTTTTGCGAAAGAGGTATAGATACACTTTTGCTAACCAGAACTACAGCATGTGGTGTTTATACAGACAGTTTACTGATCAATGTGGATGACTGTTCTTTTGAATGTAATTTACAATTTGACTGGATCGATATTGACACTTTAATATGTGCAGGAGAGTCACCTAATTTGCATTTCTCCTCGAATGCATCGCATATTGAAGTTAATGGTCAACTATTGGCTAAATATGAATCACGAGTAGAAATATTCAATCCTATAAATGATAGTTGCCTTGTTTTTATGATTAAAGATGAGTACGGTTGTGATTCAACTTTTCAAGTATGTATATCAGTTGGAGAACCCTTAGATATTGAATATGAAGATGTTATTATTATATGCAAAGGCCTCCCAGCAGAAATCATTTATTCTACAGATGCTGATATTGTAGAATTATGGGATTTACAAAATGATACAATACTATTTCTTGGTCCAGATGGATTATTTACAGATACCATTACAGAACAGAGTGAATATCTTTTGCGATTGGCAAGAATATCAGGTAATTGTGATTCTTATTTCCCCATTGAAGTAATTATTGATACTTCTATTTTTGTTGAGAATTTGGATACTAATATATGTAAAGGCGACACCATCCTTCTAAATGATAGTCTCTTACATAGTGAAGGCCTATATAGTTTTGATTTTTTCACCACCAGAGGATGTGACAGTATCGCAAATGTTTATGTAACATACTATTCCTTACCTAATCCTGATACAATCTACGAAATAATATGTGTGAGCGAAGAAATTGACACAACTGCCATTCCAAAATACACCAATAACGGTTGTCTCTATTATGACTACATTATTGACGTTGTAGAAGAAATCGATACGAATTTAATTCTTGAAACAGTATGCACTTTGAAAGACACACTTACCGAAACTTCATTTCATTCCAATAGTATTGGTTGTGATAGCATCGTGATTACCAAATATGTTTTCAAAATTGATTCATTGAATAATATTTCCTCTTTGGATACAAGTGTTTGTAGAGAATCAATATTGTCATTTCAAAATATTAATATCAGTGAAGAGGGGGAGCATATTTTATGGTTAGAAAGTGTTAATGGTTGCGATTCAATATTAAATTTGACATTAACATACCTTACAGAACCTTTCGGGGATACAATAATAAACTATACCTGTTTAGATTCGGAAATAGATACAACTTATATCGACAGAGTTTCCGAAGAAGGTTGTTTGTACCAAGATGTTTCAATTATTTCTCATGTACCGTTAAGTATTAATTATTTTGAAGAGATCGTTTGTGAAGGAAACGATTTTTCGGACACATTAAATTTAAAAAACACCCAAGGTTGCGATAGTATTGTCATTACAAATTATCTATATGAAGATATTGAAATTCTATTCTATGTTGAAACTAAATTCCAAGAGGATGAAATAATTGACACCTATATTGAAGATCCTATCGAAGGTATAATATATACGTGGGTATTCGATGGAGATACATTATGCATAGATTGTACTAAGGTAATCTTTGAAGCTTCTAAATATGGAATATTGGAAGTATTTTCAGTCAGCACTAATGATTGCTTTCAATCTGTAGAAACTTTTATTACTGTTGAGCCAATAACAAAATTATATTTACCAAATGTATTTAGTCCTAATAATGATAATGTCAATGATACTTTTTTCCCGATTGGCAGCCTTAAATCTGGTCAAAAGATTAAACTATTTATCATTTACGATAGATGGGGAAATACTGTTTTTAAACGAGCAAACATTGAGACAAACGACATCCAAGCTGGATGGAATGGGCAATACAAAAATAAACATGTAAGTACTGGTGTTTATGTGTACTCTCTTATTTTAATTAATGAAAAAAATGAGAATGAATTTATATTTGGTGATATTTTACTAGTTAGATAGATCAAATGCATTAAAATATTTACACTCTAACAATCAGCGCAGTGCAAAATTAAATTTGCATATGCATTACAAAAATTGACTCATTTATAATTACTCTCTTATAGCTTTTCTTAATAAAGATTCATATCAGTTTAGCTCGTAATCGTATCGGGCCTCGTGATAAACTTTGCCAAATGGAATTGTGCTTTTTCTTCATTTGATTAAACCATATTTTACTTTAATATGTACTTTTTTTACTCAAATCAATCCTAAATACGTGAATGCACTAAATTAACCCATGAGGGCCGAACATTAAATATTGAATGAACATTGCGAAGAAAACCTGAATGCTTACTTTTTACATAATCACCAAATAGTCTAGCTAACTCTTTGAATAAAAAACTTTCTTACTTACCGACAAAATGCCAGTCTACTCCGAAATTCTATTCCCAATTGACATCTTTGCACCTTTTACAATGACATAATGACCCCATATCATCAATGGCGCAACTATTGATATTGTTAAGGAGTGTTACAAAAACTAAGAGATATAATGAGCAAAGATAAAGCTGCCAGTGCAAATGCATCTGAAGAGCAAATAGATATAAAAAAAGAATCAAAGTCGAAAAAGCCAAAAATTGCTGATTTACAAGCAGAGATAGAAGAGCTAAACATCCAATTGGCAGAGTCAAAAGATAAGCACTTAAGATTATTCGCTGAGTTTGATAATTTCAAGAAAAGAAATATCAGAGAAAGGATGGATCTTTTGAAGAATGCAGGACAAGATACACTATCTGCTATGTTACCTATTGTAGACGATTTTGATAGAGCCAAAGCAAGCGCTGAAGACGAAAAAACAGAAGAGACCCTGAGCGAAGGAATCGTAATGGTTTACAACAAACTATATAATGTTCTAGAAAGCAAGGGATTGAAAAAAATGTTAAGTAATGGAGAAGCATTTGATCCAGAACTACATGAAGCAATCACTAAAATACCGGCTCCTACTGACGAGATGAAAGGTAAAGTAATTGATACCATCGAATCAGGTTTTTACTTGAATGAAAAGATCATCAGACACGCCAAAGTAGTAGTCGGAGAATAAACCAGAGACAAAAATTTGATTCCACTTCTAATCAATCTGATCTGGAATCAACATGAAAATATAGAATAGAATGGCTAAAAGAGATTTTTACGAAATATTGGGAGTTGAGAAAGGAGCTGACGCTACTACGATCAAAAAAGCGTATCGTAAGACTGCGATGAAGTTTCATCCTGATAAAAATCCTGACAATAAAGAGGCAGAGGAAAAGTTCAAAGAGGCAGCGGAAGCATATGAAATACTAAGCGACGCGGATAAAAAGGCTAGATATGATAGGTATGGACATGCCGGTGTAGATCCAAACCAAGGAGGTGGATTTGGTGGTGGCCGTGGAGGCATGAGTATGGATGATATCTTCGAACAGTTTGGAGATGTATTCGGCGGCGGTGGTGGCGGAAGTCCATTTGATAGTTTTTTTGGCGGCGGCGGTGGTCAAAGATCACGAAGTGGTGTACGAACGGGTCAAAAGGGAAGTAACCTTAGAATCAAAGTCTCACTTTCTTTAGAAGAAATAGCAACTGGCATCACTAAAAAGATCAAAGTCAAAAAGCAAAAATCTTGTGATACTTGTGATGGATCAGGAGCAAAAGATAAGTCTTCCGTAAAATCATGTGGTACATGCGGAGGATCAGGATATGTTCGCCAGATCAAATCTACTTTCCTTGGTCAAATGCAAACAACGGCTGCATGCCCTACATGTGGAGGAGCAGGCACTCAAGTAACTGCCAAGTGTGGAAGCTGTAGAGGTGAAGGAAGGTTATTAGGAGAAGAAACAATCTCAATCGATATACCAGCTGGAGTAGAAGATGGTATGCAGTTGAGCATGAGAGGAACTGGTAACGCTGGTAAGAATGGAGGCCCAAAGGGTGATTTACTTATTAATATAGTAGAAAAGCCACATGATGACTTCAGTAGAGACGGACAGACCATTATATACGATCTATTTGTCAACTTTGCTGATGCTGCGCTAGGTACATCGATAGAAGTCCCTACCCTTACTAATAACGTAAAAATCAAAGTTCCCGCAGGAACACAAGGTGGGAAAATATTCAGATTGAGAGAAAAGGGTCTACCAAGCGTGCAAAGTTATGGCACAGGAGACCAGTTGATCAATGTCAATATCTGGACCCCTAAACAGGTGAATGATGAAGAAAGGAAGTTGCTCGAGAAGTTAAAATCTATGCCTAACTTTGCTCCCGCTCCTGGTAAAAATGAAAAAGGATTCTTTGATAGAATGAGAGAGTACTTTACGTAAGATTTAATCATTAGATTATATAAAAAATGCCAAACCAATTTCATTTGGTTTGGCATTTTTTATTTTTTGCAATTTAAAATACGATACTAAAGTCTCGTAAACTTTACTTCTTTTTCTTCCTACTTTCCTTACTCTTGAAATCTCCGTTTCTCCAAGCATCAATAAATTTCTTCCATGCTAGGGGGTTGAAAATATTTTGAGGTTTTGTCTGTCCTACGTATTGAAAGTTCCGTGCATTTTGCTTTAACTCTAGACCGACCGTCTCACGACCATCCGCTGGTATAGAGTACCTTAATTCATCAAGAACCTCCTTTGCTAGATTTTCATCCGCTCTATCTCTTAAATCATCGCTTATATCGATGGCAAGAAATTCATACTTGAAGTATTCCCTATCTGGCCAAGGATAGATAACCGCTTCAGGAAGTAGGAAGCTATCCTCACTCATGATCTGAACATAAGAATATAATAGCTTAGATAGTGTATCTGGTATGGTATATTCTGCATCTCTGAATCCTATACTTGTAAATTTTACAGTTTCTCCCTTTTTAGCAACGATAGAGAAAAATCCGTCAGAATCAGAATTGGTACCACGACTAGTGCCTACAATTCCAATATTGGTATATGGGAGTATTATCACATCCCCATCATCTCCTTCTGTCACAACTAGACCAGAAAATTGGATCACACTATCTTGTACCGTTTTCCTTTGAGCATTTACACTCATAGATCCTAAAATCATCACTGCTAATAATAATACTATTCTCATACTTTAATTTGGATTGATATTTTTAACATATAATGCAAAAAACGATATACAAGTTCGGAATGATTATTAAATACTTGATTTAACATCAAATTAATAAGATTTAGACTTTTAGACATTAGACTTTTAGAGGTTAGACTATTCGACTTTAGACTATTATATGATTTTCAAAATATGTCTTAATAAGATTCGAACCCTTTGTATCCTCCGCGCCTTTTCGAGACTTTTCCTTCCTTCTCCTATTTCTTTTTCTTCTGAGCTTGCACCGCTTGTTGTTGCTTCATTGCATCCTCCATTCTTTTTTGGAATTTATTCACCTTTTTTGGAGAAGCTTTCTTGACATTTAATTCCGCTTGAAGTTTTTCATCATTGAATATAAATGACTTCGTTATTACTGTTTGAGAGATATTAATCAAGTTACTGAAAAACATATAACAAGTAAGTCCCGAAGCATACGTATTGAAGAATCCAAAGAACATAACTGGCATTAGATATTGCATATACTTCATAGCTGGATTTGCAGACATATCCATATGCTTAGTATTGTAATATGTATAGACCAACATACTCACAGAGTATAGAATAGTAAACAAACTTAAGTGGTCTCCTACAAATGGAATATTAAATGGAAGAAGGAAAAAATCATCAAAAGATGACAGATCCTGTGCCCAAAGGAATGATTCTTGACGGAACGATATAGAGGCTGGAAAAAACCTAAATAGTGCATACCATATAGGCATCTGTATTATCATAGGAAGACATCCACCGAGCGGACTGACGCCATACTCTTTGTATATCTTCATGGTTTCCATTTGCTTCTTCTGTGGCTCATCTTTGAACTTATCAGTCAAGTGCGCCAGCTGTGGCTTCAATGCTCCCATAAGTGCCTGAGAATGCAACATCTTATACATCAATGGATAAAGCAACATCTTGATAATGAAAATCACCAAAATGATGACAATACCAAGACTACCTATAAATTTTGAAAAGTAATCAAATACAGGTCTGATCACCCATCTGTTGATTGTTCCAAATATACTGTTACCAAATGGGATGATGTACTCAAGAGATATATCATAAGCCTTTAAGTTGTTATACTCATTAGGTCCGACGTACATTGCCATGTCGAATCCGTTTCCTTCTATTGGAATCTCTAATTGAGTAGTCAGTTTTTCTATATGAGAGATTGATTTACCTTCTTCTATTTCATTTTTAACACTTTCTACGACCCCAGATAAAAATGGTGATTTCATAGCTATCAATGTAGAATTGAAATACTGGTTCGAATGTGACACCCAATCCAACTGTTCTTCATCTAAGACTGTCTTATCATCCTGCATACACCCACAATCATCAGGATCACTTTCTTCGTGTTCTTTGTAGTAAACTGCAGAATATTGCTGTTCGAATGTTGCATTACGTTCATAATCGTGCAAGTAGTTTTCCCAATTGAAGCCGATTGTGTTTGCTTTAGCATTGAATACTTTATCAAGTCCAGCGTAATCGATATTATAATCAAGGTTGTAACCTTCATCAAGCGTATAGATTTGCTTAAAAGATCCTCCAGTACTGGCCTGTGCCGTAAATGTTATCTTATTCCCTGATTGAGAGCCATTGAAGTATAAGTCTTCAGTCGACACAAACCCACTTGGAGCGGAAGCAATAGGTAATAAATACTCGAATTTATTTCGCTCATCACTCAACAATACTATTTGTTCTTCTATTGTCTCCTCCCCTCTCTTGTAAATCCTTTTAGTGTATTCCTTCAGTTTCACCGATGTCACTTTACCTCCTTTACTAGAGAAAGTAACAATTACCTTATCGTTTTCTAAAGTAAAATCTTTTGCCGTTCCTACAGATGCTGATGCAAATGGTCCAAATAATCCTGCATTTTGTGCAAGCCTTACAGAATCTGGTAGTTGAACGGCTGGAACTGGAGTCACAACTTCAGCTGCGGCAGTTTGATCCAAGCTTTCAGCTGCGATCTGAATATTGGCGATAGAGTCTTGCATTCTCTGATGTTTCGCCATTTCTTCTTCACTAGGTTTATTCAAATATGACCAAACGAATAAGGTCGAGAATAAAAGTATAAACCCAATTATATGATTTTTTTCCATTGTGTATTTTTGCTTTCGAAATGAGGCATTTGTTACGTAGCCTCAAAATTCGGTGCAAATGTACAATTTTTCGAGGCTTATTCGATAGAAAGCACTATTTGATCTACCACTTTGACAGTATTTTGATCTGCCCTTTGATATATGAATTAATTGACATTGAGAACGCACGATTTATTCAAAGAATTCATTATTGAATACTAATGGTAAAAACATACTGATTTCATGAGTAAAACCCTTGAAATTTAATTTCACACTTACCCTACAAAATTATACCATTTGAATCATAACGTGTAAATTGCGCTAATGAAATGATGTAAGAATTTTACACTAAGTTTATAAATCACTTCATTATTCAAAACGCTCTATACAATTAAATAAATGAAACGTTACTTAGCTGAACTTATTGGAACTTTCGCACTTGTATTTTGCGGCACTGGGGCCATGGTTATTAATGAAGTTACAGGTGGTGAAGTCACTCATGTAGGCATCGGAATCACGTTTGGGATGATCGTAATGGCGATGATTTACACTTTCGGTAAAACCTCAGGTGCACATATCAATCCTGCTGTAACACTTGCATTTGCATGTACTGATAGATTTGATAAAAAAGATACTGTAGGTTATATTATTGCACAATTACTGGGTGCGTTTTTAGCTTCGGTCGTGTTAGCTTTACTTTTTCCTACTAGTATAAAACTCGGTGCAACAATACCGGCGGGCAGTTGGCATCAATCTTTCATTTTGGAGATTATATTGACCTATTTCCTTATGCTGGTTATCATTTTTGTAAGTCAAAATAAAGAGACTAGACATATGACTGGTATAGCTGTTGGAGCTGTTGTTATGCTTGAAGCTATATTTGCAGGACCAATTACCGGAGCATCCATGAACCCTGCAAGATCAATAGCCCCTGCAATCATATCTGGAAACATCACCCATCTTTGGTTGTATATACTAGCTCCTATTATTGGTGCCGTATTAGCAAGTTATACTTGGATATATATGAAAGAAGATTGATTTTTTTGATGTGGTGATGTGGTGATGTGGTGATGTGGTGATGTGGTGATGTGGTGATGTGACAGCCCGCAAAATTGATTTTTGCTACACTGTCCTACGTGTTTGCTTTGCAAGACACTTGGTTGATTTAATGACTTCAATCCTGAATTAAAATATAGTACAGATCTGAGCTAAAGGCCTTTGACCTCGCAGCGGCTCACTTATCGATGTGGTAATCTAGTGATTTTCACATTTTTCCATTTTTCCATTTTTCCATTTTTCCATTTTTCCATTTTTCCATTTTTCCATTTTTCCATTTTTCCATTTTCATTCTACCAAAAAGTGATACCCTACCCCTTTGAGCGTCATGATATTTACCTTGTCATCTTCGGATAAATATCCTCGGAGTTTTCTGATGTATACATCCAGATTTCTGCTATTGAAATAAGAATCGTCGTTCCATACTTTTAGCAAAATCTCTTTTCTTTCTGTAGTACTATTTATATTTTCACATAATAAGTCTAAGATCTGACTTTCTTTATGAGACAATGTTTTGTTCGCCGATTCAGATATCAATTGATGTTTAATAGGATAAAATGTGTAATATTTCCCAATAGAAATGGCATCTACTTTAGGATTTTCTTTTTTGAAGCCGGCTGTAATCATGAGTAGGTTTTGAATTCGAACTTCCAGCTCTTCCATGCTGAACGGCTTCTTGATATAATCATTGCCTCCTGCCTCAAAACCAGTAACTACATCTTGTGTCTGGCTCTTGGCTGTGAGGAATATGATAGGAATCTTGCTATCCATTTGTCTCACTTCTTTAGCCAGTTCATATCCGTTTTTAAAGGGTAGCATGATATCAAACAAACATATATCAGGAACGAATTCTAAGAACAAACGATCAACATTCTTTCCGCTTGATAAGTGCATGACTTCATGACCCAGCCGCTCTAGACTTTCTTGTACGATTTTGGCTAAGAAGGCTTCGTCTTCAACATATAATATCTTGGCCATTGCTCTATACTTTAGGAATTGTGATCGTGAATTTGGCACCTGCATTTTCTGTACTGTCTACAGATATACTCCCGCCATGTTTAGTGATTACATCTTTGACATAACTCAAACCTAAGCCATGACCTTTCACATTATGCTGGTCATTCGTTGGCACTCTGAAGAATCGATCAAAGACTTTATCTTTATACTCTTTTGGAATGCCTATTCCATTGTCCTGAATCGTAATTTTTAAGTTTCCAGCTTCTTCGAGCATGTTAATTTCCACCTTAGGCTCGTCTCCACTATATTTTAATGCATTATCAATGATATTGTATACTACATTGGTTAAATGGACAGAATCACCTTTGATAGACGGATTGGAAGATGCATTATAAAATTGGACATCTACATTTTTACTATCAAATTGCAATTTCATAGAGACGAGAATTTCTTCTATAATTTCATTCATTTTAATTGTGCCCATCTTTATATTACTATCTTCTCTATCAAACACGGCAATATTGAGCACCTTATCTACCAGAAGTGATAAACGACTCACTTCATGTCTTGATATGTCCACATACTCCTTTGTACGATCTGCATCTTTTGACAGATCAAAGCCTGAGATAGCTTCCAACGCGACAGACATAGTTGCTAGTGGTGTTTTCAGTTCATGAGTCATATTATTGATGAACTCACTCTTTACTTTTACGAGTTGTTGTTGCTTGATATAATTGCGCATCAATGTCCAAAAAGCTAACGCGACTATACCCAGTAAAAAGAGACTAAACAAGATAATAGGCGTCATTTTTTTTAATATAAATGGCCGCACTCCATCTATATCTACCGCCCAATTGTTGATGCCAAAACTCTGAGAAGTATACTCAACTCTCATTCCATATGGAGTCGTTTCCTTATCAGTAATTATAGAATACTTAAAAGGCAGATTATTCTCGACTAACTTTTCCGAAAAGAGAGCATAGGTTTTATCGTTTCGAGATTCGGATGCCCTGAAAACCTTATCCAATATGATATCGGCTTTAAAGTCACTTTTTGACAAATCAGAGAATCTTGGAAACTCGAAGAACCTATCGCCACCTATGCTATCAGATTTACCCCATCTTGTGACATCAGATTCGTTATGTATTAGTCTATATGGAAAGGATTCATTATTATCAATGACTTCAATGATCATTTCTCCACCAGAGTCGGTTATTGGTACGCTATCTTTGGAATTCGTTAGGAAGTAAGATAGTTTGCTTTTTGATTCTGATTGATCTTCATTCTTTAAACCATTGATTTTCTTTGTCTTTATTTCAGGAAACATTAGCTCTTGTTCTATGCCGTCATCTGTCATTCTGATGTCCGTAATTTGGATTTTCACAGAATCACCACCTATACCCAATGAGTCTGTTTCATTGGATTTGAAGAAGTAGGTTAATCGATCCTTAATATCCGAATCCTTTGCTTCAGTATACGCAAGTTGTAGGTGAGTTCTTATGTCTTCGTTCAGTTGATCTTTCTCTTTCTCGTAACTGGTCATCAACCAATACGAGACAAAGAGTGTAAGCAACAGCATGCTGCTCAGAACCAATATCCATGGAATTTTTTTATTGCTCATATCGCATCTTTAATAATAATAATAATCCAAATATACATCCTACTCGTTCGACATGGTGGATTCATTAACCTTAATTAACCTTCCTTCTACCTTAATTAACCTAGTTCAAGGATAAGTCGCTATAGATTTGTCATATCAAAATATGGAAAGCAGGATGACTCCGCTTTCTTAAATTATTCAACCACTTTAAAATTTATACAATGAAAAATCTAATGTTACTTATCGCATTTTATGCATCCGTTCAAATGACAACAGCACAATCTTCAGGTATTATCCATTTTCTATCTACAGAAAAATTTGAAATAAATATAGATAATATGCCAGAGGGAGTCGACTTATCTGGAATGTTACCAACAAGTAGAACAGAAACAAAAGAGCTCATATTTAACAAAAACGAATCTGTTTACGTAGATGGTAAAGAAGAAGTAGAAGATACAGAATTTTCATCGGATGATGGAAGTTTCAAAATGGTAATCATGCAAAGTGATATCGAATCTAGCTTATACACCAACTACAAAACAAAGCAAAGAATTAGTCAAGAAGACTTTATGGGCAAGGCATTTGTTGTTGAAGAAACTTCACCAAAATATAATTGGAAATTGACTAAAGAAAAAATCAAATACCTAGGTTATGAATGTACTAAAGCAACAACTACGAACGAAAAAGATGAAGAAATAGTAGCATGGTTTGCACCAGCAATCAAAACTCAAGCAGGTCCAAGCGGATATGGACATTTACCAGGAGCTATTCTTATGTTTTCTCTTGATGATGGTAAAATAGAGATAAAAGCAATAAAAGTAGAATCCAAGAAAGTAGGTAAGATTAAAATCCCAAATGATGGTATGAAAGTAACAGGTGAAGAATACAAAAAGATAGTAGAAGAGAAGATGAAAGAAATGGCAAAAGAATATGGTGGAAACGGTACAACTATAGAAATCAGAAGATAGGAACCTTACCTATCATTTAATAAATCTCCATTCTTTATCACTCTAGATTCTAATCAAATGAAAAATACTTTAATATTAATCTTTCTGACCATAGCCGGTGTACTATCAGCGCAATCTCATAAAATAAATGGTAACGTACTTGATAAAGAGAATACACCCTTGATCGGAGCGACAATAGTGGTCCTAGATCAAGATACTACAATGATAGCCTTCGGAATCACTGATGATTTTGGAAATTATGAAATCTATGATGTGCCTACAGGCAATCAAATTCTGCAGGTGAGCTATACTGGATATACTGATCACAGTCAAGTTATAAAGATGGAAGGAGATGATGAGATAAACCTTGGGCAAACAGTGCTCGAGGTTTCATCTCAGATACTTGAAGAAGTAAGCATCAAGGCGGAACATATACCTATGGGCATTATTGGTGACACGATTAATTATAATGCCGCTGCATTCAAGACGCGCCCTGGTGCAAGTGTAGAGGATTTATTGAAGAGACTACCTGGAATAGAAGTAGGTAGAGATGGAAGCATCAAGGCGCAAGGTAAAGACGTACAGAATGTTTTGGTTGATGGCAAAGCGTTTTTCTCGGGCGATGTCACTCTTGCTACCAAAAACTTGGAAGCGGAAGCAGTAGATAAAGTCCAAGTTTACGATAAGAAATCAGAAGAAGCGGAATTCACTGGAGTAGATGATGGACAGGAAGAAAAAACGATCAACCTCAAGCTAAAAGATGGGTATAAAAATGGAGGATTTGGAAAAGCGTCTGTAGAAGGTGGTAATGAAGACACCCGACAAGCAAAATTAAACTACAATCGATTCGGCCCTTCTATCCAAGCCTCTATTATTGCTAACAACAATAACATCAATAAGCAGGCCTTCAGTTTCAATGATTATGTAGACTTTATGGGAGGATTTCAGAATGTGATGGCAGCAGGTAGCCTTGCAGAGTATGGACCTAGTGCACAGAATAGACAAGGAGGGTCTGGAATATCAGATCAAACTTCGATCGGTAGCAACTTGAATTTAGAACTATCAAAAAAAGTAAAAATGAATGGAAATTATCTGTTCGCTAACAATAATAACAACACCAATCTTACGGGCACAACTCAGAACTACCTTAGCAATGAAGCTTTTACTACAATCGATACTTCCAAATCAATCAATAAAACCAATAACCATCGATTAAATACGAAAGTGAAGTATAATCCAAATCCAATGAATGCTTTTACTTGGAATGTCAAAATGTTTACAATTGGAAATGATAATATAAGTGATGCGTCTACACTCTATCTTTTAGAATCTCTCGCTACAAATTCAACGAGTAACAACCTTAACTCTAATGCTCGATCGTTGAGTCTAGCTTCTGATATATTATACAAAAAGAAATTTCAAACCAAAGGAAGAAATCTCCTGTCTAGAGCAAAGTACGAGCATATAACCAGAGATGAAACTACAGATATTGACAACACCATTTCAAGCATGTCAATAGATGAGCGAATATTGCAGTTGCAGGAATTTAATAATCTGAGAATTGTAGCATCCGGAAGTTTGGATTATACCGAACCGATCGGCAACAAAATGTACTTAGGTCTACAGTATTCTTTTAGAGATGAAGATCAAACTCCTGAGAGAATTTATTCTGAAAAAAAAGGCACACAATTAAACAAACTGGAAGAACTCAGTAGTCTATTCAACAAGTCTTGGACATCTCATAGTGTCGGACTTTCTATCAAAAGAAACCGTAAGAGATTTAAACTAAACTTTGAGGTCAATTATATACATGCTGATCTTGTTGCATCCGAAAGAGGCGAAATATTGAATCAGAATCAAAAATATAATTATTTATTGCCTTCAGGTTCAGCAAAATTCACTTTTAGAGGTGGTAAATCATTGCATATTAACTACAGTACCAATGTTAGCTCTCCAAGTCTTGCTCAGATGGTAACACAGGTTAACAATCTAAATCCGAATACAATCATACTAGGGAATCCTAATTTAAATCCAGAATATGCGCACTCTTTTTCATTGGAGTATAACCACTTTGACTCCTTCAATTTTTCAAGCCTATTTTGGAATTTCAGAGCATCATTATCTCCAAATAAGATTGTAAGTTCTCGAACGATAAATGAGGATTTTGTTACTGAGATACTACCTATCAATGTACAGAATCATCAGTCATATTCAGGATATTTTAACCACTCTAGTCCAATCAGAAAACTCAAAATCAAGTATTCTGTAAATTCTCGATTGACTTATGACAGATACAAAACACTTATCAACGCTGAGCAAAGTGATGTGTCATCGGCTATGGGTTCATTGGGCCTAAGTATCGAAAATAGAAACAAGGACATTTTTGACATTAAAGGAGGAGCGAATATCGATCTAAGTGCTTATTCAAATGATTTTAATTCCAACTTTGACGATCCATTTTTAAACTATAGCCTGCATCTAGATGGATTTATTGATTTTGGAAAAGGATGGAGTGTCGGTTCTAAATTTGATTACCTAACCTATAATGGAGGCTTATTCACAGAAGATCAGGTACAACAGTTATGGAATGCAAATTTATCTAAATCGTTCTTGTCTAACAAATTGACTATAAAAGTCACCGCACATGATATGCTAAACCAAAACAATGGAATAAACAGATCTGGAGGAATAAACACTTTGTCCGATGGCAGATTCAATACGCTGGGTAGATATGTGATGGTCGGAGTAAGCTATAGACTTGGTATAACAAAAAGTAATGGATTGGATATCCAGTAAAAGCATTAGTGTTTTGAAAAAAGACAATCAATAAATTTGAAGTTGTTTGATTAATTTGGCTCCAGTGCTGTGTCAAGCCCAAATTGAGGGGTTCATTTGACGACTTCCGAGTCATCTCAGCGTTAAAAACACTCGTCATAGCAACGTTTAGAGTGTCGTAAATTGGATAGGAATGAGTGATTGTTTCATATTCCCTATTGCTATGTCTGCGTCTTTTGCCTTGAGCTGATTCAAAATTCACTCAAATGCTACCCCTCATTCAGACGTTGACACAGCTCTAGTCGATTTTTTCGGCTAGAGCTTTTTTATAATAAATAAATGTCATAAAATTATTCAAGGTAAGCACAGGATATGGACATGTGATTTATATCCTTTCGTTTTTAGAAAAAACATAAGAACTGCAAATACAAGCAGCCCCTCAAAATTTCAATTAACCTCATTATAACCCAACCTCAACTTTAATCGATTCATTTTCACTAAGAGTTGTGATCAACTTTTCTAACTCAGTGGAACCAGCTGGTGATATTAGAGTTGCAACTATTGTAAGAGGGACACCCGCAGGTACTTTTATCTTTCCATCATCTTTTTCCGCTTCACTTTTAAATTGTAGCTCTTTTCCTGTGTTAATGGGGCCAGTAACACTTTCAAACGTATAATTAACACTAAAAGTAACTCTCTCATCCTCTTTCAGATGACTCAAACAATCCATATCGTATTTTACAGTTGCAGGTTTTGGAATCAAGAAATCTGCAACATATACTGAATCATAATTATAATCGTCTTTATAAATTTCCAATAGATCAATCTGTCCATATGGCCAAAACAACTTATCATCCCGATTATTAATTTGAACCTCAAAGTGACCATTTCCATCTATTTCCTCATCAAATATTTCAAAACGCATTGTATAAAATCCATTTATATCTGTTTCCGATTTTGCCTTAATATCCCTTTTACTTAATAATCTGGATAGGAGGTAAGAACCTTCCACTTGAATATTTTGGAGAGGTTCTTTAGTGACACTGTTCATAATTGTTCCCTCTATGATAAAACATCTATCGACACAGATACTGTTTTCTACATCATCGAAGGTAAAGCAACCTGTAAAAATGAATGCTAAGAGAAAGATCCCATTCTTCATGATAATTGGTTTTGATTTGAAATAAAAATTTATTATTGTTTGCCAAATTAACGAATTACTATGCCAAAATGCTTCTTTTTCTTAAGCACAAAGTAAGGCTGGACAATTCACAAAATGTTATTTGTTGAAACCTATAAGCCGAAAGAAATAGAAACTGATTTTGAGTTCGATTTTAAAATTTTCATCAAACTACAATGGTTCTTTGGACGAATTGAAATCAAAAATTAAAGAGCAATTTGGCTCAGAAATAACAAAGTCTTTCTATTTAAACCGTTTGAGTAGTGTCTATTCAAGAAATGGGATGATAGAAAAGGCGATATTATATGCTGAACTGAACGTAGAACTATTTCCACACGACAGCAATATTTGGGATAGACTAGGACAAACGTACTATATTAATGGAAACCTTAAAAAGGCATTAGTCACTTTCAAAGAAGCCGTTTCTCTTGATGCTAACAATACATATGCTCAAGAAATGCTTAAGAAACTCACAGAATAGAAATTGACCAATGAAAATTTTCTTTATCGAAAGGGTCAAACAAAAAGAGTGAATTGGATAAAGCAATGGGTCTATTGATAACGGCGTCCAAGCATATTGAGCGGTTGACCGAAGGGAAGCTGATCTGATCATGCAATGCTAGGTGCTGGCATCTTTTCCGTGTCCTGACAATTCGTTATTAAGAATAAAATTTTTATCGTGTGATTGCAATGAATTGTTAAGTAATTCCATTGGGCTAATGACAGGCAATTGAACCTGTGACAGAAAATTTGAGGATAATCTGTTCGAAACCGCTCATCTAACTATTAAAAATGACATACCAAGTAGATGAGCTAAATAAGTTTTTTCTAATGCAACTGTTTCATATGTTCTCCAATCTACGTCTTCAATATTAATGTATGCTATATAATCAGTATGAAACAAACTTAGTTTCTCAATATCAGAATTTTCTAAAATATATCTTATGTGCATAAAGAAAATTATTGAATTATTATTATTAAAAGAGGCATTGGTTGAGATACTGATTCCAATATTATCAACTTTAATTTCTTGGTCATAATAAAAATGAACGTCAATAAGTTCAAGATTAACTTCTGATATTTTAGGGATCTTATGCTGCATTTGCAAAGGTCTCTAATGTATCTACACTTTCAATATCTTCTTCATTTTTCACTATACTAGATTTTTCTTCATCAAACATAAATGAAGATAATATACTTGGAGCCAACTTGAAATTAGGAATAGTAAAAAAGATCCTAAATTTTGACTACCCCACCGCAAGCGGATGGAGCATTCGCCAAAATTTTTCCAACCTAAAGGTCGGTATTCGGATCTTTTTTGTGATAAGGCGTTTTTATGCAAAAACA
>JBLHWH010000119.1:0-20161 GCA_047628935.1 Halioglobus sp. | reverse complement strand
AATATAGAATACCACTCAGAGATCAATAGGATTCCAGATGTATTGGCAGGATCTAAGTTTCTTATCGGGGCGAATGTAATAACTTGGATATACCCCGATACTGAAGGTACGATCATTATATGCGATCAGACTATCACGATGGCATTCAATTTTGACAATGCATTGTGTGATGCAATGTATATGGAAATGCGAAACGGGTTGACATATCCGATGATAGGTTGGTGGTCACAATGTCTAAATTCGGTTCTATCACTTCTGACAAACATGTACCCACATATGAATGAAAAAATGATGAGTGGTTTCTGTTGGATGATTTCACTCAAGGGTATAATAGCAAGCTGAACATCCTTCACCAATCATCAATATGTTCCTCATTTCTCATACGCTATTTTATTGTTACGAAAGCAGTTTAGTGAATTAATAAGTCTTAACTATTCCTGAATTCAAATACAATCAATATATGTTATTCCTAACACATCTCTACCCTACAACATTCTTCGCACTTGCCTTCCATAAAAATGATGGAATAGGAAGCTCCTGGTCCCATTCAATAATAAGTCATAAATGGTGTTACGAATCTACTATTGATAATAAGTTTTAGATTGTATCGCACAATATGCCTATATTACTTTCAATAATAGATATCCCCCTTGCTTTTGTATTTTCTACATATATAAAACAAACATTTATGAAACCAATTGCCATTACACTTTTGATGTTCTCTTTTCTATTTTCAATTCAAGCACAACAGAAGATATCCGATATTGAGAATTACGTTCAACTTGAAGCATATAGTGCAGAACTACCTAAATATAGTATAGAACTCGACTCGGTGCATTATGCCGTTTATTATGATCTTAGTCATTTAGTATTAATAAACTTAGAAGACAAGAACGCAACGCCAATTAGATATCCGTTAGATATAGAGTGCTTCGACATGTCGTTTAATTATAAATATCATGTTCGAGTGGAGAATAAGTTATTCATTTGGAGCGGCAATAGCCTCAAAATAGTAAATCTTGAAAATCCTCAAGAACAATCACAAATTGATATAGATGGTAATTTTGTAAGTCCATTTATGAGAAATATTGATGATCAATATATATTCTCGTATAGCTCAGCTAATGAAACTTTGAGGATAAGTTTTATAAACCTAAACACCAATGAAATTAAAAACTATGAATACCCAGGGTATAAATTCCAGCAGATAACAGAAAATAAAATCCTTGCTATGACTGTTAATAACACAGCACTAGCTGTTTTTAATCAAGAAACCGAACAACTCACTAATATTTATACAGGCTCGAAAATAAGTCGATATTTCAATCTATCAGGCTCAAGTGAAGATTTCGTTTTTCGTGATACAACACTTACCCTAATGAGATATCAGCATAGTACAGGAGTAATTGATACAATTTGTACAATCAATGAGGCTGAAAAAGATTATTGGGGAGTAAATCTAAAAAACCACATTGTATTAGGACAAGGTGATCCTTCTACTGGTCTTTATAAATTAATCGGAATAAACAAATCAGATTGCATTGAAGTTTTTGACATTTCGAATTTTAGCAATGGCCTTGACATTATAAAGTCTACAACTATTGATAATCAAGATATCATCACAATTATAGGGCAAGACAACGTTCTCATATACAATACCAACACTGGTCAATCGAGTCAATATGACATCCGGTTCATATCTTTAATCCCGCCCAAAATACTTAAAAACCAACTTTTATTTTTCGAAGCAACTGATATAATTGACACAAAAAAACTAAATATCATTGATCTAGTGTCTGGAGACCGAAAAACACAGAATCATCGAATAGTACTTACGGATAATAGATTGCTAATAACCGACAATCTAGAAGACTCCATTCTAATCATCTCAGAAACCGAATATCTTCTTGCATCAATAAACTTATCAAAAACAAGTACTGATTATTCAATAAGAGACCTTACCATCCCAGTTGATATTGGCCTCAGAAAGAGAAGAGAATGGACAAGAACAGGGACCAGTGTTACTTCTCGAAAAGATAGGTACAACGAAGAACATCTTGTTTTAGAAAACATCAAACTCACAGCAAAAGAAAATCTTGGGTTATCTGAAGGATATCATATATGGGATAATCTTTTAGCTGGTGTTTCAGATGTTGATAGCGCTTCCTATTTTATAATATATAATACGCTAACAGACAAAATAATAGAACAGCAATTTTTATCCGATCAGAAACCATCAAGTCGTCAACCTATCGTAAAATTCAATAATATCTATTATGAACTCAAAAATGGTAGGTTTATCGAAAGGTTTCCTTTGAGTGGACCATTTCCATATCCTTTTCCAATATCAGGCGCCATAGATTTTGAACCTTCCCCCCTTCTTCAGTTAGAAAACTCATTTTTTGCAATAAAAAAGGTCAATTCGAGTAACTATTCAATTAGAAAATTTGCAAATAATCAAGAGACAATTGTAAAATCAAATCTAAAAACGCCTTACTATCAGTACACTAATTTGTGGAAACAAAATAATCCTATTATTCTTTATGCTTTCTATCAACAAGATATCGACGAAACATACCTAATCTCAATTGATTCACAAAATGGAGAAATAATGTTTTCGGAATCATATGCTGGCAAGTATAGAATTACTAATAATTCTTCAATAAAAGATTGGATCACTATCAAATTTCAAAAAACAGATGGAACAGCCAATGTCCTGCATACAAATGGTATTCAGAAAAGTCAATTCGATCTACCTTCAGAATTTCATGAATCATACATTAACGTCGAGAGTTTCACAGCAAATGACAAATTACTCATTCAGAACAGGAAGGGGAAGCTATATATTTTCGATGAGCAAGTTGCACCTCTAGAACTATCCAACATTGTTGATGAAACTGAGACAATTAATGATTTGATCTATAGTAATAATCAATATTACCTCCTTGTGAGTAGTTTAATAGAAAATAAGATAATCATTTTGTCTGATGAGTTCACTTTTATAAATGAGATCAACAATAATCCCAGAAGTGGATGTTACAACAACAAATCAACTTTCATTGGAACTATCGACAAAGACAAGTTTTTATTTTCCCTACACACAGAAGAAACTGGCAGTGAGCTTTGGACATTGAATACGCTAACAAATTCGGTAGACATCTTCTACGAGTTTAATTCTACGCATATGAGCGGCTTTATATCTTTCGAATTCCTATCTGATGGATACGCATATGTAAAAGGTAAAGATCAAGATAAAAACATACAAATGTATCGAATCGCGTTGTACGATGAAAGTGTTTCAACTGAGGAAATAATATTGTCAAACACAACGGTTTTACTTTCTCCCAACCCGAGTAATTCATTCATCACATTTAACGAACCGCTTAGGAATGTTATAATCACATCGCAATCAGGCAATGTCGTCTGGTCACAATCTAGTAAAAACCTCATAAGAACAATCGATATAGATATTCTGAATTCTGGTCTGTATATCCTTACCGGCATATCAGAACAGCAAATAGGAGTTACTAGCAAATTTATTAAGATATAAAAAGCTAACATAACCTATTATTCTGTAGTCCTTATCCAACTAAAACAACGTCAAATATTTCACAATACACTTACTCCCAAGGTATTGAATTACAGAAATAATAACAAACACAAGCCCATACCTGGAGAAACATCACCAAAAAACATACATTTCTCCAGATATAAAGTCATAAAAACAAAGCATCCATGTCCGCTTCTGAATGAATCTGATCCAGATAATGCTTATTTTGTATAGCAGGATATGTAGTCAATAATGTTGTGATGATTAGTTTCTTAGTCTTAGTGGCATACTCGAATACAGATCGTTTTCTCATAAGATCCTGCGCATAGCTCTTGGTTATGACAAATTCATTCTTAGAAAACTTGGCTTCGCAGATATGGACGACATCATCCCCTCGCTCGATGAGTAGATCTATCTGCGCATCAGGCATGTTTTCATCTCCACGATATTTCCATGATGATACTTCTATTGATGTGCCTGATATATCGAGTGACTGCAGCAGTTGGGGTATGTGCATCATCCAGATATTCTCATATGCATAGCCACTCCATGCTGTAAATGATCCTTCGTTTCTTACTGATTGCCATTGATTCTTGACTTTGGATATGTTGCCTTCTATGTACTTCAAGTAGAAGAGCGAATACAGATCTATCAATCTATAGATGGTGTCTTTTTTCTTCTTTTTGTAGGGTTTATAACTTGATATAAAGCCACTAGCTCTTAGATCATCTAGTGCTCTTGTGAAGGTTCCTCCATCGGGCAAACCAGAATATTTGACAAGATCGCTACGTACCATCCCATTGGGTTTTGTAGCAAGTGCTTCTACGATGTCCATATGATTTTCAGCATTACTGAATAGAGAATAATAGAGCTGATTATATTCATCAGAAAGTAGACCATCAGGTGAGAAACAAATATCATCGATGAGCTGTGCGGCACTCTTTCCTTGTGTCAGCTCTTTGAGATAGTGTGGTACTCCGCCCATCACCATGTACACCTGAATGATCTGATATCTTGAGAGTTTTATTTTCTTCTTTTTGATAAAGAGTTCTGTTTCTCTCAATGTAAAAGGCGCGAGATATACTCTAGCGGTAAGTCTATTGTGTAATCCTCCTTTGGCTTTGATCAATTTATTCTGCATCCAAGAAGCGGAAGATCCACATACTATGAACACTAGGTTCTTCATCTTTGATCCGTGCTGATTCCAGAAATATTCTAGTGCTTTAACGAAGCCCGACCGAGGAGTATCTAGCCATGGTAATTCATCAATAAATAATACAATCCGCTTACGTCGAGACAGAGAATACAGGTAATCTGTTATGTATTTGAATGCCGTAGCCCAATCTTTTGGCGGTGTCTGTTCTTTCTTATTATCTGTCCACCTGGAGTACTCCCCAAAAAAGTTGTCTAGTTGCAAATCATACTCGACTTCGAATGCCCCCGAAAAATCTAATACAAAGTGAGACTTAAAGTACGCTCGAACAAGAAAAGTTTTGCCTATTCTTCTCCGTCCATACACAGCCAAGAACTCTGGAATACCAGAATTCATTATCTTATCAAATTTTACAAGTTCCTTTTCTCTACCTACTAATCCCATAAAATCACAATCTATATCTGGAGAAATGTACTAAAAAACAACACATCTCTCCAGATATAGAACACACACTTAGAATCTATGTCTGGAGAAACACCCCAATATAGATAGATTTCTCCAAATATAGGACCATAAAAAGAAGCATCTACTCCGGCTTAGCCGGCAATTTAATTCTAACAGAGTTTACCATTAATGGTAGGATATGTGGTTACAAACAGATTGCGTACCAATTATTCAATCACTTCACCTTAACAAATGGCACCCGCCTAACATTATCCCCATCAACCAACTCTAAGATATAACTTCCCGAAACGAATGATTCCAAATCAATCCTCACTCTATTCGCTGCAAGGCGTTGTGTTTTCACCATCAACTTACCGTCTGTGCTATAAACTTTGTACTGTAGGTCTAAAAAGTCATTTTGATCAACAATTATCTCTGTATAATCCATAGCTGGGTTTGGGTATACTTCTATAGATATTTTAGTTAAGTCATAGATGGATGTAGGAATTACTAATACATCAATTGCTTGTTCACAGCCATTGGAATCTGTGATTGTTAGTGAATAGAGTCCTTTATCAATTCCTTGAGGATCTTCTTCTGTAGAAACTACTTCTCCATCCAATGACCAAATAAATGTATAGACGCCACTTCCTCCTAAGGCATCAATATCTATGGCCGCTTTATCGGGATTGCTTTCATCTACAAGAATACTCACCACCATTACTGATATCTCATCCGGTATATTTAATACTACTTCTGTGGTCAACGTACAACTATTAAGATCATAAACGGTCAATGGATAGATACCGCCTGCAAGGTTTTCTAGTTTCGATATAGCTGGCAATGCATCTCCCCAATCAAAATCATAGGGTAATAATCCGCCATTTATAAATATGCAAATCATACCATCTTCACTGTCATGACAAGATGGGTCGTTCGACATAGAAGAGGCAATTTCTAATAATTCAGGTTCATTTATTTCTATAGAAAAAACTTGAATACATTCATTACTATCAATTACTATTACTTCATAGGGCCCTGCTTCGAGGTCTCCCCTACTGTTGCTTTCCATTCCATCAGGCCATAAAAACCTCTTATCTCCTGCTCCTCCCACGGCAGACAAAGAAATGGCTCCATTTGCTTCACCATTGCACTTTACATCCACATTTGATTCTTCAACTAGTTCAATTATATCTGGACCATTTACTGTATATACTTCTATACTTTCACAGCCATTTTTCAGTGTTATTGTTGCCGTATATTCTCCTTGTGACAAGTTTTCTAAAGTGATACCATTGGATCCATTACTCCAAGATACATTTTGGATCTCTACCTCATTATTAGAAGTCAATCCTATATTACCATCTTCACTATCAAAACAAGTGAGAGATATAATGGCAGATGAAATATCAAAATTACAATCAAAGGCACTGATGGTAATTTCTGATACTTTAGTACAACCTAAAGCATCGGTAATTGTCACTGAATAGTTATTTGGCATAAGGCTATCAATAGTTGCTTCTGTACTTCCATCCTCCCATATATAAGAATAAGGAAAAACACCTCCAGTTCCAATAATTTCAACGGATCCATCATTTGCAATTGGTCCCGATTCATCATTTATTATTAACTCAGCTAATAACGCATCCGGTTGAGAAAGTATGAATTCTTTGATCATAACACATTGATCCGCATCTGTTATAGTAACCGAGTATAAACCCACATCAAGATTAATTGGATTCTGTCCTATTAAACTCTCATCACCCCATTGATATGTGGTAGGTTCTGACGCATTTTCCAATCCGACAATTATGTAACCATCCTGTCCATTGTAACATTGTAAGTTCCCTATGGTCGAGTTAGCTATAAGATCACAGCTTGATGATTGGCATCCAATGACACCTTGCTTCGTTACTTCACAACCGTCTATATCATTTACAACGACCAGATATTCTTCTCCAGCGAAGAGTGTGTCACCTGATTGATTTCCAATAATTTCATAATCTCCAGAACCTCCGTAGACTAAAACTTCCAGAACGGCCATTGATCCATCTTGGCAGATTTCATTGACTAAAATACCCAGGGGTTCGGGTTCATCTTCTATACTCTCTATCAGTTTGATCGCCATATTTCCTCCCTTTAACTCATCAAAGGTATAATCAGAGACTATCTGTATGAGGTACTCTTCATTTGGCTGCAAGCCAGTAACATGAAGGTAGCCTTCACAAATAATCTTATTCTCACTGCACCATACTTCCTCTAGTTCATCGCAAAGCCCCTCATAAATAGCAATTGCCGCCGGAAAACCAGTATCAGTACCTATATAAATGGACGTACTAACCGATTGAAATCTTAGCCAGATATCTTTGCCCGAATAGACATTGCATGAAGGATAAATCCCTGAAAAAGTATTTGCTTCATTGTTGATGTCTACTATTTGACCTATTTCAATATCTATAGGATCCGCACATTCATTCGCCTCTACATCTACTTCAGTTTCTTGACTTATCTTGACACACGCTACGCCTTCTACAGTAGAGAACAATCCTGAAACTTGGATTACATACTGTCTTCCTTCTTCAGCATTTGGGAGTATAACTGACTGCCCAAAATGATTAAACACTACCTCTTGTAGAACACTATCAATAAGTTCGAATAATACTATTGATTCTGAAAAGTCAGTATTAGTTTCTATTAAGTAATTTCCTGACTGCATGCATTCATAAGTCAGCCAAACATCAGCTCTAGCCAGTTCATTGGCTACTGGTAGGGACAGACTCATAGTAGCTCTATCATTTGAAATTGGTGTACAATCCTCACCAACTGTTATCGGCATAGCTGATCCTATCATATCATATTCTGCAGGAAACGGCATCATCTCAAGCCATTGTGCACCTAAACAAGACACACCACTCAGTGCTCCATATTTACCGACTATACTCGCTATTCTAATGATAATATTCTCTCCTTCTGTAAGTTCAAGCAAAACACGCTCACCTTGGAATCCATGTTCATCTTTATTGACACAATCAAGTTCTGACAGAGTATCACAAGTACCAGCATAAATAGATACTATATCATTGTAATCAGCCGAATTAGTTATTTCTAGTATTCCTGATCGTTCAGCTTTGAATGAATACCAAAGGGTATGTTCTATTTTCTCACCACAACTAGCATCAGGTCCTGTGCTTACCGCAACCCGATTAGAAACCGGAGTGCATTGTTGATTTACAATGAGCTCTTCGGCTTTGGAACAAATATCATTGATATCGCCTTTTCCTGATATTTTCACATTATCAATTCCTACCCACCAGCCCCAGGCATCTCCATCTTCATATCGGAAGGCTACTTGCATCTGAGCTGCTCTATATTCAGTAAGATCTAGAGATAAACTTTCAAAGTTATTAAATTGCACCCCACCTACTTCTTCAATAAATTCTTTAACTAGATAATAGTTTGTTCCATCAAATATATAGACACTGATATTTTCAAAATCCACAGCTTTTCTGAATATGAGGTCAAAATCTAGCACATATTCAGCGAAAGCAGAACCGTCAAAAATAGGTGTACGTAATTCTACAGTACTGAAAGGAACATCCTGTCCAATACCATCATCATCGAAGTAAGCAAAACAACTGCCATTCATACTATTAGAGGATGTATTTCCATTTTCTACCAACCCAAAAACCCAAGCTTCTTCGCCACGCAAAATTTCTGACTCCCAACCTGCAGGAATTTCACAGCTATTAAAGTTTTCTTGCACTACCGCCTCTCCTTTATCTTCTCCAATAACCATTATATTATCAATACCTGCGTACCAAGCATACATATTGTCATCATCATAGACTATTGCCAATTGGATCTTGTCAGCATCTACTAAGAATGAAAGATCCGCTCTAAAATTAATTGCCTGAGAGAAACTACTTCCTGTGCTGTTTTCTTCACTATATCTTGCGATTGAAATATACTCTTCATTTGCTATTACGAAGAATTCTAGAGATGATGTCCCGTATGCTCGAAAAGCTGCATCTACAGAAAAATTAATACTAGAATATTCCGCGACATCGAGCATTGGACTTCTTAATTCTGCTACAAAACTTGGCATATTGTTCCCAAGTATATCATCGTCAAATATGACCATACACGAACCATCAATAGTGAGACTATCCGATTTTTCGTTGTACATGTAGTCAAATGTCACACCTGCATTTTGATCGTTTGTCACTTCTAAATCCCAACCACTGGGAAGTGAGCAATCATCAAAATTTTCATAAAGTAAAACATCTTGGCTATTTGATGCAAAAGCAATAAAGCCAAAGACTAACATTAATAACATTTTAGATAACATATCTATTCATTGATTTGTAACGTTTTACGTTGTTTTTTCATTAAATTAGACTCCACCAATTCCCTAAATCTCATTTTCCTTTTGGCTTGATCCAAAAGAAAGAAAAGATCAAAAATTGAATCCTTTCTTAACGCATTATAAGCCTAAATTTTCTAAACAGCCCCAAACTAGTTACGTGCATTTGCTATGCAAGCCACACTTCCTTGTCTTCGCTTTGCTCAGCCTTCAAACAAGGTTCTGTTCTTAACGAAAATACAGTCCCATAATGCTAAAATGATTAAGGTCACTATTTAAAAATTAATAAGCCAAGATCGACTAAAAAGGTTTTACACTTAAATATATACAACTCAGGTTAATATTAGGAATATATAGACTATATATTCTTAAAAATAAGGTTTTTTACTGTTTTTACTTTATTTTCATTCTTCAGTTCGTATTTTTTGACAAAGATGTTATATTTTAAGGTTTGAAAAATTATAATATGCAAAACAATTGTGCAATATCATCATTGGCGCCATATGCCCCTACTCCCGAAGAGTGGACCTCTACTAAGGTAAGACACCTTTACAGAAGAATGGGATATGGTGCATCCTATGATCAAATCATGGCAGGATTGTCCTTATCACCTACTGAACTAGTGGACAACTTATTAGACACTGCATTAAATACGCCCATTCCAGACACTCCATTTTGGGCAGATTATACAAGTGCTGAATATGAAGACAACTTCGAGCTTTATTTTGAACACCAACAAAGCTTAAAATATGACTGGATAGCTCGTTCATTTACCAATCCGTTCCAAGCAAAAATGGCGCTGTTTTGGCATGACCATTTTGCTACAGAGAAAGGTGTATATGACTGTAACGGCAGTATGTGGTACTACTATAAATTGTTAAATGAAGAAGCATTTGGCAATTTCCGATCATTCGTTGAGAAAATGGGAATCAGCCGAGCAATGCTTGTCTATCTCGATGGTAATGATAATATAGCCTCTGAGCCAAATGAAAACTATGCACGTGAATTGATGGAGCTTTTTACAATGGGAGAAGGAAATGGATATACCCAAACGGATATAGAAGAGGTAGCAAGAGCATTGACAGGATATAGAATAGAAATGTACCAGTGTACGGATGTCTATTATGATGCTTCATATCATGATACAAACATAAAAACTATATTTGGTCAGTCCGGAAACTTCAATTATGATGATGTACATGAATTGATATTTACACTTCGTGCTGACGAAACTGCCCAATATATCTGTACGAAACTATATCAACACTTTGTCTATCATGAGCCCAATCAAGAAATAGTCAATCAGCTGGCTGAAACATTCAAAACTAATAATTGGGAGATTGCTCCTGTGATTGAGCAATTACTCAAAAGTGAACATTTCTTTGATGGCTCGCTCATTGGCAGTAGAATCAAACATCCAATAGAACTAATAGTCAACTTATTGAATCCTATAGGCATTGATGTATATTCTGATTTTCAGGAAGGATTTTTAGACTATTCCAGTTATTCATCTCAAGATATGGGCATGGAATTATTCGACCCACCCAATGTGGCAGGATGGCCAGGTCATAGGATATGGTTGAGCGAAAATGCCCTCACTTATCGATGGACGTTTTGTGGCACAATTATCAGATATTATCTGAATGACACTGGCGGTGAAAAATTGAGACAATTGGCTCTATCATTAAGTGAAGGCTCTAATGATCCTGCAAAAATAGCTAGTGATATGGCAGATCATTTTCTAGCAATAGAACTTGATCCTGAGCTCAGAGAAGTCGCCACTCTATTCTTGAAAGCTGGTATCCCAGAAAACTACTTTGACGATGGATCATGGAATCTCAACTGGGAAGAAGCAGCAGATCAACTGATAAATCTACTGGCCTATTTTATCCAATTACCTGAAATGCAACTTGCCTGATATGAGCGAACATGATATACATAAGAAAGTAAAAAAAAGATATGGATCGTCCCTAAAGGATGGCAAAGCACATGCCGAAGCCCATGAAGCCCTCTCTCGACGAAGTTTCCTTAGGAATACTGGTCTTACTGCAATGGGAAGTCTAATAGTTATGCAGGGCAAGAGTATAAATCAGGTAATGCCCAATCTATTAACCAGTTCATTAGCAAATGCTGATACAGATCGAGTATTGGTCCTCATAAGGTTTGATGGTGGAAACGATGGTCTTAACACCGTCATCCATAGAGATAATGATGAATATTATAATATCAGACCTACTATTGCCATACAAGAAAATAATCTTTGGGGTCTGAGTGACGAATATGGTATGCCAAACACTACGTTAGGCCTCCAGCCTCTTTGGGAAGAAGGACGGATGAAAGTAATCCATAATGTGGGATATCCACAGCCAAATTATAGTCATTTCAGATCTTCAGATATATGGGCATCAGCAAGTGACAGTGGAGAAGTGCTAAATACAGGTTGGATAGGAAAGACTATGGAGACGCTATTTCCTAGTTACCTCGATACACCTCCTACTGTGCCTCCGGCTATGCAGATTGGTATAGAAAGCAATATGATTTTTCAAGGATCTGATTCGAATCTTGCCCTTTCTATGAAAAACCCTACAGAATTCTATAGAATAGCGCAGCAAGGTCAGCTTCATAATCTTGTTGGATTGGATGATTGTCCAAACGGTAGTGAACTTAGATTTGTAAGACAGACCGCTAATAGTGCATTCCGATATTCTGAATCGATTCAAAATGCTTATAAGAAAGGAATTACAAAAGCCGAATACGAAAATAATGGGCTTGCAGAGCAACTATCTATCGTAGCGAGATTGATCAAAGGTGAGTTAGGAACCAAAGTTTATATGGTGACGATCGGAGGCTTCGACAACCACTCAGATCAAGCGGATAGGCATCCAGTTTTGATGTCGAGGATAGGCAATGCCGTATCAGCATTCTATCAAGATCTAGATGCAGATGGATATGGTCAGCGCGTTTTGGGCATGACTTTTTCGGAATTTGGTCGTACTATTTTTGAGAATGGATCATTCGGTACAGATCATGGTACAGGGACTCCCATGTTGCTATTTGGAGGAGATGATTTAGGAAATGGATTCGTAGGAAATGCGCCTGATCTTATCAATACTGGACAGTACGGAGATCCTGATTTTGACATAGATTTCAGATCTGTATATGGTTCCGTTCTCAAAGATTGGTTAGGCATTGATGATCGAGTAGTGGATCATGTTTTAGGAGATAAATCTACGATAGATAATCTTGTACCTATGGCTAACATTCCTATAGGGTTCAATGCAGATGATGTACTTCTAGGATATCGTACAGTAAAAGGTAGTAATATCATTGAGATCAAATATTCTATCACCATTGGAGGGATTACAAAGATTAGTCTCTTGGAGCGTTCAGGGCGGAGTAAGCGAATCTTATTTGAAGGGTTTGCTGAAAGGGGTAGCCATACTCATGTTTTTGACCCACACAAAGAATTGGTGCAGCCGGGACAGTATACTTTAAGATGTGAAACAGGAGGGAAGGTTTATAATCGGAATATGATGGTGCGGTGATGTACTTTTTATATATTTTTCACTTAATCTGATTTAATATATTTTTTCATAGTTTTATGCTATCACTGAACAACAATATTCATTATGATTCAAAGATCTCTATTCACATTTTTTCTTTTGATTTGTGTAATCTCTATGATGGCAGGTCAAAATTTAAATTTCGCATTAGTTTCTTCTTCTTCCACCAATAATATAGCAGCCTTTACAGTGGGAGAAATATTTGTAGCTGGACAGAATAGCAGCGGATTTTTAGGCTCTCACTATACAACAGAAATATCAGTTTCGACAGATGACATAATTAAGGACGGACTAGACAATGGGATAAGCATTTATCCAAACCCTGCACGTGACCTCATAGAAATTCATAATGAATCAAATGCTCTACAAGGAAAAAAGATAACTATTTATTCAATGATAGGAAGTGTGGTGCTAAATCAAAAAATAAATAGCAAATTTATTGATATTTCATCTCTTACGTCAGGAGTATTCTGTGTAAAAATAGAAGGTTATGAACCTAAAAATATGATTATCATTAAATAAAACCAATTATAAAAAAAGCAATATTCAGCATCTTTCTTATTCTTATTTGTTCATTGACGACCTTTGCTCAAGTTCCGCAAGGTTTCAGTTTTCAAGGGGTTGCCTTTGACGACATAGGAGATCCACTTTCAGAATCTGAGATTTCTATCAAAATTCAAATTATTGATACTGACGTAAATGGGGTTGCTGTTTATTCTGAATTACATGATATAACCACTTCAAGTCAAGGATTATATTCTCTACAAATAGGCATGGGCAATACTGAATCAGGCCAATTTTCAGATATTGAATGGTTAGCAGATTTAAATTCATTAGGGTATCAATTGATTATGATGCTAGTGGAGAATATGAAGTGGTAGGTACGAATCAGTTTTTGAGTGTACCTTATGCGCTAGCTGCAGGGAGTGCTCCAGTAGAATCTAAAATCTATGTTACATCACCAGAGTCTAAACCCCAAATGATAATAAAGAATGGTAATGATTATGATGGTCAAGGATCGATTAGGTATCAATATCAATGGATTGATGGTCTGCCAGAAGATCTTTTTATTGAATTCTCTGGACTACCAAATAATATAGCAATATATACAAATTCGAGAGGTGGATTCGGGTTAAATTCTGTTATTAAAAATACAACCAATGTCGATACCATAATCGACGGAGTACTAAAACCTAGCTCATTCTTAGGAATAAACGATATTAATCTAGAAGTGCCCAAAGGTATTTACCCAATAGAACTTACATTCAAAACTGAGACCAAAACATTCAAAACCCTCAATGATACACTAGTCGTTTATGGAATAGCTTACGAAGATTGTTTTACCAGCTTACCTAGTACATATACGTTAGACTCTGTAAGTTGTGATTCTTTGCAAAGTTTGTTCAATGAAGAAATAACCTTGGATGAGTCTTCCCTGAACTCCGTTTCTGTTACTCCTATTTTTCAGGATAATTATGGAGGTAGTGGCGATAGCTCTATCTCCTTCCCTCAATTTGGAGAGTGCAATGAAGCCACTTCCAATTCATACTTCTATTTTAACACTTACAATGTAGAACTAGAAGAATTCATGTTTTTAGGATCAGAAATACATTACACTTTTAAATTAACTGAATTTGGCACGAACGAAGAAACCGAGTGCACCGTAATATATAAGCAATAGATTCTATGAGTAAAGTACCAACTAATTAATTAATAGTTTATCCGTTATGCATATCTACTCCAATTAGCCGATTAAATTCCGTTCAAGATTATTCACTTAATATTAATGGTGCAGTATTAGATGCGGATAGTAATATATCACTTGATGGAATCATTTTATTAATCCCAAATGAACACGAGTTACGCTATGTCTTTTTTTGACAATAAAAAATTTCTTTTGGTTGAGGCAACGTTTCTTCTTTTCATTTCAGTCAATATAGTATAAAACAAAATTGATTTATGAAAATACGTTTGACCTAGATTATAGAATAAATGGTTATCACCAATTTTCAAATCTCAGATATACCAGACGTAATACCAATTGAATTCCAAATTGCTGTATATATGAATGACAATTAGTTCTATTTCATCGTTAGAAAGCCTCGCCTTAGCTATAGCTAAGCCTACGTTTTCTGCCTTGAACTAAAAATAATTCTCCATTAATTTTATGCGGCATTTGAAAATACAATTGGTATAACATTCCTAAATTTCCGGACACACCAATATAAACGTCCATTCAATAAGTATGCAATAAAAAAATGGAGATAATCCCAGGTTAGGGACCATCTCCAAATGACTAATATTTTCAAACCATTTTTATTCCGAAAGCCTCCTTACAGCTCAATTAATCTAAAGAGACCTATCAAAACAGATATGGTACATGTAAATGAACGTTTTATTGTGGAGAATCTAATCTTCGAGCTGTTTTTACCAAACTGAGAGCATCATCTGTCAAATATTTATTGTCAGAAATAGAGCTTAATATATCCTCCACCTGAGCATAAGATGCATCACCCTTATAGACTGATTTTCGAAGTAACAAACCAAACTCAGCTATCGCAGCTGCATGTCTAGTTCTATCGTCTACTTTATCAAGCGATTTGGTTTTGCTAGACACGATTGCTGTAATCTCGGTAGATTTATGTCCATCAGGAGCTTTATATCTTAATTTGACAGAAGCTAATTCTCCATTTTCAATTACTGACTTATTTCCCATTTGATACTTGAGATTAGTTTTATTTTTTACTTCGTTTGAAACAGGTGGATATACTTCATAGATAGCAGTCACACTATGACCAGCGCCTAATTCTCCTGCATCTTTAGTATCATCAATAAAATCTTCTGTGGCCAACATCCGATTTTCATAGCCTACTAATCTATATTTCCCCACATATGCAGGATTGAATTCTATCTGGATTTTAACGTCTTTAGCTATCGTATGCAACGTACCACCCAATTCCTCAACGAGGACTCTTTTCGCTTCTTCTATTCGATCAATATAACTATGATTTCCATTTCCCTTATTGGCTAAGGATTGCATTCGACCATCTTTATAATTTCCCATTCCATAGCCTAACACAGAAAGAAATACGCCCGATCTTCTCTCTTTCTCTATCAGCTTATCTAATTCCTTTGTCGAACTCACTCCTACATTAAAGTCCCCATCCGTTGCTAGCAATACTCGATTGTTACCATCCTGCAAGAAGTTTTCACGAGCTATATCATAAGCGGTTATTATTCCTTGTGCACCCGCTGTACTTCCTCCAGCACCTAGGCTTTCTATCGCTTTTATAATTTTTGCCTTATCACTTATCGAAGTTGAAGGTAACACCACACCAGCTCTTCCAGCATAAGTAACTATTGCTACCCTATCATCCTCTCTCAATGCTTCAACTAAAAGCTTAAATGACTCTTTAACCAAAGGTAATTTGTTTGTAGAGTTCATAGAACCTGATACGTCAATGAGGAATACAAGATTACTCGCTGGCAGATTTTCCGTTTCTATTTTTTCTCCTTGAATTCCTATGTGTAATAGCTTACTCTCTTCATTCCAAGGACATTCTGTGAGTTCACTGTAGACTTTAAATGGATGCTTATCTTTTTTAGGAGCAGGATAATCATAATTGAAATAATTGATCATCTCTTCTACTCTTACAGCATCTGCAGGTGGCAACGTTCCTTGATTAAGAAATCTACGAATATTGCTATATGAAGCTCTATCTACATCAATAGAAAATGTTGATAGAGGCTCATTAAGCGGTGAGATGAGACTGTTTTCTACTATTTTTGAATATTCTTCGTTCGACAGATGTACTTCTTCAGAATGATGATTTTGATTATTGGAAGTTAATCCACTAACTCTCACTCCATCAACATAATAAACAGTGCCATTAGATCTCGAACCTCTTATTGAGATAGCTCCACCATCAGTCGATGCGATACCCGCTGTTGTAGCAGCAATAGCATTGATATTTTTTGTAGGTAATGATCGTATTGCTTCCGCAGTAACAGTTGCCCCACTCGTAGTATTGCCAATTTGAATGAGTGGCACCTTATATGCTCTAATTTCGACTCCATCTAGAACTAAACCTTCGGAAATAGAAAAATTAAGCCTATTTGTTCTTCCATGTTTAATGATTACGCCGGTTATTCTTGTTGCGGTATATCCTATATAAGATGCTTCTACGTCGTAAGTACCTGGATTGATAGAATTAAAATAATAATTTCCGCCAAGATCAGTTTCTGTCCCACATATCAATACTCCGTTTTTGTATAATGCTACTGTGCCAAACAGGATGGCTTCTCCGGAAGCTGCATCTACAACTTTTCCTTCAAAGGTACATTGACTAAAACTTATTGTAATTGAAAATAATGCAATGATAAACGTAGACAGAAATGACTTTATCTTCCTTTTGGATTGGATATTAATAATACTCTTAATATTTGTAGTTAAATGCTGTTTCATACTTTGTGATTTTTAAATGAGCATATCACGATTAGTCTGGCCAGACATATTATTGGTTATACTCTAATGGATAATGTTTGTTTACGAGATAGAGATGTACAAATGAAACAGAATGCATAAAACAGATCGACAAAGTATTTATTTCAATAAAATGGGTGTTTAATATCACATTCCATAATGCTTAATCGTTTGACTTAGTGTCAAAGTGACATTAAACACTTTTATTATTTAATAAAACACTAACAAATGAAACTAACTAAATTATTTTTCCTTTTTGCTATAGGTATTATGATAGCTTCTTGTGGTAGCAAAGATGAAGTTGCACCAACAATCAACATTACAGCTCCAAATGATAATATTACAATCACAGCAGGTGATACAATTCAATTAACTGCAACTGTTACTGATGACGAAGAATTAGAATCAATAACAATTACTGATGGTACGACTCCGACGAACATCAGTACTTTTGATAGTGCTACATCTCACGAATTAATTATACTGTAACTATTCCAAAAGATTCTCCTGATGGAACTCTTACACTAATTATTACTGCTACGGATGCAGAGGGTAACACATCTAATGCTACTAGAACAATAACTGTAGAAAGCATTCCTTGTGCAGATAATACAAAAACAGTTTTCATCGTGACAACGCCTGAAGGAACGCCAGAAGATGCACAAATAGAAATTATCGGTGCGTTTAATGAATGGCCAGAAACGTTGGACCCTGCATATATACTAACTAAGAATGGTCCAAATAGCTACTGCATTGCCGTAAGATTCGATGCTGATACTCCATTCAAATTCAGAAGAGATGGTGATTGGGGAAAAGTGGAAAAAGATGCAGCAGGTGAAGAGATCGACAATAGAATATTCACATATGCAGCTGGAGATATTGTAAATATTACAATAGAAAAATGGGCTGATTTATAATCAGATTTTCCTTTTTGAAATAAAATTAATGCCAGTTAGAATTTCATTTCAAGCTGGCATTTTTATTTTTTTTCGCTATCGATATTTGAATTTAGTTGACTAACTTGTTCAGAATTTATGTTTTGACCACAAGACACCGAGATAATCTTTAAATTCAATCAATCCTTTTTCTGCTTTGAACAATGGTAAATATTTGGAAAATATTCAAAATGAAAAATAAGCTTGTCAATCAGAACAAAAATAGACTCCTCACAGAGCAGCATTATCTTTTCTAACTTAGTCTTACCACTAAACATGACTAGATGAAAAACCTAATTATACTTTTCGCCTTGATTTCTATTGCTTCTTGCGGCCCATCTTATTGTGATGAGTGTGTGGAGACGGAGCATACTGTTACGAGTTCTACAGGGTTAGCAAATCTGTCTATCACCTCTGCCAATATTGTCACAGAACAAAATACATACTATCGTCTAGTGATAAACCATGAAAAAGCAATTTGGAGCACAGCATCTATGAGAATATATAAAAATGGAGTGACTTTTTTAGATCTCAATGAGGAAGTTTCTCTAAACACTTCGGTATATAATTCAGAACAAAATTTTACATATTTATCGATACCTATATCAGGCATCAATGATAATGGCGAATTCCCTACTGATCAAGTCTACTTTGAAGGAACACTATCATCCTCGAATCACACCATAGAGTTTTCTGGTTCTACTCATTTTTATAAATGTGAGAGCATCATTGAAGATTTTGATCCCGCCGATTGCAGGTACAGTTGTCAAATAGAATCTCTTGGTTTCGGAGAATATAACTGTGAATCTCAATTATGTCCAATCTAAAAACAAGAAATATAAAATACTTATCAATATTAATAACGCTTATACTCATGAGCTCTTGCTCACATCAAGAATGCTTCGAATGTAAAATAATGAACCTTTTTAGCTGAGTACGATAATAATAATAATAATAATAAACCTCACCCCTTAATCTCACCTTTAGTCGTTTCCTCACTACCATCCTGATCCTCTATCAATTCTATTTTCTCCTTTACTGGATCTCTTCGATTTTTGAATGTCGGAAGAGACACACCGACACTTAGACCAACGCCCACACTAGCCAATACTATCAGACATACAAATGCCAATAGCTTAATTACCTTTTTAATTTTTTCATCATGAAACGTCTTACCATCTGTTGCGAAGCAACAGATAAATTGAATTATTCTATTCCCAAATAGACTGTAAGCCTGCGTCCTATTTAACTCACTTTGACTTATAGAATAGAAGGGAACACATCTTCACTCGATGAAGGAAGTGTTTTGATTGGAAGCTTTATGAACTTGTAATTGTATAAAAATAACTTCTTATGGATTGGTCTATACCTTACGTTTAACAACTGATTAAAATTGTTTAAAGCATAATAATTTGATTTTGCATCAAATGGAAGTGCTACAAAAGCTACATTAGTAATGTTACTTGACACACTATTGAGATGGAAATTTGGACTAGTTTTTCTGATTTCTACTAACTGATTTTTATCGATTTTGAAATAGCTGTCTTGTATGTTTTGGTTGTATCCTGTGAAGGTGAATATGGTACAAAGTAGTGAGAGTTGGAGGAACCGACATTGTTATATGCTTTTGTAATATGGGTGCATTTCAAAATGACGCTAAGCGGCAATTT
>JBLHWH010000118.1:0-20248 GCA_047628935.1 Halioglobus sp. | reverse complement strand
TTTAGAAATTCTGAATTCCATTAGTTTGAATAATTGAATACCCCTGTTTATCGAGGTTTCCGATTAGTATTTTCTTTTACCAGACAGCAAAAGTCCAATATCAAAAGTAGAACCCCCTAGGATATTTATGAATCAAAAAGGAATTTCGGCTGTCCGCTAAAAACTTAAACTAGTCATCATATTGTCCATTTTATTAACGATAATTAGTACTTCTGATACCTTTTAGGCGTTTTTATATAAAAAGACCAAATTTGGCTGTCCGCTAAATATTTGAATTAAGAATCTTAAGCGGACAACACTAGATTTTAATTATAACTAGTGCTAAAATAAGAATATTTGTAAACTATAGAATTTGTAAAATTACTTAGACATAAAGGCCATTTTTATAAGTAGCCCCAATAGTATACAGTAATACCTAAATAAAAAAAAAGACCCAATCAACTAAGACTGGATCTCTTATATATATTTTAATCGAAGATTATCTACGCCGAAAAGCTAGATCCACATCCGCAACTTTCGTCTGCATTCGGATTACTGAACGTAAATCCTCTATTATTTAATCCTTCTAACCAGTCTATCTCCATGCCCAGAAGGTACATAGAGTGAGACTTCTCCATTAGTACTTTTAATCCCTTAACATCGAATTGTTGATCCTTATCTTTTTGAACATCAAATCCTAAAATATAAGAAAAGCCAGAACATCCGCCTCCTTTCACTCCTACTCTAAGTCCGTAATCCGCAGGTACTTTTTGCTCACCCATAATTCGTTTAAGTTGGGTAACCGCGCTATCACTTAGTATTATTGGAGTTGTTATAGTTTCTACCATGTTATTTCATTTGTATCACAAAAATATATATACTTATCACAGTATGTACCATATTACAATGTTTCTTATAAAATAGTTTAAACTATAGGCTATATAATTTCAGAATTAAATATTGAAAGACAATTATACAGATATTCAGTTATTTATGTTTACCCGAAAATCCATTCAAGTTCTGACCTACGAACCCATGGGGAAATTCTTCAATCCCTGGAAAGCCTAGCCTGATCTCTCGCCCATCACTGGGGATATAAGCCGTCCCAAAAATATAATCCCAAATGGCCAATGTAAGTCCAAAGTTTACTCCAGTGCGTCTATCTTCTGGAAGGTTATACGAATGATGCCATATATGCATTTCAGGACTGTTGAATAACTTCTTCATAATTGGACTAAGTACAAATGCACCAATCAAAATGAATAAAACGACTACTCCTAAGCTCATAATAAGACTCGGCTCAGACAATAAATTGACATCTGCAAGTCCGAATCCAGCAACTATTCCTAGTAAACCACCAAATATCCCTCCTGTAATCTTGCTATCTATCGATATGTTTGAGTGGTTATAATGCCCCCATGCTAGGGTAAAAATATGAATAATGAAAAAATCATGTAATCCGATTCCTAACAATGCCAATGGAATATATTCTATTGTTCTATATACAATATTCTCCATCCAATGATAACGCAAGTGTGCTGCGAAGCCCATTTCTTCTACTGAGTGATGTACCTTATGAAACTCCCATAATCTATCTGACTTGTGTAATAATCTATGCACCCACCATTGGACAAAATCTCTCACAAAAAATCCAGTAATCAATATCGCCCATATAGGCCAACTGTTCATTGGGTTCATAGCTTGAAGGTCAAATCCACCGAAAAAGCCCTTTATCCCATTGTTGAATAAGTTAACTACTACATCCGACGCCGCATTATAGATAATAAGACTGAATAAGAAGAAATTAAAAAACATATAGAATACATCCAACCAAAAGTCTTTTCTCAAAACGGGTTGTTTTTTTCGCCAAGGGATCACAACCTCTAGCACTAGAAAAAACATCGATACTAGAATTAACCAATAGAAATAAGAGTTCCAAGTAGGGTTCGAGATATCATTCCATAAATACCCTGCGTATCCTTTGTATCCATTGATAAATACGTCAATATAACTCTGCATGGTTCATTATTTTTATTGATATTATATAAATGCAAATATACTCATACTGTTTATAGAGATAAGTAACTTTAGTTACTTTTATGGTTTTGCAATTCTAATTTATGAATTAATGGAGAACTCTTATTGCAACCTATGTAAGGATAAGGATAGTGACGACGTGCACAAAGTGTATCATGATACTCAGTATGGATTCCCTATTGATAATGATAATGAATTATTCGGCAGGTTGATTCTAGAGATTAATCAAGCGGGTCTATCTTGGGAAACAATCCTTAACAAGCAAGACAACTTTATAAAAGCGTATAACAAATTCGACATTAAGAAAGTAGCCGCTTACACTGATGCAGACCGCGAACGGCTTCTAGCAGATGCAGGAATTATAAGAAATAAACTTAAGGTAAATGCTGCTATTCACAATGCAAACATAATACTTGAGCTACAAAAAGAACATGGATCATTTAAAAGTTGGCTTGATAAAACAGACCCATTAACCAAAGATGAGTGGGTGAAGTTATTTAAGAAGACATTCAAGTTTACGGGTGGAGAAATAACTAACGAATTCTTGATGAGTAGCGGATATCTGTCAGGTGCGCATTCTGAGGATTGTCCGACGTATCACAAAATAATTAAGCTTAAACCAAAATTCCTAGAATCATAAACACAAGTTGGAATACATCTTATGAAAGAAATACGATCGATCATATCAAAATACGAACAGCTCAAAACTACAGGTACTAAAATGGCCTTGGCTACTGTAGTAAATGTAGAATATTCATCTTACAGAAGATCTGGTGCTCGTATGCTCATCACTGAAGATGGCAACTGGGTCGGTGGCATTAGTGGAGGTTGCTTAGAGGGTGACACACTCAAAAAAGCGATGTACGCTATCCATAAGAACGAAGCTGTAAAGGTTACCTATGATACTAGAGAAGATGATCCAAACCAAATAGGTGTTGGACTGGGTTGTAATGGATTGATCGATGTATTAATAGTTCCGATTAGAGATCTAGAAAATAACCCGATAGAGATATTAAAGGAAATAGTAGATCGTAGAACACCAAGTATCCTAGTGACAAACCTAGAATTTGGCCACACAGAAGATTTTACTATTAATCAGAGCAAAAGCCTAGCGCTAAATCGAGAGATCAACAACGTGAAGGCAAATACTCAATCCAGAAAAACTGATCTAGAAAATGGATATTTCATCGAGTACCTCCAGCCTGAAATTGCATTGTATATCTTTGGTAAAAACTATGATGTCATCCCCTTGGCTCAAATAGCAAAAGACATTGGATGGAAAATAAAAGTCGTAGCGAATCCTCTAAAAGTATCGAAACAGATATTTGAGCTTGTGGATGAAGTAATAAACCCAGCTAAAAAATCAATCCAGCCGGATGACTACAGTGTAGCACTTCTCATCTCCCATGATTATAAAACGGATAAAGAAAATCTAACAAAACTCCAAGCTCATAATCTTAAGTATATTGGTTTGTTAGGACCAAAAAAGAGGAAAGATAAAATGCTGAATGAACTAGATAGTGAAACCATCACTGTTAGGCATGATAATATATACGGTCCGATGGGGCTAGATACCGGTGCTACATCGCCTGAGGAGATCGCTATATCTATTGTTGCTGAAATCAGAGCTTGTTTTTCGGATCGCGCAGGAGGTAAATTAAGAGATAGGGATCTAAGTATTCATATTTAAAACCATAAGCTATCTTACTGAGAGCTTATGGTTCAATGCTAACCTAATTTTAGTTTATAACTATTTCAATATTTTTATAATATACCGACTACCATTAATTTGAATTATTGCATAGTAAATCCCTCTATCTAACATCTCTAATCCATCAATAAATATTCGACCGTTTTGAAGTTTAACATCATAGGTTTTGATCAATTGGGCATCCATATTATAAAGCTTAACATTAGCATCTGATGTTGTCCCCTTCAATCCAGCAATCTCAATTGTTATTTGACCTTCGAATGGAGATGGATATACTTTAACACCACCGCTATTAACTGTGTGAGTGACTTCATCGACTTCAGTAGTGCCCGTACCATCATCGAAGCTTGAAAATTCGATAGCAATAACTCCATAACAGTTACTCAGCGAATCTATTAAACTTGAAATAGAATCTTGTTCAAAATTAGTTTCTGTTAAATAATAATCTAGTCCTAGCACATCTAATTTTTGCTTGGCCCATACTTTAGGTAAGAAAGAGAGGTTATTGTTTGTCGTATCTGAAAGAGCAACTTGAAAATTATAAGTAACAGGCACATTAAACGCTTTTCCCTCCAGTGCTATGTTTAAGTCTTCTATCTCATCATACCTTCCTGATAATATTAACTGTTGTCCTTTGTACAGATTAGGATATGGATATGGATATATTTCCTTGATAATGTCCGGCTCTATCGTAATCATTGTGCTTAGCAAAACTGGATTGTTAACACTCAAGAAAAACTTAACTAAATCACTTTCTAAGTCATCAGGATCAACAAATTGTACAAGTCCACTATTTTCTCTAGCCAATAAAGTAAGCAATCCTTTATCTAATGAGGCTCCAATTCCTAAAGTAAACAAGAACACTTCTGTCTCTGTACTTGTAATCTCAGCTGAGACAAGTTCCAAAATTTTCTTTGTATCAGTTTCCCCCGCCGTAGCTTGACCATCAGTACAAAAAATGATTATGTTAGCTTTATCTTCTTCAACGGCAGAAAATTGATTTATAACTGCGATAAGTGTTTCTGAAATATTTGTAGACCCCCCGGCACTTATTTCATCTATATATGCTAAAGCAGCAGATTCATTTTCAACATTGTATTCGACCAAGTTATCTGAAAAGCTTGTGACATTAGAACTAAAATCAATAATATTAAAATTATCCCCTGGGTTTAGATTTTTGACGATATATGTAGCAGCATCCTTGGCTTGTACTATTTTCTCACCAGACATACTACCTGACCTATCAATAATTAGAGAAAAATTCTTCTCAATTACATCCGTGTTTACATTGGATTCTGGTTCGATAATAAACGTAAAATATCCACTTCCTAAAGTATCGCAGGAGAATATACTATCCGTTAAGTAAGTACTTAGACTATTAATACCGATAGCATCCGAGCTCAGTTCGTAATCAATTTGATAGTCAAAATTTCCGACCTGTTCATATATATTGGAAGTAAGTGTAGTGACATTGTTATCCTCACTAAGATCAAAATCAAGATCTAACAATTCTATATTTAGCACCTCTTTTTCTGATTCTAATATAAAAGCTAAAGATTGCTTTATTACAATTTCATTTTGAATTGCACTAAAATCATTCTTCTGAAAATAAGAAACTTCACCTTGAAAGTATGGCAATAGCTCTACATATATGAGCTCGACCGTAATCAGTGAATCATTCAATATAGTGTCTTTAGGAGAAAAGAAAAAAGGAAAACCCCCAAGATAATCAGCTAAAGATTGAGCTATTGATCCACTTCCACCTCCTCCACCATCACCTGAAGGTATCGTGTTGTCTTGCGCTTCAGAATTTACAATAGCCGTTTTCCACTCTCCATTGTATTTCCATCTTAGACTTATTGGATTTGCATTTCCGTTTAGAGGAAAGCCATATTTGATATTAACTGCAATGCCTGTCGTATTTTTAAAAATTTGTGTGCTTGTAATTATCGCGATTTGATCTTTCACCTCAACTCTAGTATCGGTTTCTAAAACTTGTAAATAAGAACCACTAGATATTATCCCTATCCCGTTTGCAAATAAATTAGAAGTAACTAAAAGTAAAAATAATAAAATTCTGTAATTACATTTCATAGTACATTGATTTACAACCAAATATACTTAACAACTTCAAAACATTTCTAATAAACAATTCCAATTGTCTTGAAAAATGAGAGGTTCTAATATTTAATCAGGGCCTACCAACCAATTGCCCGATTTCAACGTATGTACCTGTTATTCATAAAATGAAAAAAGGCTACCAAATATTCGATAGCCTCTTTCTGTATTTTATTTCCGCAGAAATTATTCATCCAACTTCAGCACCTCTAAGAATGCCTTTTGCGGCACCTCTACATTACCGATCTGTCTCATTTTCTTCTTTCCTTTCTTTTGCTTTTCTAGTAGCTTTCTCTTACGTGATATATCACCACCATAACATTTGGCAGTGACATCCTTACGCAATGCAGAGATTGTCTCCCTCGCTATGATCTTCGCTCCTATTGATGCTTGGATCGCAATCATAAATTGTTGCCTTGGTAGCAGTGTCTTTAGCTTCTTGGCCATTCGCCTTCCGAAACTCTCAGCCTTAGTTTTATGTACAAGTGAAGCAAGCGCATCCACTGGCTCTCCATTGAGCATCATATCCAACTTCACTAAATCTGATTCTCTATATTCAATTGGAGTATAATCAAACGATGCATACCCTCTAGAAATAGACTTGAGTCTGTCGTAAAAATCAAAAACAATCTCAGCTAGAGGCATCTCAAATGTCATTTCGATTCTCTCTTGAGTAAGGTAGGTTTGCTTTGTTAAAATTCCTCTTTTATCCATACAAAGCGTCATGATCGTGCCAATATATTCTGGCTTTGATATAATCTGTGCTCGTATATATGGTTCTTCTACAGATGATATCATTGTAGGATCTGGAAGATCATTTGGTGTGTTCACCTTGAATCTTTCTCCCTTCTTGTTTGTAGCATAGTAAGATACGTTAGGTACAGTTGTGATGACCTCTTGATCATACTCTCTAGAAAGCCTCTCTTGTATAATCTCTAGGTGCAACATTCCTAAGAATCCACATCTAAATCCAAATCCTAGTGCTATAGATGTTTCCGTTTCGAATACCAACGAGGCATCATTCAATTGAAGCTTCTCAAGACTATCTCTCAAGTCTTCGAAATCATCATTATCGATCGGATATACACCTGCAAATACCATAGGTTTCACATCTTCGAATCCATGAATACCAAGCTCACAAGGATTAGCTACAGATGTTATCGTATCTCCTACCTTTATTTCTTTACTCTCTTTGATGCCTGTAATGATATATCCTACGTCACCCGCTCCTACGACCTGTTTTGGAAAAAGGTCCATCTTCAATACTCCTACTTCATCTGCGTTATACTCCCCACCAGTATTGTAGAATTTAATTTTTTCTCCTTTACGTATTGAGCCATTTAGAATTCGATAATACGCGATAACACCTCTAAATGGATTAAATACAGAATCAAAAATCAAAGCTTGCAACGGTCCGTCTGGATCTCCTTTTGGTGCTGGAACTCTATCTACAATGGCAGTCATTATATCTTGTATACCAAGACCCGTCTTACCACTTGCATGAATGATATCCTCCAAATCACAACCGATCAAGTCAATAATCTGATCAGACATTTCCTCTATCATCGCAGATTCCATATCCACCTTATTAAGGATCGGTATGATTTCTAAATCGTGATCAATAGCTAAATAAAGGTTAGATATGGTCTGTGCCTGCACTCCTTGTGATGCATCTACTAATAATAATGCCCCCTCACATGCAGCAATCGATCTTGATACTTCGTAACTAAAATCAACGTGTCCAGGCGTATCAATCAAGTTGAATGTATACGTCTCACCATCCAAATGGGGATAAGTCATCTGTATGGCGTGACTCTTTATCGTAATACCTCTCTCTCTCTCAATATCCATATCATCAAGTGCCTGATCTTTCATCTTTCGCTCAGAGATAGTCTGAGTCGACTCTAACAATCTATCTGAAAGTGTGCTCTTACCGTGATCAATATGAGCTATTACACAAAAATTCCTAATGTTCTTCATAAGCTGCAAATATAGTCAGTATGATTTTATAAATGTGCGGAAGTTTGTTGTTTGTTTGTAAGGAACATAGAAATGGTATTTTCATATGCTGATCACCTCTTTATCTTTTGCGTAAGTCTAAATTAACGTACCCTCCTAACAGCCATCAATTCAATTCTTTACAAATTTCATTGTCTCAGATCTTCCATCTCTATCCTGAATCTTGAGCAGATAGACTCCTTTTTTAACAATAGACGGAATCTGGATACTAGTCAAGTCAGTAATCGTTCTTAACCCTTGCTCTAGAATTACCCGTCCATGGATATCCAATAAAGTAAAACTATAGATAGTATTACCTATAAGGCCTCGAACATTAATTTGATTATCTATTACTGGATTAGGATATAAGATTACATTAAACTGAAGACTTATATCTTCTGTAGGTGTCACGTCGAAGTGATCCCCACATTGCTCCTTGATACATCCATCGCTATCAAGTCGAATAACCATCTTTTTACGATCGGGCAAGCCCCATCTTCCTACTGCAAGTATATCTCCATCATCCAATTCTATGAGGTCATTGACTATTCCAGCTATCGCACGCTCGAATAATAAAGTATCTTTTTCTACAATCGCCTTTTGCCATATCAACTCTCCATCCGTACTCATCTTAAATATAAACGGAACACGATCAATAAAAAAAGGAAAATATTCATCTGTACTGTCAAACCACCATCCTCCTCCGATGATGTCTCCTTCACGAGTTGTTTTTAATCTCATGATGCTTGCTCCTATTTTATTTTCGCCTGCCCCGAACTGGTAACTCCATAGTTCTTGGCCAGAACTATCCACTTTATAAATGTAATTGTCACCCCAAAAATCCAAATTAGTATATACCATTGCATCTTCTTCCACTTCAGCCATAGTTTTACTTTCTAAGTAGGATCCACTAATTGGATCTGTAGTGAAATTCCAAACTATATTCCAATTCTTATCATACTTTCTGTAATCTCTGTAATCAGAAACTGATAATGTGTTCTTCTCAATCGCAATATTTAAGTGACCATCCGAATCTACTGACATACCAAAAGCAGAAGTATTTGCATCCGTGCGATCAATTGCCAGTAGGGTATCGAGCGTCCCATCTTTATGGATAGAATATATAAGACTGGCACGAGAAGTATCTCGTCCCGTACCAGTCAATATATACTTATTATCAAATTCACTCAGTCCCAAGGCAAACATGCTAGTCATTAGTTGATTAGTATCAAAGATCGTGTGCGTAGCTATACTATCACCTGACAGACTTCTATAGTGAAGATAGAACTCTTCTTGCGCTGGGTTATGATTACCGGCTATGACTAGCGTATCGCCAGAAATTACAAATGTATTCTGAGCAATATCAAGCCAACCCATTTTTCGTTCCCACAGGATATTTCCTTCCCCATCAAATTCTAATAATACAGAACACTCTTGGGTATTATTACATACACCTGAAGATAACATAAAGAATCTTCCAGCCTTCTCTACAATACTTCTAGGTGACCTACCCTCATTATCGATATCTTCATAGTATCTATGAAAGGTACCTTGACTCGAAGAACTAATCGAACTTGATATTAAAATGACAAAAAGAAAATATTTCATATCATTAGATTTTTATAAAATGAGTATTTTTGATGTTCCTAATACCTTACTATTAGCTATTATTCTTATCAAAAACAATCCTTTACTAGGAAGTAACACTTGGAGATTTTCATCGTAGATATGATAAGATATAGCTACTCTAACTCCGCTCATATTATATACCTCCACAGTAACCTTACGCTGATCTTGAGATTGGAAATTGTCTGCATTGATATTAATGTTTACCAAGTCCGAATTGGTCGGATTAGGGTATACTGTAAGATCTTTAACGATCTTGCTTCCCGCACTACTTCTAGGTTGAGATTCATCTCTAGTCGGTATTAACCTATTCCCAGTAATTCGATAATATATAGATCTCGCAAATCCAGCATATGTATAATTTGTTGTTCCAAAGTCAACAATCGTTTCTTCTTCATGAATAGATAGGTCGAAATCTGTTGTACTATTCAAATATCGTAGATACACATATTGTGTATTCACAAAACCCATCTCATTTTCATTTAAAGTACTCATTTGATTTAACAAATCTTCAGCTTCATCAAATCGTAATCCTTCAATTAATAGTGAATTGACAATAGCTTGAGATCTAAAATCATCAAAATGTTCAACAGATATAAAGCATCATCTGTGTTCTGAGATCTTGTCCTATTGGGTTGATCCAATATTGCCTTGACTTCTCCATCAAAAAGGCTCTCAAGACATCTTCTTAATAACTTAAGAAGGTAGTTTTTGATATGTGGGTTTAGTTCATCGTTATTATTGATTGCGTCTATTTCATCTGCAAGCTCAGTTAACTTTTCAATCAATGTCATTCCTTCCTCAAATTCGCACTTTCTTAGGCTTGGAGAGTAATTACTTAATACATTGAGATTACTACATACATCACCTCTTTCGGAATCCGAATCAAGACTTAAAAATGCAGCATCCTCTCCAGGGTTTTTACAATTTTCTAGATTTTGGTAGCCATCCTTAGTATAATAAAAACTACCAGAGATAGTAGTCGTATTCTCAGCATTGGTTTGTACTTTTTTATCAGAAAAACAGTTTCCCGCTGACAAAACCTGTGCTCCTTGTTCAAAGTTCGCAGATGTTGGTAAATTAGAAGAAGTAAATCCAGCTTTCATTAGGACATCAACTTCCACCGTTCCAGTATAGCAATTCCCAAGATATTGGTGGGCATTTTCGAATTGATACGAATTGCCATCAATATTGTAGTTGAAATTATTATTAAGTATTCTGTTCTCTAGGTTATCGCCTGTACTATCCGTCTCTATCCCTACAATATTATCGTAAAATTGATTTTGTCGAAGCAAAAATTTCAAATCACCATTATTCGATATTCCTATACCACCGAAAAAGGTACTATTATCTACGTTTAACCTTTCAATATTCGCAAATGACTCTGTATGTATTCCTACTGTATTATTATAAAAATTATTAGAAGTAGCACCCGCAAAATGTATATATGGTGTAGGAGCATCTAGATACATGCCAAAATCAGAATCTATAAAAGTATTGCCAAAAGAATTAAGTTCAGCGTTTGTGCTATGAATACCAGAACCAATAGGATTAAAATAATCATCTAGACCATGCATATTTATAAATGTGTTGCCACTTATCAGATTACCTGTTGTTTGAAATAGCTTTACACCAAACTTCCCATTAGAGAATGAGTTTCCAACTAATGACACATCACTATTGAGCTTGGGGCCAATTTTGACTCCAATATCACAGTGATCAAAAACAGTGTTGGATATATCTAATATTCCTCCTCCAATTGGGTAAACATAAAATAAGTATGAAACTGCATCAACAGCGATCTCAGCGTGTTCTATCCTAGTCTCGTTGGAAGAAGTTAGTCTTCCCCCTGCATTTAATAATGGTACAAAAATTGGATCGCCAACAACGCTAATACCTTTCCAGTTAGTAGATTGTTCACATTTTGTCAAATGAGCATTATCTAGGATCAACTCACTTCTTGATTTAACTTTAATACCATGTCCTTCTGTAAATGATATTTTAACTCCATCAATAGTAAGTGTCGATTGATTAAATACTACAATATCGCCATCCATATCTAGATTCGAATTTATGACAGTGTTTGTTGATACTAATATATCTCCGCTCATACATGAACAAGAACCTCCTGAATTATTAACAAGACAGGCCTGTAAATATGATTCGCTAGCTATTCTATTCTTCATGAAATTGACCTGCTCTAACGAAAAATTTGTCATACATCCTAAATTCGAATAAGCCATAAAATTGGTTCCATCTGGATCATAAGACTCTCCATTTGAATCTGTTCCGGAACCTGTCCAAGTGCAAGTAACAGGATCTACTTGATAATTCATATTAGGGTCTGCAGCCGTATCACAGAATCCATCACCACATCTAGAACAATTAGAACAATTAGAACCATCAACCAGTTCTGCGCAATCACCTACATGAAATGTATGATTTAATCCAAAAACATGGCCCAACTCATGAAGAGGAACTTTCGATTCTAGCAGTGGAGTATTCGGGCCTAGCCAAAATTTACCAGATAGTAGCAATGCTGTATTATCGCCTACACCATCAGCAAGCCCCGCTTGTACATAATGCGTTTCTGGCAATAGAAAAATGTCAATACCATCTGGGCTTGAAACATCAAAAAGAGGAGATAACTGTGAGGTACTTTGAGCATTAAAATAAAGATCACTGTCAATGTAATCTACATTGTTATCCCAGGAAAAATTAATCCCTAATGGCCCAAAGCCGCTTTCCAGTTGAGCAAACATTGTACTAATTTGAGAATTTGTAACTCCTCCATTACTGTTACCATCTCTTATCACATGGATATAAGTTTTAAGGCAATAAGAATTAGTATTCACACTATTTGAATACTGCTGAATGTCCTCAATTGGAAAACTCCCATTCGTCATACAAAATGTATTAGATTGGGATAAACCAATACAAGATAAAGACATAAAACACAAGAAAATTAAATAAATTTAAAATTATTCATATTAAAAAATTGGTTAAAAAATTGGTTAAAAAAATAACTGCAATACTGTCCCAATATAATAATATTAATTATAATAAAAGGCTCCATTTGATATTTAATCAGACCCCATTCAGCTACTCATCTAATTTTTCCTTATTTTGCGTTCTAAATAATCATCTATGACTATATCATCTATATACAAATCGCTAACTATTTATAGCCTATTTATATGTTTTGGATTGTCCCATGTAACAGCCCAATACAATTTCAAAACTGAGAAAAGAATCAACTGTACCGAAGTCAAAAGCCAAGATAGAACAGGTACTTGTTGGAGTTTTGCCACAGCATCATTCTTAGAATCTGAGCTCATAAGAATGGGACATGACAATATCAACTTGTCTGAGATGTTCATTGTGAGAAATATCTATAAGGATAAGGCTATGAATTATGTAATGCGTCAAGGGAAAGCCAACTTTAGTCAAGGAAGTTTATCGCATGATTTGATTCGAATGACTGAGAAACATGGATTAATCACAGAGGATGCTTATTCTGGTTTGATAAATGAAGAAACAAAGCACGATCATAGTGAAATGGAAGCTGGACTAAAGGGATTCTTAGATGGTATCAGAAAGAGTAAGAAGTTGAGTACAAATTGGAAACCTGCGTTTGCGGCAATTATAGATACCTATATGGGTGCTGTACCTAAGCAGTTCATGCATGATGGAGTGGCATTTACTCCTAAATCTTTTGTAGAAACAACCAAACTAAAAACGGACAATTATATCTCACTAGGCTCTTTTACACACCATCCTTTTTATGAAGAGTTCATTTTAGAGATACCAGATAATTATTCTAATGGGGAATTCTACAATGTGCCACTCAAAGAGATGATGAGTATTATTGATTACGCTATTCTTGCTGGATACTCAATAGCATGGGATGGAGATGTAAGTGAAAAAGGATTTTCCGCTAAAAATGGAATGGCTTTATTACCTGAAAATGCTAAAAGAGAAGACTTATTCACCATGCCTGGAAAAGAGATCGAAGTAACGCAAGAAAACAGACAGTCAAACTTTGAAAACTATAGCACAACAGATGACCACTTAATGCACCTAGTAGGTATGGCTTTGGATCAAAACGGAACAAAATACTATATTATAAAGAATTCTTGGGGTGAGATATCTGATTTCAAAGGATATCTTTATATGTCAGAAAACTACCTAAAAATGAAAACTATATCTGTGATGATTCACAAAGATGGCCTTCCTTCTGATAGTTCAAAACGACTATTTGAGTCTGAATAATATGAGAGCAAACTTTTATATTTAACTTTATTATCGTTTTAGACAGCGATTAGCATTTATATCCGTTTCATTACGGATATAAATCATCTTATTTTTTTTTATGAAGGAAAGCACTGTGATGAAGGTTTTAGTTCTATTTACACTAACATGTATTATCTTTTCATCTTGTCAAAAAGATTTGGATACGGAAAGTTTCATCAACCTTGAAGATGAATACGAAATGTATATTTCACAAGAATTATCTAGTAATGGAGGACTTGCTTCTCTAAGTATTAGGACGACACAGGAGTTAGGATGTAGTAATTATTCTATACCGTTTCAGTTAGAAATCAGTCAGGAAAATATCAAAGTAGTATTGAATAAAACTAGTTTAGAAGGTGTTTGTATTGCTCCTCCAAGTATAATCAAGCAAATGCTCAACTTTGGTTTTCACAATAATGAAAAGACAATCACTATCCAAATACAAGATATCGTTAGTAATTCGGGTAAAATAAAAGCTACAGATAATGAAATCAGTCTAAACTTAACAAGTAATGATGGAATTAAGATCAGTAAAGTAAAAATTAATAGAATCAAGAAAAATATGGTATGGGGAGTGGTTCAGAACGGAACACAATCTTCAATTGATAAAATCAATAACCTATTTGGTTCCATTAATAATGGATCTTATGTAACTCCAGGGGATTATGGATTGTTTTATGTGGCTAATTCTGCCGAGCTACAATTTTACGATTCTGCATTTGATCCCGCTGAAACATATGTATTTTATACTGACTCACAGCATAGTGATATCAAAACAGAAATACTAAAAATTAAAGAAAGTGATCCCTCACTTGTTTTTGTACTGACCTTATTTGATGGTCAGACCATCAATGTGGAGTAAGTTTATTATTATTGTGTGAGCGAAACGTTTGGATAGACTATATCTAAATAATGCTGTCGATTTACACTGAAGTAATTTAAAAACTAAGGTTAAAATTATTTGTAAATGCCCCGTCAATAAATGACGAGGTTTTCAACTTGGTTAACCAGGTGAAGCTCTTTTTGAAAAATTTAGCATTGGCTAAATGACGACAAAAAAAGCTAATACCCTGCAAATCGAATTCTTGCAAATAAATCACCATTGCGTTCTTAAATAACTTGAACAAACAATAATAAATGAAGTTATTCAAACTACTATTTCTTATAGCTATATTGGCTGTAATTTCTGCGCCAAATTCTAATGCGCAAATTTTCAAAAAGAAAGCAAAAAAGACCGAAAAACCTGAGAAGGATGAAAAAGGTAAAATGAAACCTTATAAGAAGATCATCACAAAAAAAGCTGAATCACAAACAGGCCTTTTTACAGTTCATAAAGTGAAGGAAGATTGGTTTTTTGAAATCCCAGATTCTTTGCTAGAGGAAGAAATACTAGTTACATCAAGAGTATCAGGCTTTGTCAAAGGCCTTAACTTTGGAGGTGCTGGCGTCAAATCTCAACCTCAACAAGTCATAAGATGGCAGAAAAAAGAAGGAAATATTTTATTAAGGTCTGTATCCTATAATAGTGTTGCAAGTTTTGAAGATCCGATTTATAAATCTGTACAAAATAACAACTTCGAACCCATAATAGCTTCTTTCCCTATTAAAACAATGTCCAAGGATAGTTCTAGTTATGTGATTCAAATGAATTCATTTTTCACATCAGACGTTCCGATGATCAGTGCTATGAACAACCGCCAAAAGAAGAATTTTGGTGTTAGAGGCGTGGATGGGAAAAGATCATTTATCAATGAGATCAAAGCTTTTCCTGAGAATATAAATGTAAAACATGTCCTTACATATACGGGTAGCAAATTACCAGACAATGGAAATACTGGAACAATGTCATTGGAAATGACTCAATCATTCATTTTATTGCCTGAGATCCCAATGCAACCTCGTCATTATGATGCTAGAGTATCTTATTTTAGTCTAGGTCAAACTGACTATAGTTCTGATGAGCAGAAAGCATTTAGAAAAAGATTCATAACAAGATGGAAACTAGAGCCAAAAAATCCTGAAGCATATTTTAGAGGTGAATTGGTTGAACCAATAAAACAGATCGTTTACTATATCGATCCCGCTACTCCTGAAAAGTGGGTTCCATACTTGATGCAAGGTGTTAATGATTGGAAAGTAGCATTCGAAGCTGCAGGTTTCAAAAATGCAATCGAAGCACGAGTAGCTCCAACTAAAGAAGAGGACCCAGATTGGTCTCCTGAAGATGTTAGGTATTCTGTGATTAGATACGTGTCTACTGATATCCAAAATGCAATGGGGCCTCATGTACACGATCCGCGTACTGGTGAAATCCTAGAAAGTGATATTATCTGGTATCATAATGTAATGAACCTTCTTAGGAACTGGTATTTCGTGCAGACTGCCGCAATAAATCCAGAAGCAAGAAGCCCTAAATTCAGAGACGAAATTATGGGTAGATTGATCAGATTTGTTTCTTCACACGAAGTAGGCCACACACTTGGACTTCCTCACAATATGGGATCAAGTGTAGCTTATTCTGTGGATTCATTGAGAAGTGCTTCATTTACCCAAAAGATGGGTACTGCTCCAAGTATCATGGATTATGCTAGATTCAATTATGTAGCTCAACCTGAAGATGGTGATGTAGGACTTATGCCAAACGTAGGTCCATATGATAAATGGTCAATAGACTTCGGTTACAGAAGATTCGAAAACATGGATGAAGATGAGGAGAGAGTAACGATCAATAATCTTATCAAAGAAAAAGCGGATGATCCAATTTATAGATTTGGACGTCAAAGAAGATCACCTACAGATCCTTCAGCTCAGACTGAAGATCTTGGAAGTAATAGCATGAGAGCATCAGAATTAGGTTTAAAAAATCTAAAAAGAATCGTTCCTAACCTAATTGAGTGGACTTCAGAAGAAACGAAGGACTATAGCGAATTAAAAGAACTCTACAACAATGTGTTCGGTCAATACAGAAGATATGTAGGGCATGTTATTGCGAATGTAGGTGGTGTATATGAGTTCAATAAATCAAGTGATGAAGAACAAGCAGTATATACTCATGTTGAGAAAGCCAAACAAAAAGATGCTATCAATTTCTTAAACGAAAATGTATTTGCGACTCCCTCATGGTTGATCGATAAAGAGATCTTATCTAGAGTAGAAGAAACAGGTATCACAGAGAGAATCAGAGGACTACAAGACAGGACACTAGCCCAACTCATGAATCCTGACAGACTCAATAGAATGATAGAAAACAGTGCAATAAATGACAGTACTGCATATTCTATCAACGAGATGTTTGATGAATTGATCAACAGTATTTTTGCTGAAGTAAAATCTGAAGATGGTGTTTCCCTCTATAGAAGGAACCTTCAAAGAACATTCATAGAAGGACTAGAGAGAACGCTAGAAATGGAGAGTAACAAATATGAGCATTCTGATATGAAAGCTATAGCAAGAGCTAAACTGAAGAGCTTAAAAAGAATGTTAGCTTCTGCAGCTGGAGCTGATGATATGACTAAATTCCACTTTGATGATCTAGCAGAAAGAATCGATGAAGTGTTTGAAGATAAGTAGATGAACTCACGAATTACGAATGTTGAATGAATTCGTAATTCTTAATTCTTAATTGTAATCCAATGTCCAAATTCTCAATTAAAGACAGAATCATGAGCTTCAATCACGCCTTTAATGGATTCAAAGTATTGCTCAAATCAGAACACAATGCATGGATACATACTTCATTATCAACAATTGCTATTGCACTAGGTTTTTATTTTGAAATATCTAATGCTGAATGGGTTGCAGTGGTTCTTTGCATTGGCATGGTCATATCCGCTGAGATATTTAATACCGCAATTGAGCACATCGCTAACTTCGTCCAGCCAAATCAAGATGAGAGAATCAAACATATAAAAGACCTTGGTGCAGCTGCCGTTTTCATGTCCGCTTTATCCGCTTTTATTGTAGGTCTTATAATCTACCTTCCAAAAATTATAGTACTATTTTAAGATGGTAACCATTGATTTATTACTTTGCAGCATAACTACTTAGATTTATGAAAAAACTAGCACTTCATTGGCAGATCATGATCGGAATGATCGCAGGCGTACTTTTTGGAATCCTCTTTTCATACATGGGATGGCAAGAGTTCGTTGCGGATTGGATAAAACCGTTCGGCAGAATCTTCATCAGTCTTTTGAAATTAATTGCGATACCACTAATCCTAGCTTCCTTGATCAAAGGAATATCTGATTTACAAGATATCTCTAAGTTTAAAAACATGGGGCTTAGGACAATATTATTCTACATCATATCCACAGTAGTAGCTATATCTATTGGTCTTGCTGTAGTAAACATCATCCAACCTGGTGAATATGTATCTGCAGAAACAGTAGCTGAGCTAACTGAATCATATTCTGCTGAAGGAGAAAAAAGAGTGACAGCCGCAGGCAACCAAAAGTCAAAAGGTCCTCTGCAATTTGTTGTAGACATGGTACCAGAGAATATATTTGGAGCCGCGTCCAGCAATGGAAATATGCTGCAAGTTATTTTCTTTGCCATTTTCTTTGGAATCAGCATGCTTTTGATAAAAGATGAACGAGCTAAACCTATTAAAGATTTTTTCGATAGTTTGAATGACATCATTCTCAAAATGGTAGATCTTATAATGTTATCAGCACCCTATGCCGTATTTGCCTTATTAGCTTCACTAGTCGCAGAAACCACCAATCCTGATCTCTTCATAGCATTAGGTTGGTATGCTGCAAGTGTAGTTATCGGACTATTATTGATGATGAGTTTGTATGTCGCAGCCGTGTATTTTTTCACAGGTAAGAGACCTGGATTTTTTCTCAGAGGAATCAGTCCTGCGCAATTATTAGCATTCTCTACTTCATCTAGTGCCGCTACCCTACCTGTAACTATGGAGAGAGTAGAAGAACATCTCGGTGTACATAAAGAAGTAACAAGTTTTGTTCTTCCTGTTGGTGCTACTATCAATATGGATGGAACCAGTCTTTACCAAGCCGTTGCCGCCGTATTTATATGTCAGGCCTTAGATTTCGATCTGACGTTTCAGGATCAGCTAACGATTGTGCTTACAGCAACATTGGCATCTATAGGATCAGCCGCCGTGCCTGGTGCAGGTATGGTTATGTTAGTCATAGTACTTGAATCACTCGGTCTTCCCGCTGAATCTTTGGCTATTGGACTTGCATTGATTTTTGCCGTTGATAGACCTCTTGATATGTGTCGAACTACAGTAAATGTAACTGGTGATGCATCTGTAGCTATGATCGTAGGAAATTCTTTGGGTAAGTTAGGCGAGCCCCATGTGCAGAACTGGGATGATAATAAGGAGCATTTATAAGGAATATTTATTTCATTTTATTTTTCAAATATGCTATTAATAATTAAGAGCACCTTACGAAGATGTAATCATTAATATCGAATGTCCCTATTCTAACAAGGATTGAACGTTGTAACTTCTGAAAGATTACTTCATTTTTGTTATTATGAAGTTTAATCCAGTGTCATGTTTTTCACTTCAACTTGTCACTCGCCGTGACTGGCATTCATTTTTTGGCTTGATCCAAAAAACGAATCAAAAAAAATCAAGGCTGTACCTGACTCTTAACGCCATTTGAAACATATTTTTGACTAAGCTTACAAAACTCGCTATCACTCAAACAGTTGTAAGCTCATAACGCCAAAATCCATTCCAAATATCTAAGTCAGCTAAGGCCAACAAACAGCAGTTAATAAAGTAATTTATACTAAAGAATTAGTTCTTGGTATCCAATAAAGCTTGAAATTTAAAAATTACTTTTACTTCTGAATAACTATAATTGGGAATAACTTACGTATATACTATTATTATAATGTGATTTCGAAGTCACTGATTACGTAACTGAAATTAGTTGATTATGAAATGACATATAATCAAGAATTTCACTCCATCAATACTGTTTTCCCTCTGGCTTTATAAAGCCAAAGAAATATTTTAGCTATCAATATCCCAAGAATAGCTCCTGACAGTACATCAATCGGATAATGCACACCTACATAAACCTGCGCATAGGCAATAGAAACAGCCCAACCTACTAAAGCCCATTTTAACTTCCTCCTTCTTAAACCAATCGTCCCCAAGAGAAAAAAACTGACAGCAAAATGATTGGCAGCATGATTACTGGTAAAACTATAACCACTGCCACATCTTACCAAGGATCTGACTTCAACCAATTCAGTATCATTACAAGGTCTTATTCGTTTTACATTTTTCTTGATTACCTCACTACTAATTAAGTCAGCAGCACTTACTGTCGCAATGAGGAATAAAAGAAACCAGTATGCCTTCTTTCCGTTATTAAATGCTGCAAAACTTATAATAAATATATAGACTGGTAGCCAAAAATATTTATCTCTCCATATTGGCAGAACAGTATCAAATACATTATTAGTCCACTCCGCATTGAGCAGATGGAACATCGT
>JBLHWH010000117.1:0-20541 GCA_047628935.1 Halioglobus sp. | reverse complement strand
GAAACACTTAAACATTAACTGAAGAGCCGTATGATGGGAGACTATCACGTACGGTTCTGTGAGAGGTTTAGGGTGAAATTCCCTTTACCTACTCGATAATTACAAAATTTTATATTGAAGACGCTTGGAGCGAAATGATTAATATTTAGATAGGCGTTTATATAAAATGTAGATTAATAACATACCCTCAAATGACAGCACATGAAGATACTCCTTCAAGTATGATAGCTTACAAAGCTATGGGATATAAATATGAATAACAAAAGGATGCCATTTTTCTTAAAGAAGCCTTATTAATTTGGTCGTGAGTATTTGATTTAGTTTATAGTAACGACCATAATTAAATACGTTCAATGGGAATAATATAGACTTACAGCCTCATTTCGGTGGGGCTTCTTTATTTGAATCCATAAATGAGCCCACTCCGAAAACTCCTCAACACTAAAAATGTTTCTTTTGGCGATATTTTCATTTATTTCAATTAACTGATGCTCAGGCATCACTGAATTTCAAAAAATACAAATCTCATCCAAAATAATTCATTTTGAAGAAATTGATACTTTTCGGAGTAGACTCATAAATAATCAATTTAGTTTTCAGATTCTATATATCTTTCTGCCTCATATCACTTTTATTCATGAGCAAGCAGAACCCATTAGTATATACCCACAGATACAAAGTAAACGGACACGACGTCAATGCGGACAAATACCTAACCATTCCTACCCTGCTTAGATCTATGCAAGAGTGCTCTCTCCAGCATGCTAGAGAACTTAAAACCAGTGTTTGGGATATGGAAGAAGATCATATTTCATGGGTATTGATTAGAAAAGAAATGAAAATCATAGAGCCACCTCAACTGGATGACTTATACACGGTTATTACATATCCATCGGGATTTGATAAATTCTTTGCATTTAGAGACTATCTAGTTTTTAATGAAGAGAAGAAATTAATAGCTGCAGCTAGTTCTACATGGACTTTGATAAATACAGATACACGTAAGTTAAGCAAAATTCCTAGTAAGATCCTTGAAATAGGTACTCCGAAAGATCTGACTTTTCTCTCTCAGGCGGACAAAATGATGGGTAGTCCAGAGTCGTGGGAGATTGTTGATACAAGGAAAGTAAGACCATACGACCTCGATTGGAATAGTCATATCAATAATATTGTACTTGTGAGATATCTCCTTGAACCATATAAGTCTAATGGTGTTGAAGATCAGCAGATTGTGAAGTTGCTTCTGCATTTTAAAAACGAAATCGAGATTAATAAAGAGATTGAGGTAAAAATAGGGGAAACGGACGATGGTCAACATGCTATACTTCAATCGAAAGAAGATAGTAAGATTGTCGCATCTTGCATGATCACTACCAGACCTTAAATTGCATTTCCTTACTGTTTTAAAGGATAGACAGTTTTGTTCATTTTATATGCCTGATGCGGACAATATAATGACAAGAAGGGCTGTTCATTCTGAATCAAAAAGACTACTTTTGTGACCGATTAATAAAATGAACATTTCAATATGAAATATATATTAGGATTTTTTGTGATTTTATTCTTTATGAGTTGTGACAATGAGTTAGATCTCATTGCTGATTTCAGGGAAGTACCTATCGTTTATGGTCTTCTTGACCAAACTGACACTGCACAATATATTCGTGTAGAAAGAGCATTTGCTGACAGAGAAATATCAGCAAATGAGATAGCGCAGAATCCTGACTCTCTTTACTATGATGATATCACGGTAACGTTGGTTAATAAAAATACTGGAGCGGAGTTTATATTACAAAAAGTTGACGGTGCTGCTGAAGGCTATCCAAGAGTTGATGGAGTGTTTGCTAAGAACCCTAACTATTTATATAAAGTTAATACTATGGATTTTCCAATGTCAGTAGGCGATTCTATTTCATTACAAATAGGTGGTATCTTCGAAGACAGGCTAGTAACATCTACTGCTGATATTTTTAAGAAGCCATTTTTTGTTACCCCGTCTAATTTGAAATTTGAGAGAGGTAAACTGTTTTCTCTTGATTGGAAACCTGATGAAGATGCTACTATTTATTCCGCATCTTTTATTTTTAATATTACAGAAATCACGAATGAAGAAGTAAAAGATACAGCTATAAGATGGCAAGTGGTAAATAACTCAGATAGAATAAAGTTAGAGGTAGAAGGAGAGTCATTTTACTCGTTTTTGAGAGGTGCATTGAAAGCTGACAATGGCATAACAAGATTCATGAATTTAGCGGAATTTGAGTTGGTGTCTGGTAATGCTAGTGTTGCTGACTATATAAGAGTAGGGCAGGCTAATTTAGGAATTACAAGTAGTGGTGAGATTCCAATATTTTCTAATATGAGTGAAGGTTTAGGGATTTTTGGAAGCAAATTTGTCGATAGGAGATCCGGTATTCCATTCAGAGACTCTACTTTGGATAGCCTAAAGGGGAGTGTAATCACTAAAGATCTTAATTTCCAATAAAAAATTATATTAGATGTAGATCATATTCAAGTAATTTGGTCTCCGTTTGTTAATCGAGTGTTAACCATTTTTACAAACTTGGAATCAATCAATATTTGAATTACATTTGTGTTATACTTAAGAACGGTTGGGCACAATTATTGTATTGACTGTAATCTAATTATACATTATCATTTTATTTAATATTAATCATTTTATAAACATATTTCTATTTATGAAAAATTTCAGAATTTTAGCATTATTTGCTTTTGTTGCTGCTCTATCTTTTACAGCTTGTAAAGACGAAGGTTCAGCGGCTAAAGATGCAGCGAGAGAAAGCCTTGCAACGACAGCAACTACTGCACCTGCAACTACACCTGCAACTACACCGGCTGCAAAACCAGCGGCACCAGTTGGACCATTAACATCAATGGAGTTCGAAGAAGAATCTTACGATTTCGGTGAGATCATGGAAGGTGAAAAAGTTGTTCACCTTTACAAATTCAAAAATACAGGCAAAGAGCCACTAGTAATATCTAATGCAAAAGGATCTTGTGGATGTACTGTTCCAGACTGGCCAAGAGAGCCAATTCCAGTAGGTGGATCTGGAGAAATCAGAGTACAGTTTGATTCTAAAGGAAAAGGTAAAGTTGGAGGAGCTACTCAAGCTAAAAAAGTAACGCTTACTGCTAATACTGATCCAGCTCAAACTTTCCTTAATATCAAAGGAAAAGTAAACAAGCCAGCCGAAAGTTAAGAATCGCTAAGATTTTATAGATATAAGATTGTTGGTTTATTTCTCAATCTAAAGATAAGACCATTCAGAAATGAGTGGTCTTTTTTTTGGTGAACCAGGCTAACTCTATCTTCCTAATATTCCTAATCCGGTCATCATGATGTCGTGTAAAACCTTTACAATGTCTATAGGGCAAAATAAACTGAGGAGTGGAAGAATAAATATAAGAATGAGTCGGCAATAAAAGCACATATGTCGGATATCTCAAAGATGTCCGACATATTATCATTTATCAAGTAATACGTCCGATGATGTGAGAGGAATGAAGTGAATATTTTTTTACCTTACTCGATGTGTAACGCTATTATTAGGACGAGACATACTCCTTTCATCTTCTAATCAGTCTATAATATTTCGCACTTAATAGCGCAAGGCAGGAGGCACAAGGCTTAACTATCATTGGCTCTGGTATAAACCATAAACTTGACCTTTTCCTTATGAAGGGAAAGGATGCTGACAGTAGCTCGTACAGTAGATGAATATTAATTTCATGCAGTAAATAATCATTGATACCTTACTATACATTAGTTACAGTTAATCATACCATAACATCTTGCCTGAAAGGTAAAGAGAGGAAATAGGGATGAATGCACAAAATGAAAAGAGGCCATCTCGCAATAAGACAGCCTCTTCATATTTTATAATACAAGCACTAAAATGTATTTATACTTCTTCCTCTTCTTCCCAGACAATAGGTGTAATCATTTCTAAATCTAGAAGTGCCGCTTCTTTAGGTCCAATGCTAAAGAATCCTAAAAATCCACCAGAAGCTTTAGCAACGTGCTTCGCAAATGATAAATAACTATTATAAAGGGTTGCACCTAATTTGGGAGCTAATTTAGCAAGAATAGGATTCAACGCAGTAAGCTTATCGGCCACTGTACTGTTTCTTGTTTCCAAATTCGATAATGAAGCCATATAGTTTTCCATTCTTTCATGGAAATCAATACCTACTTCTGCATAAAATTCCTTTAATGATTGTGGTAAGGTATATGATCTAATTTTTGTTACTTTTTCTGCCCACTTAGTTTCGTCATCATTGATATTACCATCTGCACCTGCTATATATACGGTGATAAGTGAGATTGCATCTTTTAGTTGGTCAAACTCTGAATCTGATAGTACTTTGAAATATTCTGTCATTGTATGATTTTTCTTGTGTCGTAAATTATCCTGCAAAAATAAAATCTTCAGCTGAATATTTGCGTGTTATCTTGTTAATTATTTGTAAGTATGGTAATATGCTCAATTTAACTTGCAATTTGATAATATGTTATGTACTAAAAGAGCATAATTGTTTATTATTCTCATATTTTCGCCATCAACAACAATCTAAAGTATTTTGAAGGTTCTGAATTTAGAAAAAATATCAAGTATCAAAAGAAATAATGTCGTCGTGGAGTATTGTGGTGGTCACTATACTAAGCGAGAAGCTATGAATAAAGGAGGTATTGGAGTAGGAGGTCTCAAATATCTAGAAGGTGCTGAGATGGTCGATTCTATTAAAAGGCAATATTATCTTAGATCAAATATTGAGACATTAAAAAATGGCATAGCTTTTTATTTAAGAGATGATGCAGGTAATTACATGTTATTGATGCACAGATCAGAAATTCTTAGTATCTCATTTGATAAAGAAAATGATGAATTGAAGGAGCGGTCAAATTTTTCTCTCTTCAAAAATTGCTTATCAAAAGGTATTCCTTATCACTATTCTAAGTTGATGTTAATGGAGGACGAAATTGTAAACCTCCATCCTACGAAACTGAAAATAATTACAACTGGCTTAGATGAAATCAATTTTGAATGCACAAGAAGGAACCCACTAAAAGTAAAAGAGTATTTTGTTAATTCTCCATTTGCTGATAAGTTCGTAGAGGAATACAATACTTATGAATATTTATAGAAAGTCAAATTTGGGGTTTAGATTAAGGTAGAATGAAGTAAAACAATTGGAATGAAATTAATCATCAACATATTACTTATTGGCACTCTTCTTACTGGGTGTAAGTCAAATCAACAAGTCGCATCAAATGAATCTGCTGAGTTGCCTTTTACGTGGAATAATGCAACGATTTATTTTTTGATGACAGATAGGTTCTATAATGGAGATACTTCAAATGATTATAAGCATACGGCAGATAATCCTCCAGCACCATTAAGAGGGTACATGGGGGGAGATATAAAAGGTATTACAAAAAAGATAAATGACGGTTATTTTTCAGACCTAGGAGTAAATGCCATTTGGATGACCCCATTAGTAGAACAAATATCTGGATCTGTAAATGAAGGTACTGGTAATTCATTTGGATTTCATGGATATTGGACAAGGGATTGGACAGCACTAGAATCAAAATTTGGTACTTCATCTGATTTGAAAGAAATGGTTAATATTGCCCACGCCAAAGGAATAAGAGTTCTGTTTGATGTAGTAGCAAATCATACTGGACCAGTTACTGCATCTGATTCTCAATGGCCGGAGGAGTGGGTAAAGACTGGCCCGCGCTGTAGTTACTCTTCAGCGAAAAGTACGATCAATTGTACTTTGGTTGATAATTTGCCAGATGTCCGAACAGAAAGTGAAGCAGAGGTTACATTACCTCCATTCTTAGTAGATAAGTGGAAAAAAGAAGGTAGATATGAGCAAGAAGTAAAAGAATTGGATGAATGGTTTAAAATGACTGGTTACAAAAGAACTGCGACCAATCATATATTGAAATGGCTTGTAGACTTTATAGAAGAATACGGTATTGATGGTTATAGAGTGGATACTGTAAAACATACAGAAGATTATGTTTGGAAAAACTTATGGAAAGCTGCCCAAACAGCGCATAAGAAATGGCAAAAGAATAATCCTGAAGCCAAACTAGATGACAATGATTTCTATATGGTAGGGGAGGTATACAACTTTTTTGCAGGCAACGGACGAGCGTTTGACTATGGAGATAAGAAAGTAGATTTCTTTGATAATGGTTTTCACAGCTTAATCAATTTTGATTTTAAAGGTGATGCAAATAAATCTTATGAGGAGATATTTTCAAAATATGACCATCTTCTTCATAATGAATTTAAAGGTAAAAGTTTGGTGAACTACGTTAGTTCTCATGATGATGGCGGGCCTTTTGATTTGAAAAGAGAACGACCATTTGAAGCAGGAACAAAGTTGCTTCTTTGTCAAGGAGGAGTTCAAATATACTATGGTGACGAAACAGCTAGAACCCTTACAGCACAGGCAGATGGAGATGCTACATTAAGATCTTTTATGAATTGGGATGAACTGAGGGCAATGAAAGAAAAGAATGGGTATACAGTAAATGATGTTCTCATTCATTGGCAGAAAATAGGACACTTCCGAAACAGTCATCCTTCAATCGGAGCAGGAAAGCACGCAAAGGTAAGTGATTCCCCATATATGTTTACTAGATCATGGACCGCTCCAAATGGTGCAAAAGATCAGGTGCTAGTAGGTCTTGATATGCCAAAGGGGAATATGGTGATTGATGTTGCAGCACTTGCAGATGATGGTGACTCTGTTCGCGATCGATATTCTGGTATCACTCAGACGGTGGTGAATGGAAAGATTACAATTGATAGTATGTTCGATATAGTGTTGTTGGAAAAGCTGTAGATATAATGTCGTATAGGCAATAGTGTCAGACACCTTTAAGGTGTATGACACTTATTTGTTATTTGCACATATATACCAACATACGACCTTCTATAGGATTACAAGCTTGTAAAGGTTGCCCAGCCCGACTTTAAAATAATGTAGGATAAGGTTCTTCCACTTTTGCGAGATATTCCTATTTGTAAAATTTAATTCTTGTTGGAATAATTGAGCTAACCAATCCTTCCCAATAACTGTTAGGAGGCTTGGGGATATTAAGGATTGTTTAAGGAACATAAATATGTCAGACACTCTCTGAGATGTCAGACATGTCGTCTTTGATTTTGCTGAAATGGAATAGTCTAATGTCGAAAAGTCAAAAGTCTAAAGTCAAAAGTCTAACGTCAAAAGTCAAAAGTCTAACGTCTAACGTCTAATAGTCTAATAGTCTAATAGTCTAAAGTCTAAAGTCTAACGTCTAACGTCAAAAGTCTAACGTCTAACGTCTAACGTCAAAAGTCTAACGTCTAACGTCTAATAGTCTAATAGTCTAATAGTCTAAAGTCTAAAGTCTAAAGTCTAAAGTCTAACGTCTAACGTCGAATAGTCTAAAGTCACAAGTCGAATAGTCTAAAAGTCGAATAGTCTAAAGTCTAATTCCTAAAAATAATCAATGCATCCGATCCCCGCGTGTCTCTAATCTCTTCATCAACTCAGCTTCATACTCTAGGAATTCATCCCATCGTTTCATCGTTCGTTCCTCTCCACAGTACAGTTTGGCAAGTGATATAAACATCTTGTAATGTCCGGCTTCTGAGACCATAAACTTATGGTAAAACTCTTTTAAGCTGTCATCAGAAATGTGAAGAGATAATAACCTGAACCGTTCACAACTTCTAGCTTCTATGAGGGCGAATGTGATGAGTTTTTCAAGTAATCTATCTTCCAAACTACCACCTCCAATTTGGAACTTAATTAGCTCATTTACATATAGGTCTTTCCTTTGCTTTCCGAGTTTTAGCCCTCTTTTATCCATTTCCTTGAGTACCAAACGGAAGTGTCCCCATTCTTCAGAGACAACAGGTGTTACTTCTTTGACTAGTTCTGCTCTATCGGAGTATGTTGATATGAGGGATATACACTGAGTAGCCGCTTTTAACTCACAGAATGCATGATCCGATAATATTTCCTCTAGACTTATTTCTGCCATGTTAACCCATCTCGGATCAGTTGGGAGTTCTAATCCAAGTACTCTTTTGTAATCTACTATTTTTTCAGACATTGCAATTGATTTTTAAGAAAGTCTACGTTGAAGATGTTGTATTGTTCATACCCACTAGACCAGATTATGCCTATATTGTCAAGGAAATTATTCTTCAACGTACCAAGGTCGTCTTTTTCTATTTCGAATATACCAGTGTATAATGTGTTGCCAGTATACGGTTCTATAGTTCCTCCATCTTGAATCATGCTAGTACAGTATACTTTGCTACCATCTACCATTTCAAATCTTATGGTCTCATTAGCTCTTATCATACCGTAGGTCTTTTTAGCATTCTTAGACTTTACTCTAATATTCAACGTTATATAGTGCTTTTTGCCAATTTTTGAGACATGAGCATCGCACTTTATAAAATCATCACTCTTAAAATATGGCTTCATTTTTTTCTGACTATGTCCAAAAAAGAAATCTGATTTTACTTCCTTTTTATTAGATCTCATTATTTCATCATATCCATCAAAAGTAATTTTACATTCATATTTATCACGAGGAAATTTCTTTTTTTCCACTATGAAGCTTTTTGGATAGTTGGTTACGATTTTTTTATCATTGAGAATCTGAATTTCTTCTTCAATTCTATCTTGATATTTAAGCTCTTCATTATTATTATTAGAATCCTTCTCTTCAATAACTCCACCCATACCAGAATCTGCTTGCTGAGGTGATTCCGTTGTTTGGATAAGCCTAGCTATATGTTCTTCTATATTCTTCACTTTGCCTTCAAGAAGCTCGTTGGTATCAGCTACTAATTTACTACTGTTCTTATATGCTTCGTTATTCTTCTTTACAGAGGCTTTCGTTAATTTTATTCGCTTTGTGAGGCTATCTTCTTCATGTTTATCTTTTATTTCTTTTGCTATTTTCTTTTTCTCTTTTAATATATCAATATTATCTTTAAAAAACTCTCTATTTACAAGTAGTTGAGCCTCATCGCTTAAGAGTGCTTTAAGCATATTTTTCACTGTAGCTTTTTGTTCCACAGTTAGTGGGTATTTACCTGCACTTGGCGCTTGAAATGCCTCTAAGCTTGTGCTCGTTTCAGAAACAATATTGCCGTCAGAATCGATAGTCTCATCATATTTTACAATACTCCAAGAACCGTCGGCCGAGATCAGTATTTTCTGCCCAGACTCTGTGATGAGAATCTTTTGAGCATTCAATGGTGATAGCCCTATAGTGCAAGCCAAGATGATAAATACCATCATGATTTTAGGAAGAGATATGTATTTGTATTTTTTTGACATGGAAATCAAATTTGTTGTGTTTATCCTGCAAATATAGTGTTTAGACAAATGATATTGTATTTCACATAGTTAGATTTTGTATATATTTAAAAAAGTGAGTGTAGCTTGCCATTTTTGGCCTTGTGACTCGATGTGAAAATATGATTTAACGATTGGCCATTTGAGAATAATAATAATAATAATACGGACGATTTTTTGTTCATTCATCGATGAAAAGTATCCTAAAGTCTAAATGATGGATTGGATAGTTATAATTGGCAGTGATTATTTCTATTCGTTAGATAATTACATATTTTACTAACTAAATCTAATTAAATCGTATGAAAAAGTATCTTACACTTCTCATGGCTATTATAATATTTGCAAGTTGTGCAGATTCAAAAAGGGAAATAGTGAAATTTGAAAAAGTAAAAGTTGACTATCTGGAAACTAGGATGGATAGTGTAGTAGATGACTATCACGGAACCAATGTAAGCGATCCGTATCGATGGCTAGAAGATGATGATAGTGACGAAACTAAGTCTTGGGTAGTTGGGCAAAACAAATCAACATTCGATTATTTATCTAAGATTCCATATCGTAATGACATAAAGGAAAGGCTTGAGGAGGTATGGAATTATGCTAAGTACTCATCTCCATTCAAAGAAGGAGATACGTATTACTACTATAAAAATGATGGACTCCAAAATCAGTACGTAATGTATGGATCCAAAGACATCAAGACTGAAGGAGAAGTCGTATTGGATCCTAATAAATTCTCTGAGGACGGTACTTCATCACTAGCGGGAACATCATTTGACAAATCAGGACGATATCTAGCTTATCTAGTATCTGAAGGAGGATCTGACTGGAGGTCAGGTTATGTAAAAGATCTACAGACTGGTGAGATATTGGATGATAAGATAGAGTGGGTCAAGTTCTCTGGTTTTTCATGGAGAGGTGATGGTTTTTTCTACAGTAGATTCCCAGAGCCTAAAGAAGGTGATGAATTATCAGCGAGTAACTCGCATCACTCGTTGTATTATCATAAGTTAGGAGATCCTCAGTCAAAAGATAAGTTGATCTATGTAGATAATGAACATCCGATGAGAAACGTATATGCAGGAACGACTGAAGACGAAAGGTTCCTAATTATGAATCTTACTGAATCTACGAGTGGTAATGCATTTTCTTATATCGATCTAGATAAGAATCCTGATAAGATAGTCCCAATTGTTACTACATTCGATGCGGACTATAGTTATATTGATAATGATGGAGATAACTTATTGTTGACAACAAACGATGGTGCTCCTAAGAAGAAAGTGATCTCAATTGATCTCAATAATCCTGCAAAATCTAACTGGAAAACAATCATTCCAGAAAATGAAGACCCATTAAATAGTATATCAATAGTAGGAGGAAAGATGTTTGCAAGTTATATGCACAATGCTAGTTCCCAGACTAAGGTATTTGACATGAATGGAAAGTTCCTGATGGACTTGAAGTTACCTGGAATTGGTTCTGGTGGTGGCGTACGCGGTAAAAAAGCTGATAATATTGGTTTCTATTCATTCACATCATTCACTAGACCATCGACTATTTATAAGTTGAATACTGAGACAATGGAATCTGAAATATTCAGACAGCCAAATGTAGATTTTGATTCTGATGCATACGAGACTAAGCAGATTTGGTATACCAGTAAAGATGGAACTAAAGTGCCTATGTTCGCTACTATGAGAAAAGGACTTAAGCTTGATGGAAAAAGACCAACTTTACTTTATGGATATGGAGGGTTTGATATTTCAATTACTCCGTCTTTCTCATTGACAAAAATTCCACTTTTAGAGAATGACGGAATCTATGTGGTTGCTAATATTAGAGGAGGAGGAGAATTTGGAAAGGACTGGCACGAAGCTGGAACAAAAGAAAGAAAGCAAAACGTTTTCGATGATTTCATAGGTGCTGCAGAATACCTTATTGATAATGGTTTTACTTCTCCTGAAAAGCTTGCTATAGAAGGAGGCTCAAATGGAGGATTACTTGTTGGAGCATGTATGACACAGCGCCCTGAGTTGTTCGCAGTAGCATACCCAAGAGTCGGTGTATTGGATATGTTGAGATATCACGAGTTTACAATTGGTCACTTTTGGGCTAGTGACTATGGTAGATCTGATGATCCAGAGGCTTTCAAATATTTGATGGAATATTCTCCACTACATAATGTGAAAGAAGCTGCTTATCCAGCAACCATGGTTATGACAGCAGATCATGATGATAGGGTAGTGCCAGCACACTCATTCAAGTTCGCGGCAGAATTACAGAAGAAACATACGGGAGAAAACCCAGTAATAATAAGAATCGAAACAAGTGCTGGTCACGGTGCAGGTAAACCGACTTCAAAGATTATCGAAGAAGCTTCAGATGCAATTGGATTTATGTTCTATAATATGAATGAAAGTTATGCAAAGAAAGTAGAAGGATAGATTTATTGCGAAACCGCAAATTGCTTGAATTGCGGAATCGCTTTTGTCATGAATAGAAAATAATATAAGATGAGGTTTCTTTTCGTAAGGAACCCCATCTTTTTTCTGTCCCCAATCATAATGGCCGTCAAAATTTATTTGGACGATTTGTAAGGCTTATAAGTCTCAAATAAATTTGGTTAGCCCATTAGGCTACACAATCACTTCATCAGTAGAAATCGCCCCATCAATCCATTCTGCAGCTTCTTCTATGCTCAGTGCATTAGCAACTTCATAATGACCAATAGATTCTCTTCTAAGCGCAGTGAGGTATGCACCAGAGCCCAACGCAGCACCTAAATCATGTCCTATAGTACGAATATATGTTCCTTTGCTGCAATCAATAAATAAATCTAATTCAGGAAGATCGAAACGAGTAGCATTACATTCATTTATTTTGAGTGATCTCGCTTTTCTTTCTACGGTTATTCCTTTTCTAGCAAGATTGTATAGCTTTTGGCCTTTGATCTTGATGGCTGAAAACATAGGTGGGAATTGTTCGATATCACCTCTGAAGAATGGAAGTTTTTCCTCTATTAAAGCTTCCGTAATATGTTCTATTGGAAATTGTGCATCTTCATTACTTTCTGCATCAAAACTCGGAGTGGTAGCGCCCAATTTTAAAGTTGTGGTATATGTCTTGTCCATACCCGTCATAGTATCTATACACTTCGTATACTTGCCAACACAAAGGATAAGCAAGCCAGTTGCCATAGGATCCAATGTTCCTGCATGACCTACTTTTATTTTCTTGATACCCAGTTTATGCTTGATCGTGAATCTAAGTTTATTCACCACATCAAACGATGTCCATTCTTTAGGTTTATCAATAAGTAGAACTAATCCAGCTTTGAATTCTACTTTGGTCGGTAAATTAATTTTTGAGACTATGAATTGAGATTGTATGACTGGAAGCTCCTTGATAGTAGTAGGTTTTTATGAATATAATTATCTGAAAGAAATATATGCAATACCGATGATTGCCACTACAAAACAATAATAGCTGAAATATTTTAATTCAGCCTTTTTGACAAGAGTGATCATCCAGTTACAAGCAACTAAACCTGTCAGGAATGCAGCTATAAATCCAAATCCTAGTTCAGTAATATTTGCTGACATAGTTGTGAATGAATCATCCAATAAGTCCTTTGCCATCTTCCCAAAAATAAGAGGAACAACCATCAAAAAAGAAAATCGTGCAGCTTCCTCTCTATCTATGCCAAGTAGCACACTTGTAGATATGGTAGCACCTGATCTACTTATGCCAGGTAATATTGCTATAGCCTGTGAAAGTCCGATAATGATTGCTTCGAGTGGACCCACTTTTTTATTACTATTCTTTGCTTTATCGGCAACGAATAATAGCATACCCGTCAAAATCAACATACCACAAACAAGTAATAAGTTCTTATTAAATAATGATTCTATAAAGTCTTCCATGAAAACTCCAACCAAAGCGGCTGGGATCATTGATATGATAATGTTCATTACAAATGATCTAGAATATTTACCCTCTGCCGTGAAAGCCGACTTTATGATATCCCAGATAAACTTTCTAAAAATTACCATCGTACTCAATGCAGTAGCAAAATGAAGCACTACAGTCATGAGCATAGATTCTTCACCTACCGAATTTTCTCCTAATATGTATTTAGCTATTTCTAAATGACCACTACTGGATACAGGTAAAAACTCAGTCAGTCCTTGTACAATTCCTAATACAATGGATCTTATAATATCAATCATGAAATATGAATATATGGTCGGTAATTTTGACCTCTAGAAAATCTACTTTTTGAATATTGCTAGTACTTGAACAATCAAACCAGCTATGATAAACATAGGTGCGATCAATATTCTACGTGTGCTGTAGATTACATCCTCGTCAAATACATTCGGATCATCATTGTGACCACCTGCCATAAGAAAGAACCCAATCACCATAAGTCCAATACCACCTAGGATGTACATATAAGAAGTCTTATTGAACAAAAGATCAGCGGAACTCGAAATACTTGACTTATTTAGTCTTGCTTTCGCTGCAGCCAATTCAGATGCCGCCGCACCAGTTGTGATAGTACTTTTAGTCGGATTGATCTTTGATTTCTTCGTTGCTTTATTCTTACTCATAGTGGCATTTCTTTATCGAAAGCAAATATGACTGTTTTATTTAATGTTTCCAAAGGAATACAAGGATTAACATGTTGTTAGTTATAAATCTGTAGATTTTGGAATCCAAGAAGTTTAAAGTTTCATAATAGATGTTAATAATAAGGTTGATTCTAGTCGTGTGCTTATAACATAGTTAATTTCTTCTTTTTTATTCAAAAAGGATACCCCGATGCTTGCGGCGGAAAACTAATTTTCGAGCAGAGCTTTTGTGAGCGTGATACCCCGTCCGCTTGCGGCGGGGTGGTTCATTTATAAAGAGACATTCAATTAACCTTAGAAGTATGTATTGGATAACCTTAGAAGTATGTATTGGATAATCTTAGAAAAGTAAGAAAAGTCTATTTTAAACCTGTATTTTGTCAGTTTATTTGAAAATATACTATTAATTTTTATTCATGGATAGCGAAAAGAAAATTGAATATGCTAATAGGATTGCAAAACAGCTAGAAGGGCAGAGAACAACTGATGAAGTTAGATATGAATTGAAATCTGATGGAGTGGATGATCAAGTTATTATAGAGATTATGATAACAACTAGAAATATCCTCGCCAATAAGTATTTACCAAAGATCAGAGAATATTTAATAAAAGACAAAGAAATACATGGGAGCAAGGATTTTTTGTTTTTAGAAGATAGCATCTTAAATACATTAAAAAAAAGAGAACTTCAAAATTTAGCGGATTTTGAAATGAATAAAATAGCAAAACTTCTAAAGAATAATATGTCAGGAGAAGAAATTCTAGATCAAGTGGACACACGGTTTCTATCCTTAGATATAGCGGTGTCATATATTAATGGACTAGAGGAAGTGAAAGGTCGCAGTAAGGCAGATGAAAGTGGTTTTTTTTAATATCCCGTGGATTTCGCCTAATATTATTGTTAGGAATATTATTTTATTCTGGGAAATTTTCATACTCAATACTTATCCTTGGGCTATATTTTTTATACTGGCTTTTTACTAGAAAAGATACTCAATACTATTCTTAGTTTATTTACACAATCGTTGTAGTAACTGCGAAAAGAAAATGTCCGACGCTCAGTTGAGAGATGCCTGATATATTAACTTATTTTTCAGTACTAATGAAAAATAAAATGACCTATATTCTATAATTAAACAATAGCCGCCCTCTGCTCCTTTATCCCATCATCCTTAATATATTCATCAAACTCCTTCAAACTGTCTACAAAATCTTTTGGTCTGATCTCTATGAGACGGTTGGCAATAGATTGTGTGAATGTAGACTTCGGCTGCGCTCAGTCTATGGGTTGTGCCTTGTTCAAACAGTTAGCATCAATGTCACGCAATACAAAAAGTTCTATACTTAAGTAATAATTCTAAACAATAGCAGCCCTCTGCTCTTTTATCCCAGCATCTTTTATATACTCATCAAATTCCTTCAAGCTATCTACAAAACCTTTTGGTCCGATTTCTATGACACGATTGGCAATAGATTGTGTGAATGTATGATCATGAGAAGTAAAAAGGATATTTCCTTTGAAATTCATCAATGAATTGTTCAATGCGGTGATCGTTTCTAGATCTAGGTGATTCGTAGGGTCATTGAGCATGAGTACGTTTCCTTCGGCAAGCATCATACGACTCAACATACATCTTACTTTTTCTCCTCCAGAAAGAACATTTGACTTTTTGAAAACTTCTTCTCCAGAAAACAACATCTTTCCTAAGAATCCACGGATATACATCTCATCTTTCTCAGTCGAGTATTGTCTCAACCAATCCATAAGATCCATGTCAGCAGAGAAGAATTCTGCATTGTCACCCGGTAAATAAGAAGTCGTTACCGTTTGTCCAAATTCGTATGTACCGGTGTCCGCTTTAAGATTTCCAGCTAATATTTCGAAAAGTGCATTGATGGCAAGACTATTATCACAAAGGAAAGTTACTTTTTCATCTTTGTTGATATCGAAATTCAGATTAGTGAAGTATTGTTCTCCATCCACAGCATAACTAAGGTTTCTAACCGTCAAGATCACATCTCCAACTTCTCTGTCTTTGTTGAATATGATACCAGGGTACTTTCTACTAGAAGGCTGGATATCAGAAACATTGATTTTCTCCAACATCTTCTTTCTAGAAGTGGCTTGTTTGGACTTCGATGCATTGGCGCTAAATCTATCGATAAACGCTTGCAGTTCTACTCTTTTATCTTCAGCTTTTTTGTTCTGAGTCATTTTTTGCTTCAGAGCCAATTGACTACTCTCATACCAGAATGTATAGTTACCGGAATACATCTTGATCTTACTAAAATCAATGTCCACAATGTGTGTACACACTGTATCTAAGAAGTGCCTATCGTGAGATACAACGATTACAGTATTCTTAAAATCAAGCAAGAAATCCTCTAACCAAGAGACCGTCTGGATATCTAGATCATTGGTAGGCTCATCCAAAATCAATATATCAGGAGAACCAAATAATGCTTGTGCTAATAGGATTCTTACCTTTTGGTTACCATCCATGTCCTTCATCACTTTGTAGTGATCATCTTCATGAATTCGCATACCGCTCAATAGTGCAGCTGCATCTGGCTCAGCATTCCAACCATCCATCTCAGCAAATTCTCCCTCTAGCTCACTTGCTTTGATACCATCTTCATCACTGAACTCAGGTTTAGCATAGATCGCATCTTTTGCTTGCATTAGGCCCCACAACTTATCATGCCCCATAAGCACAGTGTTCAGCACAGTAACCTCATCATACTCATAATGGTCCTGCTTGAGCACTGCCATACGCTTGCCTGACTCGAGATTTACATCTCCGAGATTCGGATCTATCTCACCAGAAAGGATTTTTAGAAAAGTAGATTTTCCCGCTCCGTTGGCGCCAATTACACCATAGCAGTTATCCCCTTTGAAAGCGATATTTACTTCGTCAAAAAGTACTCTTTTCCCGTATTGAAGGGTTATATTATTTGCTGATATCATCTATATTCTGAATTTGAAGCCGCAAAGGTATGATATTTAAGTTTTAAGTTATAAGAAATAGGTTTTAAGATTGAAAAGATTGGCAGTATATAAAGGTATTTGTATGATCACCTCGGGTTACCAAGCCACCTGATGGTTATCGGGAAGGATTAGTAAGACGAATCCTAGACTACAGGTGATTTCGATTGATGTAATTATTCTAAAAAATGGCTACTTTGTAGATATTAAGATTAATTCTGTTTTATTCATTGAATATTTTGGAATTTAGGAGCGGAGTAATTAAATGATAAAATGAATTGAAACGATAGCCGATTTAATTTATATAATATACGTTTATTAACCAATAAAATCAATCCAATGAAAGTTGAAGCAACGGGTACAATTCAAGAACAAGGTATGACAACATATCAATATGGAACACATGTTATTGACGGATACGCATTACGAAGCAGTATAGTTGACTTGGCTAATTATATCGGACAATCTGTAACAGTTATTGGTCATCTTATCGAAGGATACCCTATAGATGGCGGACCGGATTATTTTGAAGTTGAAGAGATAAAAAAATAACTATAAAGACATAAATCACATTAAAAGCCAGTTTAGCTAAAACGATATTAAAAAATTGAATTATGGAAAAAATACTAATTTTTGCATTTATTATTTTGACACTTACTTTATGGATTTGGGCAATTATTGACGTAACAAAATCAAGATTTATAATATGCAGAATGAAAATTTTTGGTTTTAGTTCTAATTCTTCCAATTCTTGGTTCAATTATTTATTTTCAATTAAGAAGTAAAATAATTAATAAAGAACCAATAAAATTTCAACCTGATTTTAAATAGATCGTAATTTTAACCGATTGGTTTTTTATAAATTTATGAGTAGAACATCATCATTAGCTTTTCCGAAATATTACGGGGACTCTAAATGTTTAACCTAAATTAAATCACTTCAATACCTGTCATGATCAATAGGGAATGGGATAGAGATCTTAATTTTTCCCTGCCTTTTGTGCATCACATATTATTCATATCTGAGCAACAAGACCCTTAACCCGATAGTATCATCCCAATCATTTTAAGGTTTTCCAATGCAAACAGAACATTTTTATTCATGGTTATTAGTCCTAGCATATTCATCATGAGTATTTACCAGCAGAGGAGATTGATAAATCTAGAATGGTTAAAGTATGGGGATAGACAAATGTTTAGCAAAATTGCAACTCGACAAAAGTAAAACCGACAACTAAAGATGTTTAAAGTATTTCCAGAATTAGAAACAGAAAGACTCTTTTTAAGAAGAATTCAATCATCAGATGGTGATGTTATCCTTTTCTTACAGTCAGACGAGAATGTGACAAAATTTATTGAAAGGCCTGATGATAGAAAAATTAGTAATATATCTGGTGCAGTAAGATTTATTAATGAATTGAATAATTATTTCGAAACCAATAAATCAATTAGTTGGGGGGTGACATTAAAATATGAGCCCCCAATAATAGGAACAATTTGTTTGTGGAATTTTTCTAAAGACAAGAAAATAGCTGAAGTTGGATATGATTTAGATCCTAAATATCAAAATATAGGGATGATGAGTGAAGCTCTAAAAGCAATTATTGACTTTGGTTTTAAAGAATTAAAACTTGACAAAATAGAGGCTTTTACACATGTTGAAAATGAGAATTCTAAAAAATTATTAGTTAAGAATGGGTTTTACCTGAGTGAGAATAGAAAAGATCTAGATAATAAATCAAATATTATATTTGAAATTGAAAATGCTAGTGGTTAAGTAACTGCTGGGGTCTTAATTTAGCGACCAATACAATCGGTTAAATCTCCGAGGTGAAATTGTGAATTATTGTAGTATTTCTAGAATACGGTGATCTCTCTCTCTCTCTGAGATCATTGGTTATTAAGTTATTTATCCCATGAAAAATAGCTTGTGCAGTTAATTTGAAAGAGCAATTGCAACGATATCCGTTTTTATTCAAATAATATCTATCTATCTATCTATCTATCTATCTATCTATCTATCTATCTATCTATCTATCTATCTATCTATCTATCTATCTATCTATCTATCTATCTATCTATCTATCTATCTATCTATGGATATAGATTATGTGCTGAAGTTTTCTTAACTAGTGAAGAGCCAAATTTGATAATATAAAACTATAAGCGGATTAATCGGACCTATAGAAATGTGTGGGTGTGTATTTTTACTTCACTTACTTCAAATGAATATTATGAAAAGTAAAATCTTGTTCTTATTAATAAGTTTATTTATTTCTTTGAATTACTCAAATGCCAAAAAGATACAACTTGACTCACTTGATTTTTTATCAATCAACTTATAGAAGACTTTGATGTGCCTGGACTTTCGATAGGGATCGTACAAAACGACTCTATTACCTATTTAAAGGGATATGGAACAAGAGAAATTAGAACAGATAAAGCTGTCAATGAAAATACGCTCTTTGCCATAGGATCGATTTCTAAATCTTTTACGGCATTGACCCTAGGAATATTGGTAGATGAGGGTAAAATAAAATGGGACGACAAAGCCATCTCTTACTTGCCCTACTTTGAATTGTATGACCCATATGTAACGGCAATCTTCACTATAAGAGATTTACTAACACATAGGAGTGGCCTCAAAGATGTGAGTGGCGGAACCCTGTGGTATCATTCTGATTTATCATGAGTCGACATAATAAAGAATTTTAAATATCTAGAGCCTGTATAGGGCTTTCGGGATAACCTGCCTATCAGAATATTATGTAAATGGCCGCAGGAGAAATCGTAAGTGAAGAGGTTATTAATGAGATTTTTAATCCACAAATTATATAGCCTATGAATGGCCTGCCATTTGGCAATGAATTCTCTTCTTATGGTTTTGGCTGGTGGCTGACCTCAATTGATGGGCATAAGGTCATCGAGCATAGTGGTGGTGTTGATGGTATGTCAGCAAATCTTTTTATGGTGAAAGATTTGAATATTGGAGTAGTTATACTTACAAACTCATCAAAAGAACTTGCTTCGTTTTTATTAAAAACAAAATTAATGGAGATGATATTTGAGGATGAGTCCTTTGATATTTATGAAAGGGTAAAAATATTTAGGGACAAACGATTGGAGAACAATAAAAGCAACGTCAATCAGAAAATGAAAATAGAGGGTACACAACCATCGTTAGACACGGGAAGGTATAGTGGAGTTTATAGTGACATCATGTATGAGGAAATTATCATCAAAGAACTTAAAGAAAAGGAGTTAGAGATTACATTTACTCATTCTCCGGTTTTTAAAGGAGTACTTAAGCATTGGCATTTTGATACGTATCAAATTGATTGGTATGATATCAGAGTTTCGAATGGATACCTTACTTTTAATTTTATAGAGATCAGTAGTTAAATGCATATATAATTTGTACCTTCTGCGTAGATAAAGCAGGACTATATGGCATTATTTAAAGGTAGAAACCTTCTAGAGTTTGCTGAACAGTTTAAAGCAGAT
>JBLHWH010000116.1:0-20563 GCA_047628935.1 Halioglobus sp. | reverse complement strand
TTACTTCAGTGGACTTCAGAGATGTATATGGATATCAGTTCACAATGGAGTTGAACGGCTTAGAGATGGCAGATGTAGTAAGTGGAGCGATCGAGATGACAGACGCGAATGTAGGGATGTTGAGCAACGAAGTAGTAACAGTAAGTTACCACAACGGAACAGCGAAAACAGCTACAGAGAATGAGTCCGTATTCACGATGGTATTCACAGCGACGGAAGATGGACAATTATCAGAGATGATAGCTTTGACGTCTAAGGTGACAGCTGCAGAAGCTTACCTTTCGACTACGCTCAAGGCAAGTATGGAAATCAGAGAGGTAGTAATCAGTACAAGAGGTGATATCACAGCAAGTGCAGAAAACAACCTATACCAAAACGAACCGAACCCATTCAAAGATCAGACGATGATCAGATTTGAATTGGCAGAGGAAGGAGCGGTATTGTTTACTGTGACTGATGTAGCTGGTAAGACACTTAAAGTAGTCAACACAATAGGATCAAAAGGAATGAATTTACTTCCATTAGATGCTGATGATCTTGGGATTACTGGAGTATTATACTACACAATCAATAGTGGTGAGTTTACGGCTACTCGAAAAATGATTATTGTAAGATAATACAAAAATCATTCTTTCAGATGACTAAGAAGATGATTGTAGTTAGATAGGAAAGATGCAAAGATCTCTGAGGTTTCTAAAACATCGGAGATCTAGTTGAAATAATTAGAATAAAGATTGAACGCCCTTCTGCAGAAATGCTGAAGGGCTTTTTTATGGATTTCATGGGACCAATCAAAATACTGCAAAGTAATAATAATGTTTTGAGGTAATGAGGGTGAGAAAATAAAATAGTATATCAAATTATTACTTATCAGTGTGTTATATATTGAATAAATAAGTATCTATATTAAAGAGGATACGTTTAGAGAATAACATGTTTCTTTGCACTTGCAATCAATCTAAAAATAAACGTGGGAAGAAAAATATTGTCAATTTTGGCAGGTTTAGGTGTGGGGATGTTGATCATAACGGTTTTCAGAGTGGTTATCCTTTCATACTATCCATTTCCAGAACAACTTACTTGGAAAGACTCTGGGGATATGAATATGTATTTTAATGGATTGCCAGATGCGGCTTTTATTATGATTATAGCTTCTCATGTATTAGGTGCATTATTCGGAACACTTATAACTTCTCTTATTTCAAAAAAAGCTAGGTTTACGAATGGTATAATTACAGGGGCTATAATTTTTTCTATAGTGTTTGTAGTAAATTTCACTTACGATTTTCCAGTTTTATTCCTTATGATAGATACATTACTGACTGCCATTGCTGCATTTGCTGGTTCTGCATTTGGGCAAGGAAGGAAGGTTTGATAGGCTGGCCTGTTTGTATAAAGTGGATTATCATCAGACATTCTTTAAAACTACCCATAAAATACCTGGATCATAAAATCTCTTAATACTTCTCGAGAATTCATATTTCTAGCACCTACACCTTTTGATTTGAGGTCAGCGTCTTTCAGTGCGTCGAATATATTGATTAGTTTTTGGCCATGGAAATTTTTAGCGGCTGTTCGATAGTCTTTTACGAAATAAGGAGTGGGCAAACCCAATAAGGTCTTCAATTCATTGTCACTTTTTTTGCCATGATAAGCCGCAGTGTAAACCTTGAGAAAGTAGCCGTAAAGGTTTGAAAGAACCATAACTAAAGGATTTGCTTTCTCATTTGCAGCAAAGTAATTGACTATTCTGAATACTTTTTCAGTATCCATAGTACCGATGGCTTTTTGCAATTCGAAGACATTGTAATCTTTACTTATACCTACCATCTCTTTGATCATGTCAGCTGAGATTGATTTTTGGCCTTCTAAATTGACAATGACTTTATCCATTTCATTTGCAATCTTATTTAGATCAGTTCCCAAGAACTCTGCCGCCATCATAGAAGCATCAGGCGCAATGTTTACTCCCTTATCGGATAAATAGCTACTAATCCAAGCTGGCACTTTGTTATCATATAGTTTTTTGGACTCGAATAGTACACCGTTTGCTTTTATGGCCTTGGCCAACTTAGTCCGGGAATCAAATTTTTTATACTTATGATTTATAACTAAAATCGACTGAGGAGAAGGATTTTCAGCATAAGTGGCTAAGCTTTTAAGAGATCTCATATCCTGAGCCTCTTTGATAACCACAACTCTATGGCTAGCCATCATAGGATATTGGCGAGCTTCGTCCACTACGGTCTTGAATTCAGTATCCTTTCCGTATAGTATAGCTTGGTTAAAGGATTGTTCACCTAGATTCAGTACGTTTTTTTCTATATAGTTTGAGATCTTATCAATATAATAAGGCTCATCACCATGCAACAGGTAAATAGGACTGTACTTTTGTGACTTAATATCCTTAATAATTGCTTCAAATGTCAAACTATCTCAATTTTGCTTAAATGCAAAGATAGTGTAGTCAATTTCGAAATACGAATTATGATTTATCAATTTTACAAATGAAGATTATAAATGTGTTTTAATCATTGACCCATCTTAGATTGATACCGTAAAGTGGCCTAAATTCAAGGACATCATTAAAAAAGTAGGTAGGATTTAAATCTAGACCAAGACTTATATTTTTGTATATATATATGAGTCCCGCATCTACACCAAGTCCGATGGCAGTTTCATCGCCGATTACTCCTTTTGCACCTAATCCATAGTAAAATTGGAAATCTTTACTTTCATTAAGTGAAATATGTCGATGGTAAGCAATTCCTGGACCAAATGTGTAATCTGGTTGAGGGGTCAAAACACCAATTGTACCTTCCAAGTAGTTATTTTCGTCAAGTGCTATTTTGATAGAAAAAGATGCTGTGTTATAACCTGCTTTAACGCCGACTAATGAATTAAATCTTTGTGAGATTCCTGATTGACAGTTTATTATAGTCATTAAAAGTAATATAAAAGTAACTCTAATAATCCTTGTATGGTGTATATTTATCTCTAACATTAAATTCCTATTTTATGATTGACTCTATGAATTGGGATAGTATTCTTTCTACTTGTATGCAAACAATATTCCAACTTCTGTGAGAGACTATCAAATATGTAATTAGCCACAGATTTCAAGCAATTAAATGAGTATACTTATTGATGGTGCAAACTAAGTTTTGCAAATCCATTAAAATTATTGACATTTGTAGTATAATCCTTATGGGAGTCAATAATTGATATATTTACATTTTTATCAATTAGCAACTATTAGTTATACATATCAGAAATAAAGACTTATGCTCAATAAAGTAATGCTTATCGGAAACCTTGGAGGAGATCCAGAAGTTCGTCACCTTGAAAATGGTGCGGCTGTAGCTAAATTTTCTATAGCGACGAATGAGAGATATAAGGACAAGGCAGGAGAGTATCAAACAATCACAGAATGGCACGATATCATTATGTGGAGACAACTGGCAGAACTGGCAGAAAGATTATTGACTAAAGGTAAAATGATATATGTTGAAGGTAAACTGACGACTAGAAAATGGCAGGATCAACAAGGTCAAACAAGAAGAACAACAGAAGTGGTTGCTAATAATTTTCAGATTCTAGAGAAGAAAGAAGGTTCGGGGCAAGGAGCTTCTGGATTTCCTACTTCAATGAATGAACCTGCAAGTGTAAAACCTGTGGCTGTAACTGGAGAACCTTTGTCGCAGACACCAATGACTCCTCAAGCGCCGCAAACGGAAGCACCTGCCACGAAACCAGCGGCGGATATGCCAGAAGATGATCTACCATTTTAAAATATATTAGAATAAAGAATCTAGATATTGTGGTATGGTATTTTCCTTTAAATTTTAACTAAAACAACAAAAAAATTGGACGTAGAGCCCCCATCGGAACTCATATTTATTTGCGCTAGTCTTGTTTACTCAGACATGGTGTTTTCATTATTGCTGCTATTATTATTGATATTGTCATCTGCTCTTATTTCTGGGAGTGAAGTAGCATTTTTCTCTCTTTCACCGTCTCAAATGATTGATTTGCAAGACGAGGGATCAGCATCATCAAATAGAATTATTAGACTCAAAGAGAAGCCAAGAACGCTACTTGCAACAATTTTGATAGCTAATAACTTTGTAAATATTGCCATAGTAGTCTTTTCGGATTTTCTGATAAAGGAACTCATCGGTCCTGATAGATTATCCATAATAGGAGAATGGTTTTATGAGCATGGATTTGCATGGATGGGTCAAGCTAATACCTTGGCTGATATATTCATGTTTTTATTGACAGTTATTGGAGTTACATCCATATTAGTCTTATTTGGTGAGATTGCACCTAAATTATATGCAAACCTCAATAACTTGAAGTTTTCAAGAATTATGTCTGGACCAATTACATTTCTCAATATTGTTTTTGGACCTCTAAGTAGGATTCTTGTGAATTGGTCAAACAAGCTAGAAGGAAGAATAACGGGATCCGAAAACTATCAATCTAACACCAGTAAGGAGGATATTGATGCAGCTATAGATCTAACCGTAAGTTCTGATGAGGAAAGTTCGGAAGAAGAAGCGGATATGCTCAAAGGGATCGTAAAGTTTGGTGATGTGTCAACCAAACAGATAATGAAAAGTAGGGTAGACGTAACCGCGATAGACATCACTACGCCATTCAACGAGGTTATGGATGTGATAAAGGAAACAGGTTATTCGCGAATACCAATTTATAACGAAGATTTTGATTCTATTGAAGGTATTTTATATGTAAAAGACCTTATTGGATCTTATGGCGAATCTAAGGAATTCAATTGGGTCGATCTTATAAGAAAAACGGTGCTGTATGTTCCAGAATCTAAGAAGATTGATGATTTGCTCAGAGAGTTCCAAGTAAAACGAACCCATATTGCAATAGTAGTGGATGAATATGGTGGTAGCTCTGGTATCGTAACACTAGAGGATGTAATGGAGGAAGTGATAGGAGATATCAAAGATGAATTTGATGAGCAGGAAGAGGTGGAATATGTCATCCTCAGCGATGGAGATTTTATTTTTGAAGGGAAGTCTTTGCTGAATGATGTTTGTCGGATTATCGGAGTAGATAGCTACTATTTTGACGAAGAGAAAGGAGAGTCTGACTCTTTAGCAGGTCTTATTATAGAAATGACGGGTGCTATTCCAAAAATAGAAACAGAAATAGAGTTTAGGGATATATTATTTAAGATTGTTTCCGTTTCTAAAAGAAGAATCGAAAAGATAAATCTAAGAATGAAATGATGAAAAAAATCTTGATAGTGATATTTGTCGCATCGTTGTTATATTCATGTAAGGAAGAAGGTGTATTTACTCCTAAACCAAGAATGTTTCCTAGAGTTGAGTTCCCAGCGAAAGCCTACAACGAATTTGATATTGAAGCTTGTCATTTTACCTTTCAAAAGCCAGAATATGCTACCATAAAAACGGGGATTAGTTTTTTTGGAGAGAAAGCAAAAAATCCTTGTTGGTTTGATCTAGAGATTAAGAAGCTGAACGCATCACTTCATTTTAGTTATACTAAGATTGAAGGAGATAATACATTAGAAAAACTGGTTACAGATGCATTCAAAATAGTAGAAGAGCATAATGCCAAGGCTAAATATAGAGAAGAAGCACTTATTGAGAATAAGAATGGAGTAAAAGGTTTGATGTTCAATCTTGAAGGGCCTGTTGCTTCTCCAATCAACTTTTTTCTTACCGATACTACAAGCCATTTCGTTAGAGCCTCATTGTATTTTAACTCAGTCGTGAATCCAGATTCTACACAAATAGTTTTGGACTTTGTATCTAAAGATGTAGATAAGATTTTGAGCACATTCGCTTGGAAGGAATAAGCCAAATATTCGGACAGGAATGGTATAACATGATATTACCTTCGTCGTCCATAACTCTTCGCATAATCAGGTCTAAACCCAAATCTTATCTGAAACTGCAGTTGGTTCAATCCACTTTCGATAATAGGTGGAGTTGGAGGTATATTACTAATGTTCTGTAAGTCGTTGAATAATAAACCTGGGGCTAAATTATAGTTGAACATAGGAGTAATGGTAAACAAGTTACTGATGCCAATATCATACCCTACACCTATTCCGATCTTAAAATTCAAATGGTTGCTTTTTATTGTTGGATCTACGAGCTCGTTGACTATTTCTTTTGTGTTGTATAATAATCCTGGTGAGACATTTAAAAACACTCCCTTACTCAATGAAGGACCTTGTTTTGAAAAAGTAGGACAATCACAATCTCCTTCAAGATCAAATAGATATATCTGAGTATTGAAATTAAATCCAAAATAAGATAGATCTGTTATTGTACCTCTGTTTTCAAATGATGTGCTAGATTTTATTCCCATATGAACTTCAGGAAGAAACTCTATTCTATATTTTTTGAGTCTAAACCAATAGTCTAATCCTACGCCAATATTCGAGGCAAATATCTTATCGTTATTTCCATTGGTATTTTCATCTATGTAATTATCAAAACCAGAAAAGGTATTGAGATTATATTTTGCCCTTGCCCCGAATTGACTAAAAACTGTTGATGATATTGAAAGAAATACTAAGAATAGAACTGATTTTTTGATTGTGTTCATTTGTTTGTTATTAAGCTATTTGAGCGTGTCTGATACTTTTTTTATTAAGGACGCTAATCCAAATTCCTATTAAGGTAATTGCAGCACCCAATATGAAAATGTATTTCTGTAACACTACAGTACCAATATCAGGATTAGTCAAAAAACCTATTGAAATTCTCCAATTTAGATATTCCAACAAGCGAACTAAAAGTAATCCATGTACTACAGCTAATAAAGTAATTGCCAATTTAGAAATGTTTCTTGGGATTTCAGACTTGTTATAAATATAAATTAAGAGAATTGGAAGAAAAATAGCATTGTATGTTAATTCTAACAAAGAAGCCTGTGTTGATAAATTTTCTAGTTGCCACACTGGCATCAGCATTAAGTTTGGCAGGATACACAGAAGCATTACAGTAATTGTAAAAGGTAATAAGCCTAATATATGAAAATTTGATTCTATACTCATGATGTTGAAATATATTCAATTTAGTATAAAACGTAAATTCAGTGATCTTAGGTCTATTTACTTTGCATAATCTTACTTAGCTTTCTGCTCAGCTGCCAAGCTAATAGCCAATATGTCTCTGTCAAAAAGATACATACCACCTTTATCATCACCGATCAACTCTAACTTATCATTCATTGTTCTTGCAAGTGCTTCTTCTTCAATTTGTTCAGCTACATACCATTGTAAGAAATTATGAGTGGCATAATCTTTTTCTTCCAGTGCAATATCTATTACTTTATTTATACTTTCAGAAACAAATATTTCATGCTTAAGTAATTCTTTGAATGCATGCTTGATAGATGGAAAAGTTAAAGGCGGTTGAGGCAATGCTGGTACACTAGCAAAACCTCCACGTTCATTTACAAAATGAATAAGCTTAAGCATGTGCATACGTTCCTCATCACTATGTTTATAGAAAAATGATGTCACATTATCGATACCTGGTTGAATCTCAGCCCATGAAGCCATGGCCAGGTAAACTTGTGAAGATTCAGCTTCTATTCTAATCTGCTCATTGAGCGCTTCTTGCATTTTTATTGATAACATACCTTGTTGCTTTTATTATTAAGAATGAAAGATAAACAAAATAGATAACGCAAAAGTTTTGTGCGGAATAGATTTATAGATTTTGTTTAGCGATTGTTTTAGCTTCACAAATGGGTCTTGTTATTTTCAATAAATTGAAAGTGAATAAGGCTGGTGTTTATAATCTGACCAAAGTCAAATCACCACTGTATATAGATACAGTATTATCAATGAAAGTTGCTTTGATCATCCAACCATAAACACCTTGTGCAGCTTCTTGGCTTTCAAATAGACCATCCCAACCAAGTAAGTTTTCAAAGTCTGTGATGTTTTCTTGATGGTAAACTAGATTGCCCCATCGATCAAAAATAACAAACTGTTCTACAAAGGCTATGGCGTTTTCCGTTTGGAATCTAAAAAAATCATTAACCCCATTCCCATCAGGAGAAAAAATATTAGGCGTATAAATATTGACTGATGAACGATCTATACGTACCATTACTTCTTCCATTACCTCACATCCATATTGATCTTCAGCTGTAATCGTATATGTGGTAGGTGTTGTTGGTTGTATATCCTGTAGGGTTGATTCTGTTCCTACTATATTCTCCTCATTATCTGTCCAAGAAAATATGATGAGTTCAGGATCATAAGTATCTGGTTGTAAATCTATAATGTCTCCTAATAATACATCAATAACAGGGACAATCTCAATACCATCAGTCAAAGGAATCTCTTCTAGGAAGAAAGACACTATGCTATCACAGCCATTTGTATTGACCAAAGTTGAAGAATAGAATCCTTCGGAATTGGCCACTACATCAAGGAAGCTGAAAGTATCTCCTTCACAAAAGGACTGTTCTAGAGTAGAGAATGTAGTAGGAATAACTGCAAGATCTAAGGTGATTATGGAGTCACACCCGTCTCCTGCGGATATTGTAGTTTCATAAGTGCCAGTTTTATCCCAAGCACTATTTTCGATTTCAAAGGATTCACCTTCGCATATGGACGTGCTGTATTCTGCATAGTAAGGGGGTATCCTTACATTATATACTTTTGATGAAATACATCCGGCAGGTACATTAACAACAACCAAATATGAACCTTCTGCTTCAGGGATATTTACGAGCGTTATCGAATTGCCAGTTTCGCCAATAATAGCGATACCATCCTTGTACCATTGATAGGTCTGTCCAGGAGTTTCTTCTATGGATATAACTAAGTCATCATTACAAATACTCCCTTCAATATTATCAAAAGGAACTCCAAAGTCTGCTGTTTCTGCAAGTGTGAGCCCATCAAGATAGAAATAAGGACTCTGGGTCCAATTAGGATTGCTTTGGCAACTAGGGCCTATAACAATCACTTCATAATCTACAGCGGGAGTAAACTCAAATTCGACAGAGACCCATTCGTTGGATCCACGAACAAATTGAATGTCAATTTGGTCATAGGTGGATGTATTTGCTGGGCATCCTATATTTACGCTACCTCCGCCAAATGGAAGCTGTGTACAAGTCTTGCCTCCAAAAATAGCAATATCTAAACTTTTACTTCCTGCCACATTATTCCTAAAACCTACAAAGAATTGTAATCGATACGCCACACCAGCTCTCATTGTTTCTGTAAGGCATGCGCCTACGTATTCCTTGTAATTTGAACCTGCGCTTCCTTGCCCATCTCTAAATCCAACAGCTCCTTCTCCATCAGCCAATGGCAATGGAGCAAATGCAGGAATGCTTGTGTTTCCTAAATATCCTCCACAGGTATTTATATAGTCAGTCGTTGGTTTGGATGCTTGTACCCAGCCAACTGCACAGTTCAACATTGCATTGGCAGAAGGGCAACAAGTCCGTTCTTCGAACGATGGATTAGGTATAAGTGATGAAGGTAATTCATTCCCGCATTCACATTTTTCATCATTGAGGTCAATGAATCCATCAAGATCATCATCAATGCCATTATCACATATTTCAAACTGCAATTGAGCCCAACTAGAGCTAATTGAAGAGAGGGAGAATATGAATATGAAAATGGTTTTACGCATTCGTTTATCATGTTATTTAGTCAACATGACGTAATATAAGGGTTATTAGTTTGTTGATTCTAGTTTTAATATACTAGTTGTACGTTGTCTTGTATTATGCAGCAATTTTCTATTGTCAACAAGTGATTCACCATAAGTCGGAATCATTTCTTTCATCTTGTTTTTCCAATCGGCAGACTCCATATGATCTGGGAATGATTTCTTCAGCACATCTATCATAATAGATACAGAAGTAGAAGCTCCGGGCGACGCACCAAGTAGCGCTGATAAAGATCCATCTTCATTGGTGACTACTTCAGTTCCAAATTTCAGAACACCACCTTCCTCTTCATCTTTTTTGATGATCTGCACACGTTGACCAGCGACTTCTAGTTTCCAGTCATCATCGTTTGCTTCAGGATAGTATAGTTTTAGAAAATCAAGACGATCATCCATCGATTGGAAAACTTGCTCGACTAGATATTTGGTAAGATCAATATTCTGAAGACCTGCGGATAACATAGGCCACACATTGTGTATCTCTATTGATAGCGGCAGATCCCAGTAAGAACCATTCTTAAGGAATTTGGTGGAAAATCCTGCATATGGACCAAATAGGAGACACTGTTCACCATTTATGATCCTAGTGTCCAAGTGAGGAACTGACATCGGAGGCGAACCCGTAGATGCCTTTCCATATACTTTAGCTTCGTGTAGTGCTATCACCTCAGGGTTATCACATCTCAGCCATTGACCACTCACAGGGAATCCACCATATCCACGACCTTCAGGAATATTAGATTTCTCTAAAAGAATGAGGGACCCACCACCCGCGCCTATGAATACATAATCTGCTTCGGTAGTAAATTCTTTCTTAGTTTCTAGATTTTCAATATCAATTGCCCATTTACCATCATCATCATTATAAGTAAGATCTTGGATTTCGTGAGCAAGGTGAATATTAACTCCATCAGAATTTTTTAGGTAGCCAATCATATCTCTAGTCACTGCACCAAAGTTGACATCCGTACCTATTTCCATTCGTGTTACAGCTAAGGGTTCATCGTTATCACGATTTTTCATCATCAAAGGCAGCCATTCAGTTATTTGATAAGCATCTTCTGAGTAGATCATATCTTCGAACATGGCATGTTTAGTAAGGGCGGTGTATCGTTTTTTTAGAAATTCTACATTATCAGCACCCCATACAAAACTCATATGATCGATATCATTGATAAACGGGATCTTCGTATCTACCATGTCAGACTCCACGAGAAATGACCAAAACTGTTTTGATACTTCGAACTGTCCACCGATTTTGACTGCTTTATCTATGTTTATAGAGCCATCTTCATTAATGGGCGTATAGTTAAGTTCGCAGAATGCAGAGTGACCTGTACCCGCATTGTTCCATGCATCAGAACTTTCAGCTCCAATCTCGTCTAGCCTTTCGTAGATATCTATCGTTGCATCAGGGATTAACTTTTTAATCAATATCCCTAAAGTAGCACTCATGATTCCAGCACCTATCAATGTAATTCGTTTTGGTAATTTTTTCATTTTTTTTATTTAGTGCAAGTTGTATTTTGGTAGATTAATCTTCAAAAGATAACAAAATCCGAAGCCAATACTTTAATTTTAATTGAGTCTGTGCCGATTTTATGCCTTATTTAATAAATCGATTAGGGTTTCCATTTCAAAAAATACTTTTGCTCCTTCCTTTTCAAACGCTTCATGATTACTAGGTTTTGCATATCCAAACACATCAAATCCACCTTTTTTTGCTGCTATTATACCAGCTATGCTATCTTCGATGACTACACAATCGCTAGGGTCAAATCCCATTTTGTTTGCAGCATGCAAAAAGAGTTCTGGGTCTGGTTTCCAACTCTTAATTGTGTAAGCACTAAATATTTTATTTTGAAATTTATCAAGGAGGTTCGTTATTGATAAATTTAATCTTATTTTTTCAATAGGACCATTTGAAGCCACACAGTAGGGAACTGAAATTTCATTTAGCAAGCTATGGATTCCTTGGATTGGTTTGAGTTCTGACTTAAAGGCCTTAAAAGTTCGGTCTCTATAGTCTCGCTCATGATTTTCGTGAAATTTCTTACCAGCTAGCTTTTCAATATGGATAAAAACACTTTCTAATGATTTCCCAGTAAAATTAATGTCAGCATACGCCATGTCAATTTCTACACCAAGAGAATTTGCCATGTCAATTAGTATTTTAATTGATATTTCTTCACTGTCAACAAGCACACCGTCACAATCAAAAATTATGCATTTGTATTTCATTCAATTTTATTCTTTCTAATTCATTCTGATCTAAATAAATGGATACTCTACTTTGCTCAAAAACAGACCTCTCGCAGCAACACTCCAATCCTTTTCTAGCCTTTTTCTATTGTCCATTGCATACTTTACTTCTTCATAGGTCACCTGACCTCTCGCTATATTAAGACACATGCCGACTATAAGTCGTATCATTCCTCTCAGAAATCGATTGGCTTCTACATGATACACGTAGCCACTATCAGTTTGTACCCACTCACTTCGATACATGGTACATTTTTTGGTCTTCTCGTCTGATCCATTTTTACAGAACGTTTCGAAGTCTTCGTATTCGAGCAAGAGTTTTGCACCTTTGTTAAGGTCTTCTAGTTTTATTTTTTCTAATAGAGGAAACCGGTGTGATGTCCATTGCCTGAACGGATCACGTTCACCGACAATATGATATGTGTATGCTCGTTTGTTTGCATCATAACGGGCATGAGCATCATCATGGACAATAATCACATCTGTTATTAAAATTGCAAATGGAAGGATACTATTCAGTTTGTATTTCAGCAATCCGAGATCAAACTCAATACTATCGAAGTGGAAGTAATACTCTGAGGCATGGACTCCTGCATCTGTTCTACCACAACCTATTATTTCAGGATTGTCTGGAAGAAATACATGTAATGCTCTTTCTATATTGGCTTGGACAGTATCTGGTGTGTTTTTTTGGGCTTGCCAGCCGTGGAAGTCTGTTCCATTGTATTTACACCTTACGAAGTACCGCATTTTAGATTATTGATTTTGGACTGTAAACATATGGAATATTTGAAAGAATACAGGAGAGGTGATTTATGAATTTTCCCGCAAATAAGTATTTGATATACTGAACTACGTGTTTACTGCGCAAATCACTTATTATTCATCAAACCCAGGTCTTTTATATACTTCAGCTTTTGGAAAGTATTTAAGGATCATGCTTTCTGTTCGCTGCAATATCGCCAATAATGGAAGAGTCTTTTCTTCTGGGAAGATGTTGTGTTCCATCATCAATGCCCAAGCGCCAATAGATCGCCTTGTGGTGATGAGTGCTATTTTTGCGGAGCCTAACATATCATTTGGAATATCAAATTCTTCTTCTTCTTCTTCACCATATACTAGAATGTCAAGCAATCCTGAAAGCGCTCGCCTACATTTCACATTGATAAAGAAAAGATAGAAATGTAGAATTTCAAGATTGAGTTCCACTTCTTTGAACAATTTATGCTGTTGTTTCTCCTCCTTTATACCTAACTCTACTTCTTGGATAGATTTTTCTCCAAATGCAACCAAATTGATTTCTTCTAAGATCGGGCGAGCTTCTTTCCAGTAATGTTCACTTAGTTTTGCCAGGTCATGATTATCTGTGAATTCCATTTTGGCCTCCAGCTCTTTCGCAGCCTTGGCATTATCTTCTTCTGTGATTACTATACCTCGTTTTTCAATTTCTTTTGAGATTAATTCTGCCGCCTTTGTTAGGTTTTCGCCTACACTTTTCCATAGTTCTTCATTCTCTTCGTCAGTGGTTTCCTCAAAAGGACTTTTTTCGTTGGGAACATATATGGCACAGCGTGATGTCATGGTGCATCGTTCGCACCATCTGTCGCAGTAGTTGTGTATGAATGGGATGTGGTTTGACATGTGTTTTTATTTTTTGGATCGCTTTGCTTTTGGACCGCTACGCTTTTCGATATTTAGACATTTTGACCGCTTTGTTTTTAGATTTTTCGACTTTCGACTTTCTACTTTTCGATCGTTTTACTTTTCGACTATTAAGTGGTTGACTTGTATAAGAGGTCAAGCCTGAGTTGTAAATATAACGACAACTTCCTCCTCCTTAATTCTCCTCCGAGGACAAAGTCGACATGGCTCAGGCACCGTTTGAAAGATCATTGAGCGCTTGCGATCGGTGAGCTGACTTTGACGAAAAAGTCTTCATTCATCTTCTTTGTATTTCTTTTGTGTGGTTTGTAAATCGATACTTTTATCAATGGAATGTGCTCACCGATCTTCGCTACGCATCAGCAAATCATTTAATCATTCAAAATTCAATCATTGGACCTTTAATTACAGAAAAACCCCGCGTATTTGCTCTAAGGAGCAAGCCACACAATAATATTTCTATAATATACGTGCGTTTGCTTCGTAAGCCACACTCTAATGTCTACAAGCACACTGCGCTTCCATAAAACTATTTGTCTCGATGAAGAAAGGATATGCATTTCCACTGCCTTCCATTTCCCAATAAAATTTAGATCTTTTGGCAGGATTATTTCCTACTTCATTCATAGTAGCAGCATTATATAACCTTCCATTAATGATTGTGTAGACTACATTTTCTGAGTCGCTAAGGTTTTTAGATGGATCACCGTCAATGACTATGATATCTGCCAGTTTTCCCTCTTTGATTGAGCCTATTTCTTTATCCATCCCTAGATATTCAGCGCCATTCATAGTGGCAGATCTCAGGGCTTGCATATTAGTCATTCCTCCTTGACCAAGCATCCACAATTCCCAGTGTGCGCCAAGTCCTTGTATTTGTCCGTGTGCTCCGAGGTTTATGTTTACACCAGCATCCTGTAGTTTTTTACAAGATTGAGAAGTGAGGATATGTCCGTTGTCATAATCTTCTTGAGGAGCCATAGTTCTGTGTCTTGATCTAGAATCTATGATAGGTCTTGGAGTGAAAGTAAGAAGTCTTTCCTTCTCCCATACATTTGTGTTTTGATACCAGTAGTACTCACCATTTAGACCACCATAGTTTACGATGAGGGTAGGCGTGTTACTTGTATTTGATGCTGCCCAGAAGTCTATCACATCCTTGTATAGTGGTGCTACGGGTATATTGTGCTCTACACTCGTATGACCATCTGCTACCATGCTCATGTTATGATAGAAAAAAGATCCTCCTTCTGGTACTACTCTTATACCTAATTGACGCGCTGCTTCTATAATTTGCTGTCGTTGATTTCTTCTTGGTTGATTGTAAGATTTTACGCTGAATGCTCCATATGCTTTTGTTCTACGTAATGCTGATTTTGCATCTTCTAGGTTATTAATCACTGCTTTGAAGTCTCCGTCTGCGCCATATAGAATGGTACCCGTGCTGAATATTCTTGGTCCTACCATTTTACCTGATTTTGCCATTTCTGATTGGGCGAAAGTAATCTCTGTATTTACAGATGGATCGTGTGTGGTTGTAACTCCATAGGCAAGGTTGGTGTAATATTGCCAATGCTTTTGAGGGCTGATTCCTCCTCGGAATGCTCCTAAGTGAGCATGGACATCAATTATTCCCGGCATGATCGTCTTACCTTCAAGATCAATGATTTTTGTATTACTATCCAACTTTAAGCCTTTTCCATCTCCAACATATGCTATCTTGTTTCCATCGATGAGGACTGTTCCGTTTTCTATGATTTGGTCTCCTTCCATGGTGATGATCTTCGCATTCCGAAGAGCGATTTTGCCAGTAGGTTTGTCCATGTCAGACATAAGATTTATCTTCAATCCTACTGTGTCGATTGGTGGTATGCTATCTACTGCACCTTCTAAGAATAGAAATCTATCAGTCAGCTCCTCAGTAAAGTATTCGTTACCGAGTGTCCAGTGCAATTTCTTACTGTTAGACGACCAATGAAGGTTGATACCTGCATCTTTGGCTACTTGAGCCACAGGGACCGCTTTTGTTTTAGCGGATAATCCAAATGGCTGACCGGTCATAGGCATAGGAGCGATATACACTTTGTACAATTCTGTGAATGCGACCCATTTATTATCTGGACTCGGGGTGAATTGTGTAGTATACTTCGTATTGAAAATCGTCTCTGTTGTCTTCTTTTCAAAGTCATATGCTTCGAATGATTTCTTGATATTACCGAATACATATCCACCATTGGTCACAAATAGTTTTTTGCCGTCGGCGCTATATTGTGGGTATTCTCCTTTCGTTGTGAGTAGGGTAGACTTGCCACCATTTACAGCTACTTCATAGATGCCGGGCGCTACATTGTACGAATAACCCATATGACCATTTCCACCTTCTTTTCGGTAGGCTATCTTTTGACCATCGATAGAGAAAGTAGGTGTACGGTAGATTCCTTTTTCTATGACTACATCTTGACCACTATTACCATTGAGATTCATTTTCTTGATCGTACCCATCAACTCATCATCCCACGTGACGTATGTGATCCATTTTCCATCCGGAGAAAACGCTGGCTCGAACTCAAAGTGCACGGCAGTTGTCATTCTCTTTGGTGTACCATTAGGCAGACTCATTTTATATAGATGTCCTAGAGCATTGAACACCAATGTCTTTTCATCTGGACTCGTCACAGCACCTCTGATCACCTTCACTTCGAACTTGTCAGCATCTACAGGATTATCGAATTCTACCGTTTCCATCAACTTATGCTTTACGGATACTTCGAATGGGATATTGGTTGCCTTTTTAGTGGCTACGTCTACATTGTGGATCTTTCCTTGTCCCCATACATAGATACTTTTATCATCAGGTGCCCAATCGAATCCAGTGTATGCACCGAATATAGCCCAAGCTTCTTGTTGATCTTTGCTCAATCCATCAAAAAGAGGGAAGTCTCTTCCTGTCTCCATTTCATGGATATACAAGACAGATTTTGTTCTTATTCTCCGTACATAGGCGAGTGTCTTACCATCATGAGAGATCTGCGGTCTGCACGCTCCACCTGGACCTCCTGTGATTCGTTTTGTTTTACCCGTCTCACGATCGTATTGTTTGATCATATAGATCTGATCATTAGGATCTTTGTTGTACTGGAAATATCCACCAGGATATGCATCTTCACTATAGTAGATATATCTTCCATCGGAAGAGACAGATGGTTCGTTGATATCTTGTTGGTCGTTTTTCTTTTTTACGATTTGAATGCCTTCTCCACCAGATGTGTGATACATCCATAATTCCCCAGCACCCAGGGAACGAGTACTCGAGAAGTGTTTCCTAGCTATGACGAAATCCGTTCCAGGGATCCACTCTCCATTATTGAGCAATCGAAATTTCTCTTTGGTGAGTTGCTTGGTATCCGCTCCACCTCCATTCATAGTCCAGAGATTATCTCCTCCACCTGCATCACTTGTGAATAAGATTTGCTTGCCATCAGGACTCCATCTTGGCTGTACTTCCCATGCTAGTCCTGTTCTGATAGGCGTTGCTTTACCTCCGGTAGCCGCCATAGTAAAGATGTCACCCAACATATCAAATGCCAAGGTCTTACCGTCAGGGCTGATATCTACATTCATCCAAGTACCTTCTGTGGTATTGATGGTGATGGTTTTGCTTTCTCCGGGAGGATTATTGACATCCCATTTTGGGTTGTCTTGTGCGGAGAGTGAGAATGTGGCTATTGTGAGCGCGATTAGGATTGAGAATCTGATGTGGATCATATGTTAAGTCTAATTTATTATGGATTGTAAATATAGTGATGAAGATTGGGATTTGGGTTATTGAGAATGAATGGGTTTGGTTGTATTGAATTATTATGGGGAATGCAGGTTTATGGCTTGATTATTATTTCTATATTTAGATTGTTAAGTGTTAATTCAAAAGATCAATTGTATTGATAGTTGTTTTTATATGTGAGTAATCTCAATTGGAATAGCGATGCTGCGAATGGTTGATCCTGAATAGTATATTTTTAAAAGTCAACAATGAAATATTTTAAATTTTTAGTACTTGTATTGTGTGTTTCCTCTTGTAGTTATCCTAAAAAAGGATGGGTGCATATGAAGCACGATTATTTGAAGCTAGTAGACACAAAAACTAAACCTATAGAATATCAATTAGTCAAAACGTTTAGTATAGATTCGGTGGGCGTAACTAATAATTTTCCTGGGGCTCGGTTAAACAACTTTAATATGTTAAATGATAGTACATTTCGGGCAACAATAAGTCCTGAAAATGTACCTATTAACGAAAGCCCTTGGTATGCGTTTAAAATATGGTCTAATAAACCTCGTGCCATTAATTTGGAACTTTATTATACGGAACATGAGCATCGTTATAATCCAAAATTAAGTTTAGATGGGGAGAATTGGACTAGCTTAGATACGAGCTTAATAGAACTAGACAATGATAATATTAACGCAAGTATTAGACTTAATTTAAGTAACGATACATTATGGGTGTCATCGCAAGAAATACAAGACACTAAGAGGGTAGGGGCTTGGGTGAATTCATTTAAAAGTAATGAGGCAGTAGTAATAAATGAAATAGGAAAAAGTGCACTTGGACGACCATTATATTTCATGAATATATCTAAAGGGAATGATAAAAAGAAACCTGCTATTGTTATTTTAAGCCGACAACATCCGCCTGAAGTTACTGGATATTTTGCCATGCAATCTTTTGTTGAAGCGATTATAAATGATGGATCAACTAATGGGTTTTTAGAAAAATATAGAGTTCTTGTATATCCTCTCTTAAATCCCGACGGAGTAGATTTAGGGCACTTTAGACATAATACTGGAGGAGTAGACTTAAATAGAGATTGGAGTGAGTACAATCAAACAGAAATAGAGCAAGTCACAAAGCATATTGTTAACGAAGTTGCTTTAAATAAAAACGATGTCCTTTTAGGGCTTGATTTTCATAGCACGTATAGTGATGTCTATTATACACCTGATGAAAGCGTAAAGAGAAAAATTCCTGATTTTACAAAAAAGTGGTTAGAAAGTATAAGAACAGAATTAAAGTTGGACAACATTAATGAGCAAGCGGGAGCAGTAACTAGACCAACTTCAAGTGGATGGTTTAATAAACAATTTGGTGCTACCGGAATTACATATGAAATTGGAGATGATACACCTAGAGATTTTATTAAACTAAAAGGCGATGTGTCTGCAAAAGCTATGATGGATTATTTTTTAAATAAATAGAGGTTGCTGTAAATGAAGAAAAACGAAGAACGACTTGTAAGCTAAAAGTAGCATGCCAAGACATTATCGAGTCTACCAAAAATCAAAAAGTATAAATGTCGGGTACTAAGATCCTGATAGAGATGCTCGCTTTGCTTGAAGACCCTCAATGGGACAAAAGTGAATATAAAGCACGGTAGGCCTACAAATGTCGATCAACATCGGTACAATAATCTCTTTCTGTCGATGCTCGCATTATAAAGATATGCTATATTGTAACTCATAATCTAACTCTTGTAATTATTATCTGATTAATAGGAGGCTGCATCACCTGTGCTGAGCGAGGTCGAATAGATCTTTGTAAAGCCCGATGAATAACAAAAAGTTATAGTAGTAGATCTATAAGGTGTCGACTGAAAGAATAATGCCCTTACCTGAGGAGGTCTTGAATTAGGTTCGGTATTCCTATATATCAAGAAGTCAGCGTTCGACAGAGCTCATGCCGACGTCCGAGGTCATAGTAGCGACCAGTTGTGATATTGAATCGTGAAGGGCTGAACATTTAACCGCTGAGTATTGATAGATAATATCTATTTCATTGCTGAACAGTATCAGAAATAGACAACGGATCGAACCAAGAAAGGCAAGTGAAATATTTTCTTTGTGCAAAAACTAGAAAATGTACTATAATGGCTAGTGCAAGGACAAAACTTTGTCAATGCCTATGCATTCGTGAGACGAAATAAATGGTGACCGACAGATTCTGATCTCAATCAGAAATAGATTGAAAGGTTTCAATCTATCGTAAGCAAACTGAGAAAAACGGCTCTCAGCATGCAGACTTCACGATATAAACCTTGTATTGCGATACTGTATTTTGAAGTCATGGAAGAAGCCGAAACGCAGGATCCGTGCCTGCATCCAATTGGGTGTAGCTTGAAGTTGGGCTATTCGATATGGTTATTCTAGAATGAGCGGCTGGACAATTACCTGCAGCCCTATCATGGGAACGACCATCACCGAAGTCAGACTAAGAAAGAAAGGGTATATCCCTTTCTTAGAGTACTATCATCAGATTCATAAGGGCTTGATAAGAAAGTGACAGAGCTGTTTTACGAATCGCCGTTCCGATAGCTATCGGATCGAGGACCGCTTGGTTTATCCTTAGCAACGTCGAAGGGTACGTGTGGTGTTGAGAGGTGCACTCTGTTCCTGTTTAGGAATGGAGCCGGCTACGCGATCATGCATAGGACTTTTACTTTTTTACTCTTCAAGATAATCATTTAGAATAAAATCAAACCCAAACCTTTTTGTGTTTTCTTCAATTGTGCCCAGACCAACTTCAGCTCTCCATTCATTAACTTTCCTAGGGTCTCTGAGCTTATAAATATTATTTTCGACTATTTGGCTACCATAAATTTGGGGATATCCATTATTCATTAGCATTCGGTCATCCATTAATGCCATTGTTGATGGTTTAAGCAAACCTTTAGCTACCAGAGCTTTAAATTTCAAATAGGAATACGCCATGAATTTCGATTCTGAATGTTGTATTACAAACCAAATAGAATTAATTAATTCCGGATCGTCAGGTCAATTACATTTCTCTAAAATACTGATTACTATTTTCTGATTTGAAGCATCGGTCTCAATAATATTGTTGCCCTTGCCATTTCTTACTTCTT
>JBLHWH010000115.1:0-20594 GCA_047628935.1 Halioglobus sp. | reverse complement strand
AAGTGCTGGATTTCTGATGATTGTTGGTTTTTAGAAGGGTGCAAATATATATTAATCCTTGAATTATGTGCATCGTTTTTGGCACAGTTGGCAGAAAAGTTGATATGTATACAGTGTTTAGCAAATGCAACGTGGTATCACCCAATACCATGATTACGATAAAACCTATCCCTTGAACGTGGGGCGCTGACCACTCAATCGATTTTGTTGGCGTCCCTTTTTTTAGTTTACATTCTTTTGGTAAAATTATAAAGTATGTTACATTTTTTAGTTGAATGCAGGTATTAAAAGTCGTCTTGCAATTTATTAACTAAATAAATCACAAATTTCTTAAAACTAATTTTACATTTGTATTAAATTTTAGTTGTTATCACATATAAACAACCATTAAATTAATATTAACAACTACGTTCTAAAAGATGCCCTCTTTAAGGAATACTATTTTCATGTTTTATAAGGGATTGCAATTGGTAATTATAAATAATATTGCTGAAGTGATATCGAATCTAAATGTATCTACTGCATATTACTTTGGGCAAATATGTAAATCTAATTTAAAGTTTGTTTTATTAGTACTAAGTTGTTTTTGGTCATTAGAGCTAAGTTCACAAAGTTATACAGTTTCGGTAGACGAGTATGGTTTTGAAGATGGGTTAATTTATTATCAGATAAACGATGTTTACGAAGACAATGATGGAATTTTATGGATTGGTACTTCCAAAGGACTTGTTAGATATGATGGTGAAGAATTCAAAGTTTGGAATGATGAAGATGAAACCGGACTTATTTTCTCTATTAAACGTATTATTCAAGATGATGAAGGAATTCTATGGCTTTGGAATTCAGAATTGCATGAGTTTGTTTTTTTTAATCCAATTTCTGAGGAAATACAATCTGTAACTTCTAAATTTGGAAATAACTTTCCAATATTTAGTAATGCAAATTCTGACACAGGAGGTATTTCTTTTTCTACATCTCAACTTTTTAAATCTAGAAAGGATGAAATATATTTTTCTACGGATGGATTGGACTTTTTTTATAAGTACAACTCTAAAGATGGGTTTAGCAAAATTGTGATTCCTAATACAGACTTCATAAAAATCAATGGCATTGTTAATGATACAGTCTTTTTATCAACTGAAAGTCGAGGGAATTGTAAATATTTTGAAAACGAAATTTTTGATTATAATATTAGTGATCAGAGAAGGCACAAAAAATTACTTTTAATAAGGCCCAATAAGAAGACTCAAACGATATTCTCAAGAAAGCAACTTCTTGAAAAAGTAACTGAACTATTTGTTGACTATGAACACAGTAGTATGTCGTCATTTTCTTATGATGTCTCTAATGAGTTGTTTTATCATTTTGACAGAAAACGATGGATTTGTATTAATAGCAATCAAGATACTATATTTACTATTCTGCCAGAAGGCCTAAAAGACCCTAATTTATTTATTAACGAGAACAGTGAGATTGATGATAGGGGTAATATTTGGGTATATGGTCACTTTGGTTTGGTTAGAATTAAAGTAGAAGAGAACAAGTTTAGAAAAATTCTATATGAAAAAAATGGAGGAAATATAGCTTTAAGGGGTTTGACAACAAATGAAAAGTATTTATATGTGTGTGGTGAGAATACTGAAACACTGTATAAATTCGACAGAAAAACTCTTGAATTAATTGATGAAATTAAATTTGATTCTTACCCAAGAGCAGCTGCAGTTCTTGGATCTGACAACCTGATAATAGGAAAGGAAAATGTAAATGTTATAAATAATAATTTTGAATCCGAAACATCTTGGAAATTTCATCCTAAAGATAATTATTGGTGGGGCGACAATTATGGTATTTGGTCTTTTTATGTTGATGAAAATGAAACAATATGGGCTGGAAAAGGTGTTTATCTTGCAAAAAAAGAGAAAAACGATAGTGTTTTTAATGTTTATGAACCAGCACTAAAATATAATAAAAAGAGCAATAAGAATTACTGTATTCTGTCTATTATTCCAGAAGGGAATGACTCATTATGGGTATGTTCGGAAAATGGACTTATGCTAATAGATAGTAAAAGGAATAAAGTGCTTTCATATTTCCATGAAGATCACCACGAATTTTTACCAGCTTCTAAATTTTATCATATTCATAAAGACAAAAACGGAATCTATTGGGTAGGAACAAATAAAGGTTTGATCAAATGGGATGGAACATCTAATGAATCTAGCTTTAAAATTTACACTGTAAAGGATAATTTTTCAAATGATGTTATATATGCTGTTTATGGAGATGATGATGGGCAATTATGGCTGGCTAGTGATAATGGTATAATGAGATTCGATAAAGAATCGGAAGTTGTACATACATACTTAGAAAAGAACGGCATATCACATTATGAGTTTAACAGAACATCACACCATCAGGATAAGGACGGTACTATTTACTTTGGTGGGCTAAATGGGGCCACCGTATTTCATCCAAAAAATTTTAGTGATAAAAAATGTTTAAGTCATAAAATGCTCATCTCAAATTTCGAAATTTTTGATAGTGATAAAGGTGAACTTATCAATCAAACTGCAGATATAAGAATCAATAATCATATCATATTCAAACCTAGCGATATGTACTTTCGGCTAAGTTTTGCCTTGCCTACTTTTGATGGTAAGAATAACAAAATGTATGCTTGGCAAATTGATGGACTGCATTCTGATTGGACCTATCAAACTAACAATTCAATTGAATTAGGATATTTACCGTATGGCACTTATAAATTAGTGATAAAAGGTAGATCGAAAGAATCTAGTTGGTCATCAGAGCAGCTAGAAATAAAGCTATCTATTCTTAAACCATTTTACAGGGAAGTGTGGTTCATTTTATTATGTTTATTTGGTGTAATATCAGGGCTGGTAACGTTATTTAAGCTAAAGACGAAGTTTCTCAAAGAGAAAATTCAAGAGGCTACAGAGCAAATAATTTCTGATAAACAGGTTATAGAAACGCAAAAAAATGAACTACAAAAACTAGACAAACTGAAAACTCAGTTTTTTACTAATGTGTCTCATGAATTGCGGACTCCATTGACACTTATGATCGGGCCTATAATAAGATTGAAACGAACAATAAAGCCAAATTCTGAAAATGGCAAAATGTTAGATATGCTCTATCGTAATGCTACACAGTTGAAGAATCTTGTAAATGAAATCTTAGATCTCTCAAAACTGGAAGGTGATAAAATGAAATTAGAATTACAGCCAGTGAATCTCTATTCTTTTTTTAATAATCATATAAAACAGTATGTTTCATATGGACAAAGTAAAAACATAACTTTTGAATCTGCAATTGAAATAAATAAGGATGCGATATTTTTATTTGACAGAAAGAAAGTTGAAAAAGTCCTAAATAATCTTTTAACCAATGCTATCAAATTTACAAATTCAGGTGGGACAGTGTTTTTATCTGTAAAAACTAGAGGAAATCTCATAAAAATTGAAGTGCGGGATACAGGAAGGGGCATTCATCCAGATGATATAGATCATATATTTAATAGATTTTATCAGTCCAAAAATCAATCGAGTTATGATGGTGGAACAGGTATAGGTTTGTCTTTATCTAAAGAGTTAACTCATGTAATGGGTGGTGAATTGAGTGTTCAAAGCATACTAGGGCAGGGAAGTACTTTTTTTCTTTCCTTACCTTGTGAGAAGAGTTTTACCGATGGCTTCAATGAAGGTGTCGCTATGGATTCAGTTATAAATGATGAAATGAAGCCAATAGAACCACTAGCTTTAACTCCATCGAAAGATAAGGTGATATTGATTGTTGAAGATAATATCGACTTGAGAGAGTATCAAGAAATTATCCTTTCTGACTATAAGGTGGTATTAACTGAAAATGGAAAGGATGCGATGGATTATCTTGAAAAAGGTAGAATGCCAGATTTAATAATAAGTGATCTTATGATGCCAGTAATGGATGGGCTTCAGTTAATTGAAAAAGTAAAAGCTAGTGACAAATTCAGGCATTTACCTTTTATAATGTTGACAGCAAAAACCAATCAACAAGTCAAGATAAAAGCTCTGCGCTATGGTATTGATGATTACCTTACAAAGCCATTTGATGAAGAAGAATTTAAGGTGCGAGTTGCGAATTTATTATATTTTCAAAAGCTAAGATTATCAGTTAAAAATGATGATATCAACTTGAAAGAAGAGTCAAAAAATAAAAATGGTCTTTCGCAGCCAGACCTAGATTGGTTAGAGAAATTGGAATCTTATATTATCAAAAATGTATCCAATGATCTATTGAATGTTTCTATTATTTCAAATACAATGCTTGTGAGTGAATCTACCTTGCTACGTCAGCTTAAGAAATTGACTGGAATGACCCCTGGTAAGTACCTTCAAGAAATAAGATTAAATCAAGCTAGAGAATATTTAATAAATAGATCATTCAAGTCAGTCTCACTTGTTGCTTCAAAAGTAGGATTTAGGGATGCTACATCTTTTTCTCGATCGTTTAAGAAAAGATTTGGAAAAAGCCCTTCTGAAATCACGTTATAAAGTGATTGCTATATACTGTGGAATGCACATTTGACTGATTTTGCATTGATTTTGACGATTTTGGAATATTGAAGTTAGTTAGGTTTACATTGGAATAAACTCTGTATAATTCAAACCAAACCTAGTCACTCTTGTAGTATGTATAATACTATTGAAGAATTTGAAAGTTAATTTTTCATTTTAGATAAGTTGAATACAATGTCTTTTCGATCCTTAAGAGTATGATGCATTATATGAATAATTTATAAATTGGCTCGATTTAGTTGCAATTATAATTTACAGAATTAGAACGTTACTAAATATTTTGAGCTTTGGATTCTAAATTAATATTTGCGTGTTTTGTATGCTTTTTTGCATATACATATTGCTTTTCATTTCAAAACGAAGAGTTAAACAGTTTATCACCAACAGATAAAATCAACGCTCTTTTAGATTCTATATCAATAAATTCTAAAAGAGGCAAAAATGATTCTCTTTCATTAGTATTGATTAATAAAGCTATGGCAATTAGCGAATCTCTTAAGTTAGATAGCTTAAGAGCAGAAGTAATACTGCAGAAATCAAATTATCATCTTGATCGTCAAGAGAAGGAAGAAGGATTAAAATTAATATTCGAGTATATTAAGATAAACGAGGGGCTTAGTAGCTTAACAAAAGTGGCGCAAGGATATTACAAATTAGCAGCCTATTATTATTGGAATAATGAATTTGAAAGATCGCTTGAGTATGCCGGATTATCATTAAGTACTATTCCAAACACAAAGCAGAACCAAAAGCAAATAGCCAAAGCAAATATGGTTGTTGGTACCATATTACAAGAATTGGATAGATTGGATGAATCAATAAAACATCACAACAAAGCTTTAAAGATCAAAAGAGAACTAAACTTGACTTCAGATTTACCTATCTCTCTCAGTAATATTGCCCATGCAAACTTGAAATTGGGAGACACGATTTTAGCAATTAGTCAATTTAAAGAATCAATGTCTATTGCAGATTCTTTAGGTTTATATAAGGATGTCAATTTTGCTACTTTTTCCTTAGGTTGTGTGTATTTTGAACAAGGGAATCATGAGGAATCTAAAGAGTCCTTAGAACCTGTTGTAAAAGAATGGGAAAGGTTAAATTCTCAAAAGGACTTGTTAAGAGCCTACCCAATACTGGCCAGAACTTATACCGAGCTGTCTTTATTTAAGCAATCCTCACAAACGCTAAATAAGTTCATAGAATTAAAAGACAAAGCCTTTGACGAAACCCAATTAGGTTATCAAGAAGAACTTGAGAAAAAGTATAAAACAGAAAAGAAGGAGCTTGAAAATTTAAGGTTAAAAGTCTCTAACGAGTCTTATAAAACGCAAGTCAATGTGTTTGGTATAGGAGCTTTGATATTTTCTTTTTTGACCATCTTATTGGGCCTGTTTTATTATCAAATGCGAAAAGTCAAAATGAAACTGGCGGATCAGAATTCGATTATTGAAAACCAAAACCTCCAATTGACGCAATTAGATGAACTGAAGTCTAGGTTTTTTGCAAATGTCTCTCATGAACTTAGAACGCCTTTGTCACTTATGCAAGGACCTGTCAGTTGGCTCATTAATAATATATCTATAGAAAAGAAAAAAGAACACAAAATTCTTGATTTGCTTCAGAGGAATACTTTGCATTTAGAGAATCTTATGACAGAAATATTAGATCTCTCAAAATTAGAGAATAATAAGATGAAGTTATCTGAAGCACCAATCAGTTTAGGCTCTTATCTAAATTTGCATCTCAAGCAATTTCATTCTTATTGTGACAGTAAAATGGTAAATTTTAAATCGGATATAGATTTGTCTGATGACCTGAATTTGATGCTGGATAAAAATAAATTTGAGAAAATCATCAACAATCTAATATCTAATGCTTTAAAATTTTCCTCTAAAAATGATATAATAACCGTGACGGCACAGGAAAATAACAATCAACTTTACATTATCGTTGAGGACTCTGGTCGTGGAATTCATCCTGAAGATCTACCACATATTTTTGATAGGTTTTTTCAGTCTAATCAAAAAAATGCACCTACTGAAGGTGGAACAGGAATAGGTCTATCATACAGTATCGAATTGGTCAAATTAATGAATGGCAAATTATGGGCAGAAAGTGAATTGGGTGAAGGAAGTAAGTTTCACCTTGTTTTACCTATCGTGAAGTCTGATTTGGATAATGAAACAATAGTGGTGATTGATGAAGAGGTGGAGACTAATATCGTCGTGCCAGAATCAACTGAGCTATTGCCGTTATCACAAATGGATAAAACTATATTGATAGTCGAAGACAATGCGGACCTAAGAGAGTATTTAAAAATAATATTAGATGGCTATTCTGTAATACTCAAAGAAAATGGTCAAGAAGCATTGGATTATTTAGTAGGAAATCCTGTACCTGATTTGATATTAAGTGACCTTATGATGCCAATTCTAGATGGGATGCAATTTCTTGAGTATGTGAAATCAACGAATAGGTTTCGTCATATTCCATTTATTATGTTGACAGCAAAAACAAATCGTCAAGAAAAATTAAAAGCCTTACGATATGGCATAGATGATTATCTCACAAAACCATTTGATGAAGATGAAATAAAAGTTAGAATCATTAATCTTCTATCTCATTCTCAAGAAAGAACATCTTATTCTCAAATTGAAGATAAAAATGAGAAAGATGAGGATAATCTCTCTGAGTTCGAGAGCAATTGGCTTTTTGAATGTGAGACATTTATTCTAGAAAATCTATCCAGTCATCTGTTATCTGTACCTATGATAGCTACAAATTTCAAGATGAGTGAATCTACATTTGCACGACACCTTAAAAAGTTGGTGGGATTATCACCAGGAAAGTATATACAAGAATTGAAGTTAAATCATGCAAAGCTTTTGATTGAGTCAAATTTGCATCAGACCATTCTTTCGATATCTACCGAAGTAGGTTTCACAGATCCTACCGCGTTTTCACGAAGTTTCAAAAAACGATTCGGAAGAGCTCCTTCTGATTATAAGAAAAAGTAATATTTCAACTGCACATCATCTTTAAAATAGGTCGGATCTTAACCACAAACTTCATTAGAAGCATTGGAATACACATATTGCTGAAATGGATGAATCCTTTTGTGTCTGTTATATATATACTAATCTCGACAGAAAGCGCAGAGAAATAACTATCTGTATTGCTTAGTATTAAAAAAAAATATTGAATACGGATAGAGTCAAAAAATTCTAATCGTCAACTAGCAATTATTCAAATGACGGAATTAACCCTATTCATGACTGAAATTACATGGTGGTTGAATGTTTTTGCATAGGAAGTGACGCTTCTGATATATTCATGTGCTCTACATTTGACATTGTAATTATATAGGAAACAGAATGATTGTTTTTTATGATTAATTGAAAAATAGAAAATCCAAAAGTGAGATTTTATGTTTCTACAACTTTTCATTTTTTTATTGACAAAATTGAAACAAGTTTTTAATTGAGAGAAATAAAACAAAACTCATAATTCCTAAAATTAGTTACACATGAAACCCTTTAAATTAATATGCAATGAATGTATCTTTATTAGATATCACTGCACACCAATTACATGATTCTTCAGGTATAGTTAATGAAGAGATTTTAGAAGACCATATCAGTCTTGGAATTAAAAATCAACTTCTATCTGTACAATGGCTGGCCAACAGAATGGAAATGAGTGAACGCCACTTATTGAGGTTATTCAAAAAACATCATAAGGTAACCTGTCACAAATATCTTCAAGATGTTAAATTGAATGCAGCCAAAAAACTTTTGATTATGAAATCCTCATTATCGATTAAGAAAATATCAGCAATGTTGCTGTTCAGTGACACTAAGTATTTTTCAAAATTATTCAAACAAAGATTTGGACTGAACCCTAGTGATTTTAGATCGAAAAATATTAGTAATTAAGCAAAATAATATGGTTAAATAGAGCATGTAATGTCATGTGATATAGACCATTGAAAATGATATCTAAAAAAAATATATACAATTTTAATGTTAATAAAGTGTTGACAATTAATGTATATAATTTATTTAGTATATGTCAAAATTAGACATTTGCAACAATGTCTGAAATTACCCCTTAGTATGTCGTTTTTGTCACCCTATTGGTGATGTATGTTTGTCTCATAGGATAGAGGTAACTGTATCTTATAACAATTTATATTAATAGTACTGAGCATAAAAAGTCAGTATTAAAAAACACCTTTTAATGTTTACCAACCCTTTGAGTAATAAGCTTACTTGTAGGCGTAGTATTGCTATGTCAAAGTTTCAAACAGACAGTATTAATGTCTGTTCACTTCGTATTATACCGCTTGATTCTTCATTCAGAATTCAAGGGTATGGCTCCTCCTTTTGGGAGTATCTAGTCTTAATATTTTTTCAACTCAAACATTTTTTTACAATGAAAAATCAATCTTTTTCAAGGCTGATGATTACAGCCTGTTGGATACTATTAATAGTAGTATTTGGAGTTTCTCAAGGAACTGGACAAGCAACAGATGATAATTCTTTTTTAGATAAGTCATTAATAACATCTGGCTTTATAGGAGCAGAATTATATTATGATAATATTGATCAAAGTACGATTAACATAGTCTTGAAAAAGATGATTGATTGTTCTAGTCAAGAAGAGTTGGAGACAGAAGAAGTCACAATTCATAACTCCGACATGAAATCCTTTCATAGTAATGTGAAGCTTGAATTACAGAGTTCAAATGAGATCAAAAGTGAAAACAATTATTCTTGTCTGAACGAAAAATCTTGTATCAAAGAACTAATCTATCAAGCTAATGTGGAGCTCGGTATGCAAGGTGGAGGTTATGATATTACTTGGGGCTATGGCTTCCTTAACAATGCTGTATTAAACTTGAATCCAATGTCGCAACAAGGATTCATATTGACCAACCATGTGGCTGATCCTTGGACAGCACCAATGAATAAGGGTGGTAAGTTGGCCTCAAAACCTATGCATGAGCTATGTTTTGAAAATGAAAATCAATTAAAACTTGAATTAACAGATGAAGATGGTGATTATGTATCAATTCGAGTTATACCCGCCTCATCCCATATGGCGGTAAAGTCTATTGACTATTATCAAGATCCGTTAGTGAAAAGTCCAAAAATAAGTGAGGAAAAATCTTTCTTAACTCAATGTCCTCCATTTAAGGAGGTGAAATATTCTGAGTCTTTTGCTGGAATCAAGCCATTAGGTCAAAATGGATCTACATTTTCTAAAAAGGAAAAGACATTAACAGTCCAGCCTGATTTACCTGGAAAATACTTGGCTGCCTTTGAAATTAATGAATTTAGAGATAAAATCAAGCTTGGATCACATCAAGCAATTATCATTTTGGATATAGGAAATAACTCATTCCAATCACAGAACGATCAGTTCTAAACTATCAACATTACAAACATTAATAATAATATACCTATGAATACTTCAAATATTTATACAAAAAGTTTAAGCATTATATTTACTATATGCTTTTTATTCAGTTTAAATGCTGCTTCTTCACAATCTGATTATTACTGGATCGGTGGGTCTGGTGACTGGACTGACTTGACACATTGGGCTACCACTTCAGGTGGAGCAACAAGCCCTATTATCGTTCCTTCACCTTTGGATCGTGTCATTTTCGATGCTAACTCAGGGCTAGATGGCGGGACTGTCGTGATGAACTTTGAGGCATTCTGTGACAAATTTGAAGTTCCTGCTTCTTTTGCAGGAGGAATCACATTTGACTTCAATGCAGGCGTGAATATATTTGACTATCTAACCATAGCTGACAATGTCACATGGCAACAAGTAGATAAGATCAGGGTAGGTGCAGGCGGATTGACATTTGGAGAGAATGTTGATTTCAATGCTGGAAATATAAATACGACCATAGATAGTAGTGGATGGACTATTGGAAAAAATAGTTCATGGACACAAACAGCAGGTAGTTTTACCGTTACTAGCGGTGACTTTGTAATGGGAGATAATGCTAGCTTCTTATTGAACAATGCAGACTTGAATGTTTTAGATGGAGATATGACTGTTGGCAGAGAGGTGAATTGGCAAATGAATCCTGGAGATAATGGGATAGATAATGGTGATTTGATATTAAGCAATGGTGCGCTCTTTGTAGGTAATGCTAGTAATTTTGATCACTCAGGAGATGTTGTAACCTTTAGTATAGCTGATAGTGTTATTTTAGGAGATACTGTAACATTCAAGCAAAATAGAGGGCATAAGACTATAGGTAAAGGATTGAAAACTGGAAGTGATTGTACAATCACATTTCAAACTTTTAATGGTAGGAATGCTGCTATTAATAGTGGAGGTCTAACATTAGGCCCTCGATCTTCTTATACCGATAATGGGAATTATCATGGTATAATGACTATTGATGGTGACATAACATTGGAGTCAGAAGCCCTTTTTTATATTTGGAGAGTTCATTTTAGGGTAGATAATGGAGACATACTCTTAGCAAAAAATAGTGTATTTAATAATAATACAAATTGGAGTAGTAATCAAACGTGGGTAAATCATGGTACAGTTATTTATCAAGATACTTCTCTATTTAGAGTCGCTCAAGGAGATGTTAGATTTGGAGTGGGAGATGTAGATATTCCTAGAGGTTCTACTTTTGATATGCAAGGAAATGCAAAATATATTTTTGACGGAAGTTTTATTGCTCGAGAAAATTCTAATGTTACTATGAATCGAGCATGGATCTTAGTGCATGATGGTTCGATAATATATGAGGACAATGTAAATTATATAGGAGGAGCATATTATAGAGTGCAATCCAATACTGCAAGTCAATCCTTTGATATTAGAACAGGAGGACACGATTTTCGATTACTAGAATTGACAGGTAGCACGAATGGTTCTACTTATACCTTACAAGATGATTTTACCGCTGTCGCTGGAAGTGCCGATTGGGGTATTTATTCTTATGTAAACAATTTTGTATCAAATGGTAAGAATATTCATGTAAATCGATTTTATTCTAATAATGGTACCGTTAGGTCTTTAGACTTCACTGGAACTGATACTATAAAAATAAATAAAACGTGGGAGACCAACTCAAGTACCAATACTACTTTAAATATCGGAACTGCAGTAATTGCCTTTGAAAGTACAAACACTCATACGTTCACGGGAGGTAATGGTAAGATATATAATGATGTAGTAATTCATTCAGAAAATACTGGAACGACTAATACAACATTGCACAATAATTTCACGGCTAATGATATTAAGATTATTGCTGAAGGATATCAAAATATTACTAGTAATGGTTCTATCAATGTTCAAGATTTTACGGTTGATTATACTAGAACAAATGCTACAACAAATATTCCTGTTGTTCAATTAAACGCAGGAACTTATAACGATTTCGATCTTAATTCTACAACAGCGATAAGACCTATATTCCGAACCACTGGAAGCAATACATTTAATAGTGTTGACTTAGGAGATGCAACAGACCTTAGTTATATTAGACAATGGGAACTTGGATCAGGAACTATACAAACTACAGGCAGTCTTGTTGGATTGACGGGTACGTGTCCTAGGTCTATATTGATCAATAGTACTAACTTAGGTTCTGCTGCAAACATTAGTGTAGCTTCAGGAACAATAATTGGGGATTTCCTAAGAATCCAAGATAACAATGCAATAGGAGGAGCAACATTTGATGCAGCCAATACACTTGATTTTGGTAATGTATCTGGATGGAATTTTACAGCTGTTACACCATCAGATTTCTATTGGATAGGAAATTCGAGTACATGGGATGATCCTAATGCGTGGGCTTTTTCTTCAGGAGGAACACCAGCGGGTTGTGTACCAACAAGGGTAGACAACGTATTCTTTGATGATAATTCATTTTCTGCATCGGGACAAAACTGTAATATCAGTGTCCCCGCAGAATGCCATGATATGACTTGGAATTTAACGACTGTTTCCAACTCTGGATTGACAGGAAATCAACCTTTGTCTATCTACGGTTCTTTGAAGTATGATGCAGATATGGCATTTAGCTTTACGGGTGATCACTTCTTCCAGTCTTTTGATGGAGGAGAAACTATTGAGACTGCTGGTAAGACCTTGAGAAACATGCACTTAGAGGCCCAAGGACAATCTGGCGGAGAATGGTCATTAGTTGATTCATTAACAGCAAGTGGTGTTTTTGAGTTGTTTGGAGATTTCTATACCTATACCAGTTTGCCAGCGAATTCTGTCAGTGACTTTACAGTTGGTACGACCATTATTGATGGTCGATTCTATGCCAATGGGGAAGATCTTCAGTTCAATGGAAATTTTAATATGAATGGAGTAGATACACTACTTAATCCTGGTGGTGACTTTACAGTCACAGGTCAATTTTGGATGAATTCTAATTCTTTCTTGGATCAAGATGGAGGAGAAGTTTATGTAGGTAGCAATGCATATATATTGGGAAACAGCCGATTCGATTCAGAAGGTGGAAATATTCGGTTTAGACGATTAGAAATGCAAACTAATTCCGTATTTACCTTGGACAATGGTGATTTACTAGTGCAAGGAGACGTAATGTATATTCGATCGGGATCATTGGTTGATTTTGAAGGAACAGATGCGACTCTAACTGTTACAAGCAATTGGCTCTTGTTGACTGGTACCAACACCAAATTAATAGCAGGTGGAGGATTGATGAATTTGCGTGATTTCTACTTTAGAACCAATTCAGAATTCATCTCTAATGGTAGTGAAATAATTATGGATAGATTCAGAAATGATCAAGGAAATGCTACAATCAATTTACTAGGAACTGATCTTGTGCAAATTAGAGTAGATAGGCTCCAAGTAAGATCTGATGCTAATTTAATTTTGGATACAGATTCCACAGGGTTAGCGGGAGTCAAAACTGATTTTGAAATCAACTATAATAGTAACACGAACTTTTGGCCAGGTGGTCAATCATTTAATACAGTTACTTTTAATTATAATAGCACATCAAATAGAAGCTATAGAATAATAGAGGCAATTACAGCGGATAGTATTGTTGTCAATGCAAATGGAAGACTCTATATCGACTTCGAAAATGTTAGTAACGTTAACACGTTTATAGCAAATTACACTGGAAGTAATAGTAATGTAAGTGAAATAGACTTACATACAAATGGAAGTGTATTTGGAAGTGTTCAAATAGCGGGTAGCCCTAATAACCAACCTTACTTTAGAAGTGTAGGATCAATAACATATGACTCGATATCTCTAAGTAATGTGGAAGAATGGCAGCTATGGCCTAGTAAAACACATACGATAAACAACCTAAAGATTACAGGAGCTTGTACAGACTACACTAAAGTACGTGGAGTAACAACTGGTCAAGCATCTGATATGACAATAAATGGCTCAACAGATGTTCAAGGAGCATTGTTCATTGATATTGACGCTACTTCTAGTACGAGTTCACCAACTGCATCTGCCAGTATCGATGGCGGAAATGTGAGTGGTTGGAGTATAACTGGTGGCGTTGACCTATTTTGGGTTGGAGACACTGGTAATTGGGATGATGCAAATCATTGGTCCTTTAGCAGTGGTGGAGCACCATCAGGATGCTTGCCTTCAAGAGGTGACAATGTTTTCTTTGATGTGAATTCATTTTCAGCTCCAGGGCAGACGGTTAACTTCAATGTTATTGCTGAAGCCAATAATGTAGTTTGGAACAATGTCAACTTTCCTTCAACTATAGGAAATCAACGACTTGATGTTTATGGGTCGTTATTACTTGATGCAAATATGACTTGGAATAGTTCTGGATACATATACTTGCAATCAAGAAATACAGGTAATACGGTAACCACTAATGGAGTTCAAATTAGAGGACTTACTGTAGAAGGTTCTCAAGTTTATACGGGAGAATGGACACTACAAGGCGATCTAAATGTACTTGATGATATATATTTACAATATGGATCTTTTGTGAGTAATGGGTATGATGTCTCAGCAAGGTCATTGTTCAATAATATTAATAACTCTGGAACGAGCATTGATTTTACCGGAACCAATTCTATCAATATCAAGCATAGGTATGAAGTACAACCCAATGCTAATATTAATATGGGTACAGCTGATATTACCTTCGATAATCTATGTTGCTCTTACTATAGCCTAATTGGAGGAAATCACACATATAATGATATTACATTTAATCACAATACTGGAAATAATTCAATAGACTTGACAGGCAACAATACAGTCAATAATTTGACTGTTAATTCAAATGGAAATCCAACATTAAACGTAGATGGAAATTCAACCTACAATGACATAACTTTCTTATTTGATAATCCAAGTACAAATGTACCTGTAGTTAATTTCAATGGACAGAATACAGCCAATGTATTGAGTATTACTTCTACAGGCAATGCTGGACCTCAAATTTACATGGACCAAAACAACATATTTGAAGATTTAGTAGCAGCAGGTGTTGGTACTAGAATTTTACTAGGAGTGGGTTCTACTCAGACTGTAAATGGATTATTAAGTTTGGGTACTGGTAGTTTTCCAGTATTCTTTAAAACTCAATCTGACGATGTTGGACAAACTGCCACCATATATAAACCTTCAGGCCAAGTATGCTTAGATTTTGTTTTATTGCAAAATATCATTGCCGACGGGGACCCGGATGGCGTTGGAGGTATCCAAACCGACTATTTTGCAGGTGCAAGTAGTGTTGATTTACTTGGAAATAGTGCCAATTGGAACTTCGCTTCCTGTGGAGCTTACTACTGGGTAGGAGATAGCGGAGATTGGTCAGATTTTGCAGGCCATTGGGCAACTTCATCAGGAGGTACAGCCTTCCATGGAGGTATACCAGGACCAGGAGATGATGTTTTCTTTGATGCTAACTCTTTTACAGCTGCTGGACAAGTAGTAAATGTCGATGTAGCTAATGCTCAAACGAAAAATATGAGTTGGCAATCAGCTTTATTTACACCAACTATAAGTGGGACATCTCCAAATACGATAGATGTATATGGTGATCTGGATTTGATCACAACAATGAATCAAAACTTTACAGGGTCTTGGAATTTCTATGCAGCTGACAATGGACATACCGTAAATACTGCTGGACATTCGGTAAGTGATATGAATTTCCTTGGTGGAAATGATGGAGAAGGAGAATGGACTCTAGTAAATGGTCTAGACGTTTCGAATAATTTAAATTTCCAAAATGGAACTCTAATCACTGATGACAAAGACATAAATACAAAGAATTTTAATGTAACCTCTGCTATGACACAGTCGCTCCAATTGGGGGCAAGTACAATGACTATAGACAATGGTACCTGGAATCCACAAGAATTAGACGATACTGAATTGGTAGAAGGAAGTTCAGAGATTATTATTTCTGGTTCAGGTGGAATTTCTACATTTTTAGGAAATGATCTTACTTATAATGATGTTACTTTCTCAACCTCTAGCAGCCTTAATGGTATAATGAGCGGAAGTAATACTATGAATACGCTTACAATCTCTCAAGGTTTGACTCTAACAGTAGATGCTGGAAGTACACAAACAATGAATAGTTTGGAAGCTGATGGTACTTGTGATGATCTAATAATTATAGAATCAAGTACTCCTGGAACACCTTCAACCTTTGCCCAAAGTTCTGGTACAAATGATGTTACATTTGTTAATATTCAGGATAATACTGCTACTGGAGGAGCTACCTTCAATGCAAATTCGGCTGTAGATAATGGTGGAAATACTGGATGGAATTTCTTGTCAGCTCCAGCAGTACTTGTTCCAACGATTGTAACTACTGATGTAGATTGTGATTCTAATAATGATGGAACTGCAGAAGTAACGAGTGTTGCCAATGGTACTGCTCCATATATGTATCAATGGTCAACTACGGCAACGACTGCGCTAATTGAAAACCTAATCCCAGGGTCATACAGTGTTACTGTAACAGATGCTACAGGATGTTTTTCAGTAGAAGCCGTAGCATTAGTCAATGCACCTTCTTTCATTACACCGACTGCTTTTACGCTTTCGGATACGGCAATATGTCAAGGTACATCCATTGATTTCACTGCTGGTAATCCACCTGAAGATGTAGATACTTATCTATGGAATTTTGGAGACTTCAATACCTCAACGACACAAAATCCAACACACACGTATGCTGCCAATGGAGTATATACTGTTACGCTATCTTATATAGATTATACAGGATGTCCAGCAGTAGTATCAGACGTAGTGACCGTATCTGATCTTGATGCAACGGTATCATCTACCAATATCCAGTGTTTTGGAGAAGCAAATGGTAGCCTGGATATTATTGCTACTAATGGAATAGAGCCTTATCAATATTCAATAGACAATGGCGCTAATTATGGTTTGTCAAGTTCGTTTACAGGACTTACACCAAGTACATACAATATAAAAGTAATCGATGCCAATCTTTGTGAAACAGCTACGATTTCAGTAAATATAACTCAACCTTCTTCAGCAGCAAATCAAACAGTCACTCAAGTGAATACGACTTGTTCTGCAAATGAAGATGGAGAAATACATGTAACAGGCGCAGCGGGAACACCTCCATACCAGTATTCAATTAATAATGGTATTGCCTATTTAACTTCAGGTGATTTTATCGAATTGCTATTTGGTACTTACAATGTGATCACAAGAGATGCAAATCTTTGTATCACTTCGACACAAGTAATAAATATTATAGTAGAGGACAATGTACTACCTACAATCACTTGCCCAGCAGATGTGAATGCAACTGCAACAGGTGGAGCTTGCGACGTAGCTGTAACTGTTGGAGCTGCTTCTACCAATGATAATTGTGGAGTAGCTTCGGTAACGAATAGTTACAATGGTACTACAGATGCTTCGGATACATACCCTACAGGTACGACAATAGTGACTTGGTATGTAATTGATATCAATGGTAATATAGACAGTTGTGCAATGAATGTCGTAGTAACAGAAAACACAGATCCTACAATAACATGTGCCAACGATACGACAGTAGTAAATATTCCAGGAACATGTGGAGCGAGTATTGTTTTGAATGCTCCAGTTGCAGCGGATAATTGTGATCTGGCTTCAGTAACTAATAATGCACCAGTTATCTTCCCTGTGGGAAATACAATAGTAGAGTGGACAGCAACAGATGCAGCAGGAAACACAGCAGTTTGTCAACAAAATGTAATGGTTTCTGATAATGAAGATCCGACAATAACTTGTCCTGCAAATATTACAGTTGGAACAGATTCAGGAACTTGTAGCACAACAAGTGTCAACTTAGGCACGCCAACGACAAGCGACAATTGTCCTGGTGAAAGCGCTAGTAATGATGCGCCGACTTCATATCCATTAGGCAATACATCGGTTATTTGGACAGTGATAGATGCTAGTGGGTTAACAGAAACTTGTACACAAATTGTAACTGTAGAAGACAATGAAGATCCAATGATCACATGTCCTGCTGATATTACGACGAATACTACTGCTGGCATTTGCCAAACAAATGTAGATTTAATTCACGCCACAGGAAGTGACAATTGTGGAGTTACCATAACATCTGACGCCACAGTAAATGGAGTGAGATATATACGATTAACACAAAATTTGCCTGGTTTACCATTAAATTTAGCAGAATTTGAAGCCTTTCAATCAGGTATTAATATTGCTTTGGGAGCGACAGTAACACAAAGTACAGATCTTGGGTATCCGCTTACAAATTTTACAGACGGAAATTTAACCAACTTTATGCATACAATCGCTGCAGTTGGAGAATGGGCAGAAATAGATTTAGGAAGTGAACAAAATATAGAATATATAAGAGTACATAATAGAAGTGACTGCTGCCAAAATAGAGGAGAAAGCTTAACACTCGAATATAAAGATGCTTCAAATAATGTGATTGAGTCAAATAATGACTTCAATGTATATGAAGGTGTCAATGGTCCTCATTTTGTAGATGATGGTTCAAATGTGTATCAATTAGGGACTACTAACATAACTTGGACAGCAACAGATGATGCCGGAAATACAGCAAGTTGTGTTCAGACAATTACAGTAGAAGACAATGAAGATCCAACAATCACTTGCCCAGCAGATCTTACTTTAAATACAGATCCAGGCGAGTGCTTTGCTACATTAATATATACAGAACCAGTTGGTACTGATAATTGCCCAGGAGCCGTAACAACACTTACTTCAGGCTGGGGAAGTGGTGGTACACCTCCTATTGGTACAGACAATGTTACTTATTTAGTGACAGATGCTGCTGGTAATACTGCGGAATGTACATTTACTGTAACGGTAATAGACAATGAAGCGCCAGTAGCGGATTGCGTCGATTTTACAATCGATATGAATGCAGGTTTATCTGTATCCATAACCGCTAATGACATACATGGAACAAGCACTGACAATTGTGACACTAATTTGGACGTAGCGATTATTGCAGGTCAAACTACTTATGATTGTGATGATATTGGAAATTCTTACAATGTTACACTTCAAGTTACTGATGATGCTGGATTGACGGGTATATGTACCGCGAGTGTGACGGTTACGGATACGAATAGTGAATGTAATGCTCCGCCAGTAGCAGTTTGTACAAATATTACTGTAGATGCGAATGCTTCTTGTGAAGGTATTGCAGTAGCACAAGATTTTGATGGAGGTTCTTCTGATCCCGATGTTGGTGATGTATTGACATTTTCTGTCGATATAGTTGGTCCTTACGCGTTAGGTACTACCGATGTAGTATTAACAGTAACAGATCAAGATGGATTATTCTCCACTTGTGATGCTAGTATTACAGTAGAAGACAACGTTGATCCAAGTATCGTATGTGCTGCTGATCAAACACAAACAGCTGATGCTGGTGATTGCGATGCTGATGTTACCGTTGTAGCTCCAAGTACTGGAGATAACTGTGGAGTAGCATCGATAACGAATGATTATAATGGAAGTGCCGATGCAACGGATAACTATCCTGTCGGCACAACGACTGTTGTATGGACAGTAACGGATATACATTTAAACACAAATACGTGTAGCCAGGTAATTACGGTAACGGACAATGAAGCACCAAGTATAGCATGTGCTCCAGATCAAACACAAACCGCTGATGCGGGTGATTGCGATGCTGATGTTACCGTTGTAGCTCCAAGTACAGGAGATAACTGTGGAGTAGCATCGATAACGAATGATTATAATGGAAGTGCCGATGCAACGGATAACTATCCTGTCGGCACAACGACTGTTGTATGGACAGTAACAGATATTCATTTAAACACAAATACGTGTAGCCAGGACATTGCAGTAACGGACAATGAAGATCCAAGTATCGCATGTGCAGCTGATCAAACACAAACCGCTGATGCGGGTGATTGCGATGCTGATGTTACAGTTGTAGCTCCAATTACTGGAGATAACTGTGGAGTAGATTCGATCACGAATGATTACAATACAAGTGCAGACGCAAGTGATAACTATCCTGTCGGCACAACGACTGTTGTATGGACAGTAACGGATATACATTTAAACACAAATACGTGTAGCCAGGTAATTACGGTAACGGACAATGAAGCACCAAGTATAGCATGTGCTCCAGATCAAACACAAACCGCTGATGCGGGTGATTGCGATGCTGATGTTACCGTTGTAGCTCCAAGTACAGGAGATAACTGTGGAGTAGCATCGATAACGAATGATTATAATGGAAGTGCCGATGCAACGGATAACTATCCTGTCGGCACAACGACTGTTGTATGGACAGTAACAGATATTCATTTAAACACAAATACGTGTAGCCAGGACATTGCAGTAACGGACAATGAAGATCCAAGTATCGCATGTGCAGCTGATCAAACACAAACCGCTGATGCGGGTGATTGCGATGCTGATGTTACAGTTGTAGCTCCAATTACTGGAGATAACTGTGGAGTAGATTCGATCACG
>JBLHWH010000114.1:0-20934 GCA_047628935.1 Halioglobus sp. | reverse complement strand
ATTATATGCCAGTATTTCCTTACTGTTTCATTACAGGTTACCAAATCAAACAGTAGATATACAACTTCATGATACTTATCTAGTATTAACTAAGGCATCTATCTTTTTCCCTTTCATATTTTTCTTTTTACTTTTCGCAGGGATTTATTTTTGTCTAGAAAAGAGTTCGATTAAAGAATCTAGAATTGACAACTACCATTTTTGGGGTTCTATACTTATTTCATTTTTAATTATTGTCATACTATTATCGAAAGCATGGTGGACCAGTCAAGAAATGGCCCCAATGGGTTCTCCCGAATTCTATAACAGGTTAAATATTGACAATAGATTCATTCTTTGTTTTTTGATTTCATTGCTCCTCTTTATTTTAATTCAAGTCGTAAACTTTATTTCAATTCTGTTTTCAGAATTCAGAAAATGGCACAATTATCACCATAACAGAAGTTTAACCGAGCAGTAATATTTCAGTAACTTCTTTTAAATCTAGACCGTGTAGTTTTATCTAGATATTAATTATAAAACTAAAATGTTGACCAATGAAAACGACACTACACTTATTTTCTTTTGCCCTCTGTTTACCATTTTAGATTATTTTTTGTAGTCCCGATGATGGATTTACAAGCAGTTTCGCTACTAATTACGAAAAAAGCGCTTCCGAAAACTGTTGCTTCACTTATGATGTTGAGGATATAGTAGCTGACTTAGTGGGCTCATATTCTTATGATTCTGAAAGGTGTAAAAGTTTAGAAGCGCCACAAAATATTATCATTAAAGAAGACCCTGAGGTTGAGAATGGGGTCATTATGACTAACCTAAATAACTATGATGAAATAGAAGTACCTGGCGTTTTTGTAGATGGAGAGATCAAATTTTAATATGTTGGGAAATACGCAACTGATTGCAGGATAAGAACAACTGCCACATTAAAATCAACTAATAATGGATTAGATCTCAAGGTAAAACATGTTGGTACAAATGCAACAAATTTTACCACCAATAGCTGTAGTTTCTTTGGTTTCTCTTGTGAAGGCATATTGTCAAAAATATAAAGATAAGAAAGGTCTTATAGTTATAGAATTGAATTTTAGCTTTAATAGATTTTTTTTAATCCTTCTAGGATACCCTAGCACACTATAAAGTGTAGATATTTTCGACAATTCTCAACAAAAGTTTTCAAAACAATCTCGCATACCATTTGTAGTTAGGGTATAGTCGTATATTGGCGCACCAAATCAAAAATAGTTTGTCTTTTATCAAGACACATTTATGTCTACTACGCTTAACAAAATAAAGGCACCAATCAGCAGTGAGCTGAAGCAATTCGAGAAGCATTTCAAGGAATCCATGAAGAGTAATGTCGCTCTGTTGGATAAAATCACGTATTATATAGTACAGCGTAAAGGCAAGCAAATGCGGCCCATGTTTGTGTTTTTAATGGCTAAAATGTGCGGAGAGATAAATCCTAGCACCTATAATGCTGCTTCGCTTACAGAGATATTGCATACAGCTACCCTCGTCCATGATGATGTTGTAGATGATTCTATGGAACGTCGTGGTTTTTTCTCAATCAATGCACTTTGGAAAAATAAAATTGCTGTCTTGGTTGGAGATTTCCTATTTGGCAGGGGTTTTCTACTTGCTATAGACAATAAGGAGTATCAACACCTTCATATCCTATCTCATGCTGTGAAGAAAATGAGTGAGGGAGAACTCCTGCAACTAGAGAAAGCAAGGAAGTTAGACATTGATGAAGAACTATACTATACAATCATTCGTGATAAGACAGCTAGCCTTTTAGCATCTGCATGCAGCCTTGGTGTAGCATCTGTAGATAAAGACGAAGCTATGATTGAGAAAGGTCGATTGCTAGGTGAGAGGATCGGAATGGCTTTCCAGATTAAAGATGACCTGTTCGATTACGGAGATGCTGATATTGGTAAGCCTAAAGGAATAGACATCAAAGAAAAAAAGATGACACTCCCTCTTATATACGCATTACAGCATGCAAGCAAGAGTGAGAAAAAACGGATCATCAACATTATAAAAAAAGACAGTACCAATCCTAAAAAAGTAAAAGAGGTCATAAAGTTTGTAAAAAATAGCGGAGGTCTTCAATATACTAAAGAGGTAATGAACCGATACCAGCAAGAAGCATTTGACCTTTTGGATACATTTCCAGATAATGAAGCTCGTGAATCTATACGTATGCTCATAAAGTATGTTGCAGAAAGGAAAAAATAATCTGCCGAGAATGAAACTCATTAACTATCAAGTTTTAAAAGGTTAGCCCAATTCAATTAAGCTATATTTGGCAAATAAAAGTACTTAATTTTGCAGACACCTACCTTTGTAATGTGTTTTATAATATTCTGATATAGAATCAATTAAAATGTCGTCCCAATGCTTTTACGAGATATTTAGTGCAGAACCAATTTTAATTATGATTATATTCATATCCAAAGTGAAGCAACCATTTTATCCCACATGAAGTATAGGGGAATATTGATTTTCACTACAAATCTTAGAATTAAAAAGATTACTTAGCTAATTTGGGACACAGCTACTTCTTTGCTCTAGTGAACGGTTATCTGTCTACAAAAAATGTAAAAATGAAAAATCTCTTTAATACAATTGTATTCACATTCCTATTTATGGGGATTTCACAAGCCCAGAAAATTGACAAGTCTTTTTTCAATGAAGTAAATAGCTTTTTGAAAAAGACAGTTTCAAAAGGTCTTGTAGATTATAGTCAAGCTTCTTCGGATGCATCTTTAGTAGCATTGATCCAGAAAATCGAAACAGCTAATCTCTCCGGAGCATCAGACAATACTAAAAAAGCATTCTTTATCAATGCATATAATCTTAATGTGATCCATCTAGTAGGCAAGTCATATCCTACGGAGTCTCCTATGGATATTGCGGGATTTTTTGACAGAAAAAAAATAAATGTAGCTGGTCAAAAGTTAACGCTCAATAAATTGGAAAAAGACAACTTACTTAAGCCATATAGAGATTCAAGATTTCATTTTGTGCTTGTATGTGGTGCTGTGGGTTGCCCACCAATTACAAACTTTGCTTATACACCTGATGATTTAGAAGTTCAACTAGAAATGCAAACTAAGATTGCGATGAATAATTCTTCATTCCTAAAAGTAAGCGGTAATAAGGCAGAGATATCTCAGATATTCAAGTGGTACGTTGGCGATTTCGGAGGGAATAAGAACAGGGTTCTAGAATTTATTAATAAATACAGAAACACACCGATCAGTAAGTCAGCCAGTGTAAGCTATTACCAGTATGATTGGGCATTGAACGACACAGCAAAAAAAAAAGCTAGTGCCGAAGGAGTAAAAGCTGCCAATGCTAGCAGATATGTAGTGTCTTCGACCATCAGAAAGGGATCATTTGAGGTGAAAATTTTTAACAATCTTTATTCTCAAAAAACAGGAAGTAATGGCGACCTTAGAGACAGGTCTTCTTTTTTTACTACACTGGTCAATGTGTTGTATGGTTTAAATAATAGATTCAATATCGGATTTGCAACAAGATTTAGAAAAGTTAGAAACCAGTCTCTTCCATCTTCAGCGTTTGAAGTATTTGGTTCTGATGAAATTGGCACTTCTAGATCAGGCTTAACAGCATTTGGACCACAGATTAGGTATGCACCTGTTCCGTCTTGGGAAAACTTCTCTATTCAATCTTCATTTGTATTTCCAATAGGTAGCAACCTTGCAGGACAAAATGCGCCACCTTACATAGACTGGAGTGGTGCGACATGGAACACGCAAATCTTTAATGATTTCCCAATTGGAACAAATTTTTCTCTCTTTACTGAGTTAGATGTTTTACTTGAGGATATTGGAAGTTTTGATAATGGTCACATAAATAGATTTTCTACACCCGCAACGCTCATATTCAGTTATAACCCTAACTCGAAGACTACAATCTATACTTTAGGCGGATTTTCTCCTTATTGGGCGGCGGATTTTGACTATTTCGCACAAGTTGGAGTTGGTGCCAAATATCAATTTACACCAAAGCTCGAACTTGAATTATTGTACACAAACTTTACCAATGAATTATTAACGGACACTGGTGGACAAGCGGCAACATATAATCTAGGAATAAGATTTAATATATAGGAATCACTTAAGTATGTTAATTGTACTATACAATTAGTGGTTTCTAAGGCATATCAAACTCATCTCCCTCTGCAGGAATCTCAATATCTTTGAACCCCCTTTCATTTAGGAAAGCTTTCCATTTTGTTTGTCTGTCTATCTCTCCGTGTACAAGGAAAATCTTTTTCACATCTGTCTGATTAGATATGAAATCGTGCATCTCGTTTCTATCTCCATGTGCAGAGAAAGAATCCATTACTTTCACATCAGCCTTCACCATCTTCCATTCTCCGAATAGTTTTATACTCTCTACTCCGTCTCTCAGCATACCACCTGGCGTAGATGGAGAACAGTAACCCACGATCAAGAATGTATTTTTAGAATTTTCAATATTGTTGAATAAATGATGCTTTACACGACCCGCGTTCATCATCCCTGATGAACTTATGATTACGCACGGTTCATCCGTATCATTGAGTGCTTTAGAGTCTTTAACGTCTCTTATATAGTTCAGATCATTGAATCCAAATGGATTATCGTCTATAAGGAGGTATTCGTTGAGTTCGTTGTCGAAGCATTCTGGGTGCTGACCAAAGATCATAGTAGCATTCACAGCTAGTGGACTATCTACATATACAGGAAGTTTTGGAAGAAGACCGGCTGTCTCCAATTTGTCTAGCATATATACAATCTCTTGCGTTCGACCCACACTGAAGGCGGGGATGACCAATTTTCCCTTCTTTTCAATACATGTTTCTATTAGTATTTTGAGAAACTCTTCTGATTGTTCTGGTGGCAGTTGGTGGTCTTTATCTCCGTAAGTAGATTCACAGATCAAGTACTCTACTTTTGGCATTTGCTGCGGACTACGCAAGATAGGTCTATCTGGTCTTCCTATATCTCCTGTGAATCCTACCAGTCTTTCTTTTCCATTTTCTATAATCTTAAGTGTCACACTTGAACTACCGAGGATATGACCAGCATCTTTAAACATCACAGATACCTTCTCATTGATTCTATGCCATCGGTTATAATTATAGCCAATAAAAAGGTCCAATGTTGGTGTTACAACTTCACTAGTATATAAGGGCTTTCTGATTTTAGATAGGTCTTTTCTTCTCTTTTTGAGGATTTTCTTATTGTGCCATTCTACATCTCGCTCTTGGATCTTTGCACTGTCCAGCAACATAATCGTACAAAGACTTCGAGTCGCATGTGTACAGTGAATATCACCTGTAAATCCATCTTGGACCAACTTCGGCACCCTACCCGTATGGTCAATATGTGCATGAGATAATATGAGACAATCTATATCTGCTGGAGTGAAATTCCAGTTGTTATTATAATCCCAGATATGTCGACCTTTTCCTTGGAAAAGACCACAATCCAACAATATTTTATATCCATCATCAAGCGTAATCAAGTGACTACTACCTGTTACAAACTGCGCTGCTCCACAAAACTTTACTTTCATCGGTTGTATTTAATTTATGATGACCAAGATAGTATTATTTGGGGGAATGAATTGGGTGATTTGATTTTGAAAATATAGTTTTATTAGTTCAACTTTTAAATCAATGTGATTTATGTTGGTATAAGCTATCAATCCTTAAAAGGATAATTATTCTTTTTGAAACTTGAATAAATACAGTTCTCCACATAATTTTTTCTCAACAAAAGAGAATCCAATTTCTTTAGCCATTTTAATTACAACTTCTTCTTTTCTAACCTCTTGCTCCATAATATAAATTAATTTCGGTGAATTCGATTTTGTAAGCTTTTTAATGTACTTCTCTCTTTTTTCTCCATCGAAATTTATTTCTGTAAATCTTACGACCATTTCTCCTTTATATTTCATCATACCATATTGTTCCTTGAATATTTTTCGGCAACGTTCTTCAGAATATAGATTACCTTCTATGACCAAGTAATCAAAAAAGTTGACGAACTGATCTTTGTTTTTGGGATTATAAAAAAAGAATGTGTTGTTGTTTTGGCTATGCCTATCTGCATAAAAGAAATTACTCCACCTCATTTTTTCAAATGTTTTCACATTTGTTGCCGCACGATAAATGTTTTGATTTTTGAATTGCTCATCTACATACTTTATTAGCCAGTTGTTGTATAATATTTTCGAGTTCCTCTTTGGGTTTAAAAATTTTACTGTTCGTTTTATACTCTTTTTCGAAGATTTCTTTAAATTATCATAATGATTTAGAAATATATTTTTCTTCCAACTTTGATAGGAACCTTCTACTAATGTCATTAAAAATTTAGATTTCGACCCTTTTTCAGAGAGGCTCTTTATATAATCAAAGTCTATTAATTTGTAGATCTCTTTATATTGAAAAGTGATGATTGGCTCTCTATATATGTTAATATCTTTATCTAGATAATAGATAAACGAATCAAGCGAATCTGGGTCTACCTTTCCACTATTTTTTAATAGTTGATATATCTGGTCTACTTCAACCAAAAACGCTTCATAAATAGCTTTATTCTTTTGGTAATACTCATCTTCAGAGTAAACCTTACCATGTTTGTAAGTTTCGTATTCAGGTTCACTTATTGCCTGAGATATAGTTATACTCGGCAAGATGATCAAAAGTATGATTGTAATAGCTTTCATAATAGTTGTTTAGAAACAAAGGATCGAATCGCTCTTAATTTGCTGTCTACCCCTTTTCATCATAATAAACCCAATCTCCTTTGTATCGTCTAAATCTAGAATGCTCTTCCATAGAACTCTTCTCAGCTTTCATAACATATTGAGCAATAAAACGCACTTTACCAATCTTATCTGTTTTAGTACCCATCGAAGAGCTTATTATTTTTAAGCCTGTCCAATCCATATCATCTTTTGTGCTTTCTAATTGATGTCTATAATTTGGTCTTAATTTATTAGGATGGGTTGTGTTTACTAGATAATCGATTAATGACATGTGATAGGCAGTATACCTTGATCGCATGAGCTGTTCAGCGGTTTCTGATTTTGATAACCCTGTGTGATATTTAGCACAACATGATATATAAGATGAGCCACTCATGCAAGGGCATGGTGGCTCATTTTTCTTTTCTTCAACTTCTATATTCTTCATTCTAATAAATATTCATGAATATATTTCTTCTATGTCCTTACCGTATTTCTCTGCGATCACTCTACGTTTGAGTTTCATGGTAGGTGTAAGCTCAGTTTTTTCGCCATTTGGTCTTATAGCTTCCCATGTTGTCGGTAGTATTTTAAATTTCTTGATTTGCTCTACATGGCTGAAATTTGGATTTGCTTTATCTATACATTCTTGAAAGCAATTGATCACTTTTTTGTCGGTACAAGCAGTTTTTAGATCTATCCATTTCACATCATTGTTTTCGCACCAGTCTTTGAGTGCTTCTTCTGCGGGTATGATAAGAGCGGAGACAAATTTCTGAGCATCACCTACCACCATCACTTGTTCTATAAGGAAATCTTCTTTGAGTTTATTTTCTATCGGAGCTGGAGCTACATATTTCCCACCGGATGTTTTGAGTAGTTCCTTTTTACGATCTGTAATTTTAAGATATTGCTTACCTTTTGGTCCATCTACTAACTTTCCAATATCACCAGTTTTAAAATATGTCTTGCCTCCCAATTCGGTAAAAACGGCAGCATTGGCTTCAGGCTTGTTATAATATCCTAGCATAATATTCGGACCATTTACAAGAATCTCACCTTCGCCGTCTGCATATTTTGGATCAGAGACGTCAATATAGAGATCTACGCCTTCTATAATAGGCCCCACTGACCCTACTTTGGCATATCCATCAAATCTATTGACTGATAGTGTAGGACTAGTCTCAGTCAATCCATACCCTTCTAGTACTTTAATACCCGCCGTAGAAAATACTTTAATAATTTTTGTCGGACAAGGTGCAGCACCTGTTACTATACCGAGCACATTACCCCCTAGAGCTTCTCGCCATTTCGAGAATATAAGCTTATCAGCTATTTTTCTCTTGATAGCCGCCATTCCAGAGAATGTTTTTCCGTGCTCATATTCATCTGCTAGACTAAGCGCCCAGAAAAATAGCTTTTTCTTAACTCCGGTTAGTTCGAGACCTTTGTTGTATATTTTTTCGTAGACTTTCTCGAGTAACCTTGGCACGGTCGTAAAAAACTGTGGCCCTACGGACTTGAGATCACCATCTTCTCCTCCTAGATTATCAGTACCTGTACAATATACAGAAACGCAAGAATCAGAATATCCATATATACACGCTCTTTCAAAAATATGGCAGAATGGTAGGAAACTTAGTACTTTACCATTTGGAGTAAGCGGAAATGACTGTAATGTAACATCAACTACATGGCTGATATTTTTGTGAGACAACATGACCCCTTTCGGACTACCTGTTGTACCAGAAGTATATATGATCGTTGCTAGATCTCCAGCTTTTATTGTATCTTTTGATGCCAAGACTGCATCCTTATTATTATCGTTGAATAAGTCTTCGTAGAAGAGTTTTCCATCAGCTTTATCAAAAGTATAAATGTGCTGTAAAGAACTTACACTCCCTTTCGCCGTTTCTACTTTTTCATATAGGTCATCCACACCTACGAAGCAAGCTTTTACTTCAGAGTCATTGAGTATATAGACATACTCGTTAGAACTGATGGTAGGGTAGAGCGGCACATTGGTTATACCTAAGTATTGGGTAGCTAGATCTACGATGTACCATTCGGGTCTATTTTTATAAGCAATCATTGATACTTTATCTCCTTTTTTGAGACCGAGATCTATGAGTCCAGATGCCAGTTTATGTGCAGAATCTATGATCTCCTGTGTGCTCCAAAATTTCCAATCATCTCCTTCTTTTCTCCCTAAACATTTATCAAGAGGATGTTTCTCAAGTTGCCTTTCTATATATTCGAATAACCTAGTTTCCATTAGTAGTAAATTTGTTAGAACTGCTATTTACTAAATTATTCTTTTTATAACGGTGAAAAAGGGAAATAAAATTTTAAATATTATATAAAAGTCAATTATGGACCATCAGAATAGCTATGAAGACAAGATGAAGTATAAAAAATTAATAATCAGTACTTTAGGTTACACAATCTCTCCGCCACAACTACTTCCTGCGCCTGCCGTACATCCGTAACAATGTTGATTGAGTACTATGTCACGTCCCATCAATGCTTCCATATTAAATTCATCGATATGCTGTGATTTTGCAGCTACCTTAAGATCTAACATTTGATTGAAATCACAGTCGTACACATAGCCTTCCCACGATACACTGATGGTATTTCTACACATAAGTCCCATAATTGTAGCTGGGTTATATGCTTCTATGAGTTCAGTCATGTATTGACTATAATTGCCTGATTCTACGAGATAGTCTAGGAACCTAGCAACAGGTAGATTTGTTATTGCAAAAAGATTATTGAATTCGATATTGTATCTCCTTTTTAGTTGTCTTTTGAATTCTGCTTGCAATGAATCTTGATCTCCTGGTAAATATGCACCCGATGGATTAAAAACCAAGTCTAATTGTAATCCTGTTCCTTCAATACCGTAACCAACAGCATTGAGTTCTTGGAGTGCGGCTATACTATCTTCGAATACACCATCTCCTCTTTGACTATCTGTCCTTGTTTTGGTAAAATAAGGTAGAGATGATATGATATGAACATTGTTCTCTACAAAAAACTGTGGGAGATCCGCGTACTTAGGGTTAGCTTTGATGATTGTCAGATTGCATCGGTTCATCACCCTTACGTCCATAGCAGTGCACTCCTCAACGAACCATCTGAAGTGCGCATTCATTTCTGGAGCCCCACCTGTGATGTCTACAGTCGGTATTTTGTGTGCTCTCACGATATCAAGACATTTCTGAAGTGTCTCTTTATTCATGTTTTCCACCTTACGGTCAGGGCCAGCATCTACATGACAATGCGAGCAAGTCTGATTGCAGAGTTTACCTATATTAAGTTGGAATATCTCAATAGGGTTAGGTTTGATTGCGTATCCGACTTTTTCACTGAACTTTTCGAAATCCTTTCCTTCTACATCTGTTCCGTTCAATACTTTCAATTGCATGAAAGTATCCGACAATGCATTATTGGACTTCTTGAGTGATTTTGTTCTTTGTTTTACTCCCATTCCGGATTACATTAATTTTGCTTTCACTTGATTCATCATCATCACACTGTTTGCCAATGTTGCACCACTTTTGATAGCTGCTGCCACATGTATTGCTTCCATCATCTGCTCCTCGTCTGCTCCGTTGGATAAGCTAGCTCCAGTATAAGAATCCATGCAATAAGGACAATTTATAGCATGAGCTACAGCTAAAGCGATTAAACATTTTTCTCTTTTAGTCAATGCACCTTCTTCGAATACTGTTCCATAATAATCGAAGAACTTCTTTCCCATTTCTTCTTGGAATTCAGTAATCTGCGGAAATTTCTTTAGATCTTCGGGTTGAAAATAGCCTTTGCTCATGTGTTCGAATTTTTTCTATAAGTATCTTATGGGTCCAACTCCTGAGATTCATTTTTCTCGGTTTCTATAAAATCCGATCAATAATCATGGAATATTGGTGTCTTTTTCAATTATTAATAGTGTTTGCCCAATGGACCTTTTTTCTAAAAAGATACAAAAATAGCTTGTATAATGTTGCAATAGTGTGCAAATTAGGACATTATTGAGCACTAGTATTTTATATCTGAGTTGAAATATTTCTAGCCTTCCTCAAAATAAAACAATACGCCACTCAGATGCCACACATAAGTGATTTTTCCATGAGCCACGATTTGAGGAAAATTGACCTTACATTATTAATTCACTTCATTATCTTAAAGATGTGTTCGTACCATTATTCACAACGATATAAAGATAAAATTCCCACCCATTGTTTATAATATAAATTTTGGGGTACATTCTTTTATCAGCCATCTCGAGTTCCGCAAGAACAATCTCATGGTGTCAGTTTTCTTCCAACCTATGAGTTTTGAAAAAAGTCAAATGGTACGCTGACGTCTTACCAAGGCAAATACTTTTATGTCATTGGCTTCATTTTTATCAAGTTTATAACTCCTTTTTAATATACTTCATCACATCATCATACAAACCACTTTGGTTAGCAAATGTTGCATAATTTTTTGCTGTATTGAACCAATCAATAGTAGATGCATTGTGTTTATCACTAGCAGCGATCAAGTCTTTTGTGGTGATAGGCATTGGCACACCTGTTTGAAATGCTTCTTCTAATTTGGACTCTACGGCTATATCTATAAGTGCATTTATATCAGCTCCAGAATAGTTTTTAGTTCGTTTGGCGACCTTTTTAAAATCTATATTTTCCGTTGGTTTGTCCTTTAGCTTCAATTTTAAGATTTCCTCTTTGCTGACTGTATCTGGTGGCGGGACGAATATGATCCTATCAAATCTTCCTGGCCTACGAAATGCGGAGTCAAGATGCCATGGTGTATTAGTCGCACCCACGATTAACAAGCCTTCATTATCATGCTGGATACCGTCCAATTCATTTAGGAATTGATTGATTACTTTTTTGCCAGCTGATTGTAACATGTCCGATCTCTTAGCTGCCAATGCATCTATCTCGTCAAAGAAGATAACGCAAGGAGTATTCTGTCTTGCTTTTGCAAAAATATTGTGAAGGTTTTTTTCACTATTCCCATGCCACATGTCTAGGATGTCATTCAGACTTACATTTATAAATGCAGCATTGATCTCTCCTGCAGTAGCTTTAGCAAGAAACGTTTTACCACAGCCAGGAGGACCATAGAGTAATATTCCACCCCCTATTTTTTTACCATAGGTCGCATATAATTCTGCATTGTCAAGGGGCTTTATAATTTTGAGATCAATTTCTTTTTTTACATTTTCTAAACCTCCTACATCTGCAAATTTCACGTCCGGTTTTTCTAGAAAAGAATCGTCATGACTGTCAGTAGATTCGGCGGCTCTCATTCTGAACGCATTATCCAAATCTTCATCCGTAGCATTTGGATCCACTAAGAGCACCATTTCATATAGCTCTCTAGCTCTATCATGATTCTCTTCTTTGAGATAGGCTTTTGCAAGGATCAATTTACCGTTAGTTGATAATACATCTTTATTATCAAGTTCTTCTAGGATAATAATACAGGTTGAAGTTCTACCTTTATCAAATGCGATCTGAGCTAACAGCTCTTTGGCTTCTTTATTATTGGGATCGAACTGCAGCAACATATTTATTTGGCTTTCTAGTTCATCTTTATATCCGTCATATTGTAGCATCTTCCGTATCAATAACATCCTTAAGTAAGTATTTTCAGGAGATTGAGAGACGGCTTGTTTTAATTCTTCTATTTCTGTGTTTTGTGCCATACACCGTTTTTTCTTCTTGATTTTAGAGATAAGCTTCTTACTGAATATTGTACGTACTCTTTAATACTCATTCATTAAAACAAAATAATAAATCTCGACAATAGAAGATTATATCTAATACATCATCTTGCGTTTTGTCAATGTCATTTAATACTTAAATTCTCCGATGCTTGCGTCGGAGTCATAAAAAGATGTTTTTGCATAAAAACGCCTTATCACAAAAAAGATCCGAATACCGACCTTTAGGTTGGAAAAATTTTGGTGAATGCTCCATCCGCTTGCGGTGGGGTAGTCAAAATTTAGGATCTTTTTTACTCTTAAAATATTATACAAGACCGTTGGTGAGATGTCTCCTACAAGATGTCAATAAGCAAGTAACTACTGCAACACAACGTATTAATCTAAATCTCTTCATTTTTACTTTCTCGCTACTCTAATATAAAATGGATCCCTGAAATCAGGAATCCATTTTATATTAATTATTTTTCAAGTATTCGAGAATACTAATCTACAAACTAGTCTCGATTTCTTTTGATCTCCAACCACCTTAGTCTATTTCTAGTCTTCTACTTCACTTTTGACCAATAACCTGAATCCATTTCCGTGTATGTTGACGATTTCTATGTCGTTATCCTGAGCTAAGTATTTTCTTAACTTAGTAACGAATACATCCATACTTCTTGCTGTGAAGTAATTGTCTTCGCCCCAGATTTTTTTCAGTGCTTCAGATCTTGGTAAGACATCATTTTTGTGCATGCAAAACATACGGAGAAGGTGAGCTTCTTTCGGGGATAATTTTTCTTTTGTTTTTTCACCATTTCCCGTATATGTTAGAATTCTCAATGGGTAGTTGAAATGATAACTACTTATCTCAAATTCTTTGATTTCTTCTTTTGGATCTGGCGCTTTCTGGGTTCGCTTCAGTACTGCCATTACTCTATAAAGTAATTCTTCAGAATTAAATGGCTTTGTGATGTAATCATCAGCACCGATTTTAAATCCTTCTAGAACATCTTCCTTGAGTGTCTTTGCTGTAAGGAAGATGATCGGCATCTCTTTATTTTCTTCTCTGATGTCTCTAGCGAGGGAAAAGCCGTCTTTTTTCGGCATCATTACATCTGTAATGGTAAGATCAAAGTCACCTTTTTTAAATGCCTTAAGTCCTTCTTCACCATCTGTTGCAAGAGTTACATCGTACTCGTGCATTTCAAGATATGATCTTAACACATCTCCGAAATTCTGGTCGTCTTCTACTAATAAAATTTTGAATGCCATGGTTTACAATAAAATTGTTTTGTTCAATTGATTAAATAATACATAAGGGTATGCTATGCAGCATTTTGGGGTAAATATATTGAAAAGGTACTACCTTTTCCTATTTCACTTTTGACATTTATGGTACCTCCATGTGCATCTACGATTGCTTTTACATAGCTAAGTCCAAGGCCGAAGCCCTTTACATCGTGGATGTTACCTGTATGTGCACGGTAAAATTTTTCAAAAATGTTTTTTAGTTGGTCTTTTGTCATTCCTATGCCGTTATCTGAAATATTAATCATGATTCCTGATTTTGTATTTTCAGTTCCTATTATAATATCAACATTTTCAGAAGAGTACTTTTCAGCATTGTCTAACAAATTGTGAATGATATTGCTAAGATGCGTAGCATCAGCATTTAACGTTGTCGATTTTGCTTTCAAGTCAGTGCGCAATATACCATTTCTTTTTAATACTTTAAGACTCATATGTTCAGCGGCGGTACTTATAAGGTCATGCACGTCTATAGAACTTAATTTTAATTGGAAATCTTTTTTGTCCAACATTGCCATTTGAAGCACTTTTTCCACTTGGTTGAGCATTCTTTTATTCTCCTGTTTTATGATATTGGTGAATCGCATTACTTTCTCTGGATTATTCAAGATCATGGGACTGACTATAGAATCAGAAGCTAAAGATATTGTAGCGATAGGAGTTTTAAACTCATGTGTCATGTTATTGATAAAGTCCGTTTTCATTTCAGACACTTGCTTTTGACGCTGGATAACATACATCACAAAACCAAAGCAAAATAAGACTAAACCAGTAAATAATATACTCATGATTAAGGATGGAATCACAGCACTCCACAGTGCTTTTTCCTTATTAGGAAAATAAACTTGCAGATATCCTGGAGCATTTTCAATAGGATCGCCTTCTGCGGCATTTGATATAGCGGTATCGAATAATGGTATTTTGTATTCACTATTATAGAGATCGTTACCAGTTTCTACATTAGTAGACTGATTCGTCGTTCCTATGGAAGCTGTAAAATTACCATTCATAATGATGAAACTCATCTCTTTTTTCGAATATACGCCATAGTCGAAATTTAAATCAATATCTTGTTGTTCTATTTCGTGTTTCAGGTATGTATCAAGATTATCTTTTTGTATTCGTTCTAGAAATGAATTAGGGTTGACCAACATGTCAGACCCGTTTAGGTCAATGTTCTTATATTTATTATTGTCTTTTATCTTTTTTACAATATTGTTGAATTCTCTATACTCTTTGAGTAACAATGGTTTACTCTCCTTATTCCTTTTGTACTCGTCCCACTTCTTCATCATCACATCCCCTTCTTGAGCATCCTTCATTAGACGTTCTTTGACGATACCCATGGCTATTTTTACCTTATCATCAAAGTTCGTCTTATCCTGTTCTACAGAAGAAGCAAACCATATAAACTGGATCATACCTATACCAATCATGGATAATGCCATGACAAAAATGATGAGGTACATCGTACTTTTTTTCATATCAGATTTCGTTTCTAGCTATAAAACTACTGAATGTTGAGCGTTCAGTACTTAGGATTGCTGATTTAACAAGAATTTATAACCCATATTAATTAAATGTTGAATATGGATGATTGATCAGGTTTGAATTAAAATACCGTGTATCATGAGTAACTTCTTCTCCTAGCCATGATGGAATTCGGAATGTCTCTTCCTCAGATTCTAATTCTAACTCTGCCAAAATCAGCCCTTTATTTTCGCCACAAAAATCGTCTATTTCCCACGTTTTACCATCATCTAAGACTATGTTTCTGGTTTTTTCAATGATAGGCTTTTCACAAAGAAGTAACATGGATGCTGCATCTGATAATGGTATCTCGTATTCGAATTCTTGTCTAGACGCATTAATATTTTCTCCTTTTATAGTAAGATAGCCTTTATCATTTCGAATTCTAATTCTCACGGTTCTCTCTTTTTGAGAGTTGAGATATCCTTGTTTTATAACTGTTTTTGACTTTACTTCTGAACGCCAGTCTTCGTTCTTGAGAAGAAATTTTCTTTCTATTTCAATACCCATATTAGCTTTTTTATCTTGTGCGATTTTTATTTTATATTTTCTACCCACCTATTCACAAAACTAAAACAAACAACTTTATTATCTTACCCTTTCAATAAACAAACAATATATGTCCCCTTTGATGTTTTTACTTGATGCAAGACCATTATTTACCAATGATGCAGTAGTGCTAGGCTTACTTATGGCTGTACTTGCATTTATTTTTCATACGAGCAGTTTGGACTCTCCCGGATGGAAGAAGTTTTATACATATGTACCTTCATTATTGCTTTGTTATTTTATTCCTGCATTATTGAATTGGCCATTGGGGCTAATTGCTCCTCATTGGTATGAAACAGGCATATATGATTTTGCACAGTCAGTTGGTATTACTCTTACTCAAGATATGAACTACAATGATATAACTTTATTGTTTGAGACAAATGGGATAGACGATGCTTTATATAAGGGGTTTCAAGGGCATTCTCAATTGTATTTTGTTGCTTCTAGGTATTTATTACCTGCAAGTTTATTGCTTTTGTGTCTAGGTATCGATATAAAAGGGCTTGTCAATTTAGGACCAAAAGCACTCATTATGTTTGGAGCTGCTACTGTAGGTATTATTATCGGAGGACCAATAGCGTTGTTAGTCGCTAGTAAATTAATGCCAGACGTGATCGGAGCTAATCCGGATGAGCTGTGGAGAGGACTATCGACTATAGCGGGAAGCTGGATCGGAGGAGGAGCCAATCAGGCTGCTATGAAAGAGATATATGAAGTAAAAGATAATCTGTTTGGTACCATGATAGTTGTAGATGTTGTAGTTGCCAATATTTGGATGGGATTTTTACTTTATGGAGCCAATATCAGTGATAAAATAGATAAAAAACTCAAAGCGGATAACAGTGCTATCACAGATCTAAAAAATAAAGTAGCTGACTATAGGGCTAGTATCTCAGAGATGCCGACTACTACTAAGTTATTTGTTCTTATGGCAGTGGCTTTTGGTGGTGTAGGGTTGGCACACCTTGGATCGGATATTATTTCTCCAGCACTAGGAGCGCATAAGGAAACGCTCTCTAAATGGAACCTCACATCTCTTACATCAGGGTTTTTCTGGTTGGTTGTTATTGTAACTACTATTGGTTTGGTCCTAAGTTTTACAAGAGCTAAAAAACTGGAAGGAGTAGGTGCTTCGAGGTGGGGATCAATATTTATATACGTGCTGGTAGCCACAATAGGCATGAAAATGAACCTAGGAGAAGTATTTAGTAACCTTGGGTTATTTGCCATTGGAATTATTTGGATGCTTATCCATGTTGGGATATTGTTATTGGTTGCAAAGCTGATCAGAGCACCATTCTTTTTTGTTGCTGTAGGTAGTCAAGCCAATATAGGGGGGGCTGCATCTGCACCTATTGTTGCATCTGCCTTTAGTCCTTCGTTGGCTCCTGTAGGAGTATTAATGGCTGTGTTGGGTTATGCACTTGGGACTTATGGAGCATTGATATGTGCACAATTGATGGCGCTAGTAGCGGGTGGTTGATGTTATGATCCAAAAAGATTTATGAATAAACTTGTATTATTTTACTGACAATGTTTACTGGGAATTTGTTAGCACAGATTGATATGAGTGATTCTACGGTACAGGTTATTTCTTTTTGGAAGCTTGTCGAAGTACAGCAATACCATCTTACAGAATTCAAGATAGTAATGACCAAGCAGGACACGATGTCTATGGTGGAAAATTCATTTGATGTAGAAATAAAAGTTACTGATTCCACTTAAGTAGGGTATATTCTTGAATGAACAAGTCGAAATTTTCAATTTTCTAATAACATACAAGGATTTGATCATTATGACGCATTTCAAATTGTAGCATATTGGGAATTGATATATTTAAAATAAAAAATATGAATGGAGAGATAATAAAGTCAACATCATAAAGCAGTTTCGCGACTTGACGATTCAATGATTCTGAAAAAAACAATTAAAATGCTTGAATATATTATTAACAAAGCGCTATATCGAAATGCACCCGACCATTATGATTTTAAGTATACTCATTTATTTTAATTTGCCAGGTATCTTTTTATAGAACTTTGATTTTTTTTAAAAGAGATTTTTTGAATTTTTTCACCTAAATTTAAACCCTACGCATTTATTGTAGTCTTATGTGTGACCAAAACATAATTATAACATGAAAAAATCGTTAATTTTTTGCCTAGTATTAAGTCTGATCTCGATAAACAATCAATTAAATGCTCAAGAAGAAGCCACAGGGCTCTTAGGAGATAACTTTAGCTTGGAAGGCGCCTTAGATGTTTTTAAGAATGCTTCTTCTTTAGAAGATTTCGAAAAACAGCTGAACAATCAGGACTCAGATGTAAATAACCTCGATCTTAATGAGGATGGAGATATTGATTACATTAGAGTAGAAGAATATATGGAAGGAGAAGTTCATGCAATAGTCCTTCAAGCTTTGATCTCCGAAGAAGAATCTCAAGACATTGCAGTAATAGAAATCGAAAAATCAGGAAAAGAATCTGCAACTTTACAAATAGTAGGAGATGACTATTTATATGGAGATGACTATTTTATTGAGCCTTTCGATGAAGTAGCTGCTTCAAATGGAAACGGTGGACCTTCGGCTGATTATACTGTAGGCCGTATTATTGTCAATGTATGGTTATGGCCTTCCGTACGACATATATACAGACCGAACTATGTAGTATACAGGTCACCATTCAGATGGAGGGTGTATCCAAGAATTTGGAGACCATGGAGACCATTGACTTGGAATGTATATCACGGAAAGAGACTTCGTTACAATCATCACTACCGCACTGCAAAAACACATAGAATAGTCAGGGCTAGAAAGATCTATACTCCGAAGAGAAGGAGCTCTTCAGTTGTGGTAAGGAAATCAAAAACAGTAACTCGAGTTCGTAAGACGAAGAACGGAAACAAAGTTGTATCAAAATCTAAGAAAACTACAACGGTAAAGAAAAACAAAAACGGAAAAGTAAAAGCCAAGAAAACGAAGACCACCTCAAATGGCAAAAAAGGTAAGAAGGGCAAAAAGGTAACAAAAAGGAAAAAGAAGAAGTCAGGTAATTAAGTCTTTAGTTTGGATTGAACTAGATAGATTAACAATTTGACTACATGTAGAACTGAAACAGTTTGTTTAAAAATAATGGTTCCATAATTTAGTTAGCTTTAACGGTAAACATTGCATAATTGTTAACGTTTAACCCTCTATGGATTCATTAACACAGATTATACTTGGTGCTGCAGTGGGTGAAGTTGCCGCAGGACGAAAAATAGGAAATAGAGCGATGCTCTGGGGAGCCATAGCGGGTACTATCCCTGACTTAGATGTCATGATTGGTAGCTTATTTATGAATGAGATCAATGGATTGGCATTTCATAGAGCGATTACGCATTCGATATTTTTTGCTGTAGTGTTCTCCTTTTTGATATCCTATTATACCAATTGGCTATATAGTAACGGGCATCATCGAAAACGAGGATATAAAATACTGACAACGGCATCTGGTATTTTATTTATGTTTCTGGCTTCGGCAATTTTGATTTTTATAAGTAAAACACTTGGAGGCACAGTTGGTATGATTCTGAGTGCAGTATTGACCTTAGCTTTAGTAAGTTACTTTGGTGCGCGGCTTGTCAAAAGCTACCTCAACACTGAACAAGAGAAAATTAACATAGGGTATTGGTCTTGGTACAAGTTGTTTTTCTGGGCTATTTTCACCCATCCGTTATTGGATTGTTTTACAGTGTATGGTACACAGCTCTTTGCTCCATTTTCTAATTATCGTGTAGCATTAAACAATATTTCGGTAGCTGACCCAGCTTATACTTTTCCGTTTTTAATCTGCCTTATGGTAGCTTCTCTTCTTGCTAGACGATATGACAAAGAATCAAATAATGATATCGGTAAATCATTCAAACTAACATGGGCAAATTATAAATTACGTAGTTACGTTAATGCAGCTGGAATAATAATCAGTAGCCTTTACATGGGTTGGACATTCTACAATAAGGAGAAGATCAATAAAGTGATGGAACAAACACTCGCTGATCAAAACATCGAATACAGCCGATATATGACAGGTCCTACAATACTTAATAACTTATTGTGGTCTGCGACCGCGGAGACGGACTCTTCTTTTTACACAGGCCTCTATTCTTTCTATGACAAGGATCCAAAATTCAAACTATTCGAAATACCAAAGAACTATGACCTACTAGACTACAAAACCGATGACAAAGTTGTAAACACACTACGTTGGTTTAGCAAAGATTATTACTCAGTCATGCGACGAAAAGATGGTCTTCTTCAGATCAATGACATGAGATACGGTACTTTTGATGGAAAAGAAGCGGGGGAGGATAGCTTTATATTTAGGTTCGTAGTGGACAAGGATGCGGAAGGCTATTATCAGCTTCAGAGTGCTAAAGGTGGGCCAGAAAGAGGGAGTGAAGGTGAGATTTTTGGGGACTTGTTTGAGCGGATTAAGGGGATTTGAGATAGTTTTTTGTCTTAAATAAAATAAACATTGATCTATATAACTTTGAAACGGCAAAAGGCATGATATCCAAAGCAGATGTAGTAGGTCAGGGAAGAAATTATACTGTGCCATAGATAAAGTGGCGGACGAAGAAGCTGAGGAATTTGATATGTTCAAAAAACTAGAACTTTTCCATTATTTTAAAATCCGCGCACTACCAGAGTCCATTTCTAAATTAAAATAGGTGAAAGTCCTTAATTTATATGGAAGTAAAATCCGATGGATTCCTCCTGAGATTGATAAAATAGACTCCCTTGAAAGGTTTCTACCTTTCACATCATATCACTTGAATTGGGTTCTTTATGAAATTTTAGAATGTAAAAACTTAATAGAAAGTACGATAAGGACAAGAGCGCTGTTTGGTAATTATAAAGGAACACTACATTTTCCAGCGATTCAGAGTGAATGTATAAAGTATTGAAAGAGAGCAAATAATAAATAACTGCAAAGTTATAGTTTACAGTTATTTATATATTTGCAATTCAAATAATATCACTACGAATGTCAAAAAAAGAA
>JBLHWH010000113.1:0-21134 GCA_047628935.1 Halioglobus sp. | reverse complement strand
ACTTGACTCTGGTATCATCAGAGATATCTGGGAAGTGGTCCAAACCTTCTATTGCGGCCTTGATGTACATTCCTGTGCCACCTGATAATATTCCAATATTTTTTTCTACTAAGTAAGAGGAGATTTTCTCATTGAATTCACGTTCGTATATGCCAGCATTGTAATGTTCTTTAATTGAGATATGATTTACAAAGTGATGGTTGGCTAGACTAAGTTCTAATTCAGTGGGCTTTGCTGTACCTATACTCATTTCTTTATATAGTTGCCTTGAATCTGCAGAGAAAATATCTGCATTGAAGTGCTGTGCAAGTTTAATAGTAGTTGCAGTTTTTCCTACGCCAGTTGGTCCAGCGATAGTGATCAGATGTTTCTTATTATTTGTTTCTATACTCAAGCTATATATTATTTACAATAGATTCCTCTTACCCAAGAATCGATCAAATGCCTTGTTATTTATTATCAATTACTAGAAAGAGATGATGAAGTGATTTAAGAACATAATGTTAATTCCTTTGTAAGCCATTGGGTCACAATATTTCAGCTTTTCTCGGCACTTAGCTACAGCTAAGTTTCTCAAAAAGAGCTTTATCTTGAAAATCAAGCACTTATAAATCATTTTAATCTTAGTTTTTAAAACACTTCAATACATTATCCTTATGTTTGTATTACATTTTTTTAGATATGTCTCCATACCCATTAAAATTTTACTTTCTTTATAGAGTGCAAAGGTAAGAATCAGAACAAAACAGATAACAGCCATTAATGATTTATAATATATTTTGGTTTTTGACGAATATTGCCATCAGAGTTTTCTACGGGAAGATAGAGGTTTCAGGACTTGATAATGTCCCCAAAGATGGACCTCTCCTGATTGCGTCAAATCATCCAAACGGTTTTTTGGAGCCTATTATCATTGCATGTCTTTTTCCCAGAGCATTGCATTTTATGGTGCGTGGAGATGTGTTTAACAAACCTTGGCTACGTCCTTTTTTAGTGAGAACCAATCAAATACCGATTTTTAGATTTAAAGACGGGTTTAAAGAATTGAGGAAAAATGATTCTAGTCTTCAGGTAGCTTACAAGGCATTAGATAAAGGAGCTGCAATTATACTTTTCATAGAAGGAGGAACTCAATCTATAAAAACACTTCGTCCGTTTCAAAAAGGCATGGCTAGAATGGCCAATTCTTATCTTGAGGTTAACAATTCTGGTAAAGAACTGAATATTCTGCCAGTAGCTATCAATTTTGTATCTCCATTCAAACTACGAAGTAGAGTGTGTCTTAATGTAGGAGAATCTTTTGTGGCCCGATCTTACTTCAAAGATCCAGAAACTAAGGTAAAGGATATAAAACGTCTTACCGATGATGTCTATAATAAAGTACTTCCATTGGCATTCAATGTAAAAGAAAAAGCTAGGCAACCTATCCTAAATCATACTTTACAATTAACAGAAGGATTATTCAAGTTAAATTTCTTTCCTATAGTATCACAGAAAGACCATGTTTGGCCAACTTTAAAGTCCGTGGCAGACACTATAAATCTAATGAATGAAAGTACGTTTACATCTTTTTCAAAAGAAATAGAGTCTATTCGTGATGCTAACCCTTATGAAGTGAAGCGTACAGGGAAAGGTTATATAGTTTCACTGATCTGGACAATTTTAGCATTTATACCTGGGCTTATTGGACTAATTCTCAATATTATCCCTGGGTTGATTTCTCAGGGAATTGCTAAGAAGGTACTTAACAAAGACAACACCGTTTTCATAGCTAGTATCATATTAAGTACGTCTGTTATATTATATCCCATCTACTATTCGGCTGTTATTTTGATTTTATCATGTTTCTTTGGTTGGAAGGCATTTTTATTTTTGCTTGCATGGCCATTGGGTTTCGTGTATTTGTTTTGGAAAAATAACTATAGTTCATCTATAGCTAGGTCCCGGTATCATTTGACAGAAGAAGAGAAAAGGAACGTCAAAGATACGCTCCTTAAATATAAAATTAACCTAGTAAATACCGACGTATGAAACAACTGACCTTAATGATAATGCTCTGCTATTTAGTAATTATAGCATGCAATGAGTCTCCACAAGTCAAAACAGCGGAAATTGAACGACCTGTATATGCGATAGTAATTCATGGAGGTGCTGGTACTATTTTGAAAAAAAACATGTCTCCTGAAAAAGATAAAGCATATAGAACTGCAATGAATGAGGCATTAAATATAGGTGAGTCAATTCTTAAGTCTGGCGGCAGTAGCATCGATGCCGTAGAGAAAACGATCAATTTTATGGAAAATTCTGAATTGTTCAATGCTGGAAAGGGAGCGGTATTTACCCATGAAGGAAAAAATGAAATGGACGCGTCCATTATGTATGGAAAAGATCAAAATGCTGGAGCAGTTGGAGGAGTGACAAATATTAAACATCCAATATCAGCGGCAAGGGCGGTATTAGAAAAAAGTGATCATGTAATGATGGCTGGAAAAGGGGCAGAAGACTTTGCAAAAAAAAATGGAATAGAAATCGTAGATCCAGCTTATTTCAAAACAGAAAGGAGATGGAATAGTCTTCAAAGAGCACTCAAGGCAGAGACGGGGGAATCTGTACTGTCTGAAGGTGAAGATAAAGACAAAAAACATGGCACAGTTGGGTGTGTAGCCCTCGATCAAGATGGAAATATTTCGGCGGGCACGAGTACTGGAGGAATGACAAATAAAAAATACAATAGGCTGGGGGATAGTCCTATTATTGGTGCTGGTACATTTGCAGATAATGCGACATGCGGAGTATCATGTACAGGGCATGGCGAGTTTTTTATAAGATATACAGTAGCGAGAGATATAGCAGCAATGATGGAGTATGGTGGGAAATCATTAGCCGAATCGGCTCAATATATTATTAATGAAAAACTTGTTGAGAAAGGCGGTGATGGTGGAATTGTTGCGCTTGACCAGTATGGAAATGTAGCTATGAATTTTAATACAGCGGGTATGTATAGAGCTTATTCTAAACCTGGTGAAAGAGTAGTGAAGATTTATAAAGAAGAAGATTAAGTGCCAATTTGCTTGGAAGAATCAGCTAATACCATTTCTGCTTTAAAGTAAGCGTTATCTGAAGTTGGTATATTTATGTTGCCCATAATGTCTCTCTAGAAAGACATTATGGGCAACATAAGATTAAGTTAAAATTCAAACCATCACTTCAATACGAAAATATGTTAATTTCTCATAAGTATGAATTTGTTTTTATCCATGTTCATAGGACTGGAGGCACTAGTATCATAAATTTACTAAAAAGAGAATTAGGGAATGATGTTGATGAAATATCAGAGCATGGCAACGTGAATTCGTCAGAACAAGTACTCATTGATAAATATCCTAATTATAGAATTATTGGTTTTGTAAGGAATCCATGGGCAAGAATTCTATCGTGGTATTCCTTAATCAATAAATGGAACGATATTACAATTGAAGAAAGTAGAAAAGAGTACCAGGATTTCTTAGAATTCAGATTAGCGGCTAAACCTGATGATCGTTATTTTCATTATAACCAGTTGGATTATTTTCCAGATGTTGGCGATAGGATTGTGGAGTTTTATCAGTTTGAGAATTTCGAGATGGAAGCAAAACGAATACTTGGAAATTTAAGTCTGGGCTCGTGTGAGATTCCAGTAACTAATAAAACAAAAACTAAAATATATCAAGATTTCTATACTAAAGAAAGCCGAGATTTGATTCTTGAAATATGTAATAGAGATATAGCTTATTTTAAATATGATTTTTGATTACTTTCTAATCATCTTCCCATCAACTATAGTAGCTAGAAATGACTCCTTGTATTGAGATTTGATGTAGGTATTATAAAAAGATTGAGTTTCGTTCGAAGTTTTAAATCCCCTAATCATATAATTGAAAGTGCGATCTGTATCTCGGAATATTTCTATGGTTTTGTGTTGCTTAAACATAGGATGATTTACAGATAGAGGCTCAGTACTTCTGTAAAGAACAATTTTTGATTCATCAGTAATTTTAGAATTCTGATGTAGTACTTCTAAAGCAGGCATATCATCAAAATCCTTTTTTACTTTTTTAGTTTTGGCAGGGATAGTAACCTCTTTTTTTATTTCCTCTATTTTGGTTTCAATTACATCCTGAATATCCTCTTTAGTTGGTTGTTCCACATTAGATTCAACCTCATCAACCTCGTCAACCTCATCAATTTCTTCCGAAGCTGCTTTTTGAAGACGATTTTTTAGTTCTTCTATACTTCCCGCTATTATTTCATCTTGATCCATTAGTTGGAGGATCTCTTCTTCCATATGCATTTCTTCCTTCATTTTTTTGAGGGATTTTATTTCTGCTACATTGGTTATACCTACTATTTTTAGCTCCGTTCTTCTGTTTTTTGCATGTTCAGCATCAGGACATTTTGATCCATCGCCACAATTATTAAGAAGTATATTTTCTCCATATCCTTTTGAAACGATTCTTGCTTTAGCGATATCTCCTTTCATAATTAAATAATCGACTGCTGATGTTGCTCTTCTTTCTGATAGATTTTGATTTTCAGAGTCTGTACCTCTACTGTCAGTATGTGCTCCTAGTTCTAGAGTCAAATTTGGGTTGTCCTTCATGAGCGTTATTACTTTTTGTAGTTCTTGCTTTGCGTCAGCTCTCAGTTTTGACTGGTTGATATCATAATAGAGATTTTGCACCTCCATTTTTTTACCAGTGAATATCCTTTCCATTTCTACATTGGCTAATAAGACACCAAAGGCATTGCCTTCTGTTAAGTTATCAGCTACTCCTGGAGTTACACTTCCGACACCTTCAAAACATAATATACATCCTTCCACATTTACCTTTGCTTCCATTCTCTTAGATAAGAATCCTTCCTTTCTGATGAGAATAGTGTAGTGATTCCCTTTTACTAGATTCAATTGAAATTCTGGAGACGTATGTTCTTTAAGATCCATTACAGACTCTCGTTTAGTATTATTATATACTTCTACTCTTGTACCTTTGATTGCATCTATAACGATGCTTTCATTATCTCTTTTTTCTGCCAATGTTACTTCGAAAGTATATCCTGGCATTCTACCCATTTCAAGCTTTATAAATGCCTTACCCGTTTCCACCTTAAGATCTATTTTCTTAACATCGTACATTTCCTTAGTTGCATAAATTCTCACATTTGTAATTGGAGGTACTTCAACGGAGAAAAAACCTTCATCATTTGTTATCGCTTTTGCGATGAGCTTTTCAGTGTCTATATTTTCAGCTGTTATATTTACACCGCCAATATAGCCTCTGTTTCCTGTTTCATATATATAGCCTTCAATTTGTGCAGATTGAGAAAATGAAAAAAGACAAATACATGTAAAGAGTAAGGTTAATAAGGATTTCATAATGGGTAAATTTCGTTTTGTTATTGGATTGAATGGCTAATATTAGGCCTACAATAGTGATTTTGGGATAAAAGGTGTTCATTGAAACGTTAAATATGTTTCATTCCTAAGGTAATGTGGACAAAAATGGTTGGTGGTTTTTATTGGTCTCAAATAAGGTTTAAAACCTCGTACTTCCAGTACGATAAATTCATTTATTTATTTTAAAATTCATTAAATTCCAGGAATCAACGGGAAGAGAAAACAGGCTCTGTTGTGCAGCATCCTGCGAGCAATGAGGTTGATGATATACTGAATATGTAAGCGTGGTTTCTGAGAATTTTACTTCTGGTATCCCTAAAAATTAAATGTTGTAAATCTATCCATTTTTTCATCTACGTTTTAAATCAATACATTTAAATTGTTGCAAAAGAAATAGAAGTTAATTGGTCAAACTTAGTGGTTCATTCTTCATTTTCAAGAATCAGTTCCGCGCTTGAAGCTATATTAAGTACTGCATCTTCTTCAATAACTAAAGAATGCCCAAATGCGATTTTTCCATCAAGTATATTAACCGTCGAAGCTGCGCCTATAACTACCTCAGTACAACTATTGGGAAAGTGACTCAAACTCCAATTGCTCGCATTCTCATACCAATTTCCTTCACTTGGTCCAATCCATGTATTAACAAGGTGTTCATCAATCAGTCCATTCGCATTGTTATCAATCCCGTCACAAAGTTCTTCATATATAATCTTATACGCAGCTACGACTGGATTTCTGCTGTATTGCCCAGTTGCACCACCATCGTAAATGGTAAGATATAGTAATCCTGATTCCGTATCAAATGCACCTCCCACAACTGGGTGAAATTCTGGAGAACCTGAATATTCATCGTACTGAAAAGGGATATTCACTTCACCGTAAGCATAAGGTCGCACATCATAAGAATTTATCAACCCATTCTTCACATCTAAAAGATCATTGGCGTCCCACAACCAATAATAATTATAGTAATCATCCGCTTCATAGGCACACGGACCTCCGCAACAGTTTCCATTGTCCTGCTCCGCTTTATATCCAATTCCTGATTGAAGTCCTCCAGTATATCCAATCGTGAGATATGTTCTCGTATTGGGAATAACAAATCCATAACTGGCTTGGGAAACTTCTGTCCATAGATCATTTGTCCCTGCCGTCGCATTTGCATCAGCTATGGTATGGCATGGGAATGTACTTCCATTCAACTCTAGAATATTGTAATTTGGATTATAAAGTGAATCGAAATCCGCATAAAGTGGGTTGGAAAGATCAAAATCGAGTAATTTCTCTGTTGGTGTAATGGCATCTGGAGTACCATCTAAGTTGGAGGGATCAAAAGAAAATGCCGAAACGCCCATTGGGTTTCTTCCATTAATGGGATATTTACTTGAATTTCCAGCAATATATTTTCCGCCTAGTGGAATCTCCCACTCCGAAGGAATTTTCGAAATCCATCCTGCCGTATGGGCAGCGCCCTCAAAAGAATAATATCCAGCAACGGTAGTATTGACAAAGTCAGTAGGGTCTTCCACGATCAAGGTGGTATGCGTGTTATTTGCTGGAGCATCATAATACTCAACTCCGTTGACAAATAATTGACCATCAATTACTTCCATACCTGATACTCGATCGATATTTTGCGGGTTACCGTTGGATGCCAAATTTAGGAATTTCTTAAACCCTTGCAAGAATGTTGATGTATTCAATTCGTCCAATTCCGTGCTATTTACCAAAGTTGGAATAGAAAATTCAGCAATAGCACCTTGAGGGAGATGCCCCGCTAAAAACAGAGAATTATTGGCACTATTCAATGCTATGGCTCCTGCAGCATAATTTGCGCTGGATTCATCATTTGTATCGTCTGGAATAATAAAAGCTCCATCGTATTTTAAGTGATACATTTGCATCAAAGGAAGTAAATTTGTTTGAACGTACTCATGAGCGCCGATATCTGTAGTTGCTGGTGGCCTGGCGTATTTATCCAAATCATATACTACATCGGAAAGATTTGCCCCTGCATCTACAACAGTAAGAATATTTTCATTCAATCTAAGATTGCCTTCCGATGGTTCAATATACCAACTACTTGATGCATTGGTAATATTAGAATACACCGTAGCTTGCCCACCATCTCGAGACTTAATAATTTTGTTAGTCAAATTATTTGCTATATCGACATTGGTAGTCTCGGCAAACCTATATTCTATTGCATTTTGATATGCAATATGAATTGTGTTGTTGTATACTTTCGTATTTGGCGATGATTCCAAGCCTATCCCTACATCATCAAATAAACCCGATCCATCATTAAAAATCATATTATTTCGAATAATCCCCCCATCATTCGAACTTCCTCCTAGACCAAAACCAATCCCACGATCGCAATTGATGATTATATTCCGCTCTACCGTATTGTCTGAAGAAGAATTCCAAAAATGAATAGCATGTTCGGCGATTGACCCCGAGGGGCTGGATATGCTTTTAAAAACATTATCATTCACTACCCAACTATTGCCTTCATGAACGTCTATACCTCCGATGTAAAAGTTTGGACCTATCCCAGACGTATATTCAAACAAACAGCACTGCACCCTGCTGGAATCCGAGCCGTCTCCCGCACTGGTTCCTTTTAGCATCTGTTCGTACGTATCTTGAATTCTGACATTATGTACCAGAAGGTTATCCCCTTGCGCGGCTATTCCATGATTACCCACATCCTTAATTGTCACATCCGCTATAATAACATTATCTCCTACTATATAAAACACATTTTCGGTTAAGGGAGCCACACTGGACATTCCAGTTCCAGTTATGATGACATCATCTCGATTTCCCGAAAGACTTCGAAAGATTACATTGCTTGCTGTTATGTAAGGATATGAGGAAGTAGAAGCTATTGGGTATATTCCATTTTCAATTAGGATAGTCCTATTCCCGCCAGAAGAATTAGCCTGACTTATAGCATTTTTAAATTCCGCAACCGTACCTACTGTATCGATGGTGCCATATACGGTATCTAATGAACTTACCTTATTGTTTTCTATTTCGGAAATCGTACAATCACATGTTTGGGTAATACCTTGAATAGTAAATAATACTGCCAAGAGAAAGAATAGAATCTTTTTCATTTGATAAATTTTAATAAATAATATATCTAACTTCTCTTTTTATTAAGAGAATTCTACAATACTAATTGGGAAAGAAACTACTAAGGAGATATGCTACAATAATAATGATCTGGGAGGAGTATTAACAACTCCTAAAAGCAAAAACCTCTTCCAAAGATAATAATTTTCAGCGATTCAGAGTCAGAAAAAAGGAATGGGTGTGTAAACCATATTGCACTTTTAGCATTATCAATCCGAGTGAAGTCGAGCAGCATTGTCATTCCGAGCGAAGTCGAGGAATGCCCTTAAACCTTTAATTTAGACCGAAGTGGAGAAATCTACTACAATCAGTTTATTTGCTCAATGGCTTTGTTAAACAATTTTGTGCATTATGGTTTTACACACAGGAATAGCACATGAAATCTCGATTTCAGATATGAGCAAAGCTACGCCCAAGTAGGTTATTGTGACATTGAGAAAGATTGCTTTTTATACGGATCAAATATTAAATAGATTCCTGGCAATATTGCCGCGAATCTATTCTCATTTTATTCAGTATTTCAGTTTGTATTTTGGTTTTAGTTGGATAGGTTGGTAATTGGGTAGCATTTTGATTAATGCCAGAAAATTAGCCCATACTTGTTTTAGTGTTCCATAGGTTCTTGCAATTGATTGTTTAGCAAGAACCACCATTAATTGAGATAAGCCGTGAGCGATTTGCAGGCAAGTATAAAAGTTTTTGATCGCATTGATATCGTTTCTATTCATTTTATGATGCAGTTTAAGACCACTATTTTTTGATAGTTAAATCCTTCATTTTCTATCATCCGTCTCATTCGCCCTGCAATAAAGAGTTCTTTTGAATTTATTTTAGTTACTGGTATAGAGGTCATGTAAATGAATTTGGTCTGCTTTTGTTCTACATCTAATTTTGTGGATATTTCCGTTTTATCACCTCGTAGTTAGTATACAGCAATCGGATCGATTTGTAAGGGCGTGTTTATATACTCTAGTTTATATTCCTCTCTTAGATTGGGAAAATAATTATGAAGTACTTTTCGAAACTCATAAATAATTTGCTTCGAACTGGCTACATTCTTTGTAGCTGGTTTGGATTTGTGTTCTCTTTTTTTGACATTTGTTATGATATTATCAAAAAGACAAATATATAAATATCTGTAAACTAAAGTATCACAGTTATTTACTATTTGTTGACTTTCAACTGTTTATACTCTCGCTCTGAATCGCTGATAATTTTTCAAATTGAGTGGAGCGATTACATCCTGCGTGAGTATAACAAATTGAACATTATGCGGCTTTGATTATTATTCTCAATGGTCCTCCAAGGACTACTTTTTTCTGGTTTCATAAATAGGCAAATTCGTTTTGTTAAATTGGATTATTGATAAAATACAATTCCGTTTATCTTTTAATGGCAAATGGTGTGCCCTGTATGTTAAATTTACTGTCTAATTATAAGGGTAATAAATATAATCCTAATATACTTGCATTGCGAAAAAGGTGTCATAATATTCAAAGAGTAGAATATTTGTGCTGAAATTAATAAAAATAGAATATGAAAATTATATACATGGGTACTCCAGAATTTGCTGTGCCAGCTTTACAGACTCTTGTTGAAAATGGATATGACATTGTAGGTGTAATAACTGCGACAGATAAGATGGGAGGACGAGGAGGTAAGAAGTTGATAGAATCTGATGTGAAAAAATATGCTGTTTCTCAAGGCCTGAATATTCTACAACCTAAGAACCTTAAGAATCCTGAGTTTGTAGAAGAAGTAAGAGCGCTGAAAGCGGATCTTCAGATCGTAGTTGCATTTAGAATGCTTCCAGAAGTGATATGGAATATGCCAGAACAAGGGACTTATAACCTACATGGATCACTCTTGCCAAGGTTTCGTGGAGCGGCACCGATTCACTGGGCTGTGATGACGGGTGCGGAAGAAACGGGTGTAACAAGTTTTAAACTCAAACATGAAATAGATACGGGAGACTTACTATTTCAAGAAAAAACTAAAATTGCGGATGAAGATACGACAGGTGATGTATATACGCGATTGATGCATTTAGGTGCGGAGGTTGTATTAAAGACAGTAAAGGCAGTCGAGTTAGGAGAAGTAGAACTAAAAGAACAAGACAACAGCCAAGTATCTAAAGCACCAAAAATCTACCATGAAACTTGTGAAATAGACTTTACAAAAACGACGAAAGAGGTATACAACCATATCAGGGGTTTGAATCCATTTCCTACTGCATGGACAACGATTGATGGATTAGAATGTAAGGTGTTGAAATCAGGAATGTCTGATGAAAAACTGAGCCCAATGCATGAACCAGGCACAATATTAACTGATAATAAGAGGTACTTAAAAATAGCTTGCAGAGATGGGTATCTTGCTATTCTCGAATTGAAGATGCAAGGGAAAAAGAAGATGGACATAAAGTCGTTATTGAATGGATATAAAGTGGAAAGCAATGCAATTGGCTAGATTTATCAATATCTAACCTGACATCCGAAACCAATACTTAGTTTTAAATCGGAATATGAATGACTTTAACATCAACCCTTTTGCTAATTAGCCGTTGTACTAAGAAATAAATTGACCAAAGCAATATGAGTTACCGCAGTATGCAAGACGTAGTTGATGATCTCCAAAAAAGTAATCAATTATTGAGAATAAAATCCGAGATTGATCCTGACCTTGAAATGGCTGAGATCCACAATAGGGTTTTTGAAGCGGGTGGTCCCGCTATACTTTTTGAAAATGTAAAAGGCAGTCCGTTTAGAGCTTTATCCAATATTTACGGTACGTTTGATCGAACGGATTATCTGTTTAGACATACAATTGAGAAGGTCAAAAAAGTAATTGAGCTTAAGGCAGACCCAACTCGCTTGCTTAAAAATCCATTGAGATATCTTTCTGCTCCATTTACAGCATTATCGGCCTTGCCAATGAAGAGTTGGGGCAAAGGTGCTGTGCAATATGGACAAACGACCATAGATAAATTGCCTTTGATAAAGTCATGGCCTAAGGATGGTGGAGCATTTGTGACCATGCCACAAGTGCTAACATTGCCTCCTGGTGAGAAAAGTGCAATGAAGACCAATCTTGGGATGTACAGAATCCAATTAAATGGTAATGAATATGAAACCAATAAAGAGATAGGACTTCACTATCAACTTCATCGTGGAATTGGAAATCATCATACTGAGTATCTTAAAAGTGATGAGGAGTTCAAGTGTTCTGTGTTCATTGGAGGATTACCTTCTCATGCTTTCTCAGCGATTATGCCTATGCCTGAAGAGATTAGTGAACTGACATTTGCAGGGATGCTTGGTGGTAGAAGATTCAGGTACAAGTTTGATGACTTAGGGCACTTTCTGTCAAGTGATGCAGACTTTGTTATAACTGGAAGAATAAGGAAAGGGGAGACGAAACCCGAAGGACCTTTTGGAGACCACTTAGGATATTATAGTTTAGAACATCCGTTTCCTGTTATGGATGTGGATCGGGTGTATCATAGGAAAGATGCAATATGGCACTTTTCAGTAGTTGGTCGACCTCCTATGGAAGACAGTAGTTTTGGCTATTTGATCCATGAATTGGTTAAAGAATTAGCGGGAGGAGAGTTTCCAGGGCTCAAAGAGATCAATGCAGTAGATGCTGCGGGAGTACATCCACTTTTAATCTCGATAGGTAAGGAAAGATACATGCCATTTCGAGAGAAAGTGCCAGAGGAAATCTTGACTATTGCCAATAGAATTTTGGGGTCTGGGCAGACATCTTTAGCTAAGTTTATGTTTATAGCAGCTGAAGAAGATGATCCGAGTCTTGATACGCATGATATTGATAGATACTTTAATCACTTTTTATCCAGAGTAGATTGGATGAGAGACCTACATTTTCAGACTAAGACAACTATCGATACGCTTGATTATTCAGGATCAGGATGGAATTCAGGGTCAAAAGTAGTCGTAGCATGTCGTGGAGAAGTAAAAAGAAAACTAGCTATTGAGAAACCTACTAATCTAAGCCTCCCTCCATTTGTAAAGTCTGCTTCGATAGCTCGCCCAGGAGTATTGGCGCTAGGAGTAGAGGATTGGAAAGATTATACTTCAGAGAAACTGAAAATTGAGAACCTATCTAGACAATTGGCAACGCTCGATCTCGAAGGCATAGCAATGATAGTACTCACTGAAGACGTAGATTTCATAGGTCAAACACTTAATAATTTTGTGTGGGTTACTTTCACGAGAGCAAATCCATCTCACGATATTTATGGAGTAAAAACGAAGGTAGAGCACAAACACTGGGGCTGTGAAGGTCCATTAATCATAGATGCGAGGATCAAGACACATCATGCTCCTCCGTTGATAAAAGATCCTAAGGTAGTCGCTAAAGTGGATAAGTTATTTAGGAAGGGTGGTGAGTTGTATGGGGTGATTTGAAAGTGAATGTATTCGATGCTTTAGCTTCGTGTGCACTTAATAAAAAATATTTGAAGGATAGCAAAAGTCTATACGTAATGCTGGCCGAGCCAAGAACTAATTGTCACTCTATGTAGAGGGAATAAGGGAGCGGAAGAACACATCTAGTTCTCTAAGTCAAGAATCTAAAGACTCAACGACCTTCTCGTTTTATCTATCTCCTGTCTTTGATAGTGTCTTCGACATTAAGATAGATAATGCTGAGCGATTATGATAGTAATAGATTGCTCAGCGATCTTTGGGCTGGGGTATCATATTTGCTCGATCCCTCAAGAAGAAAAGATGCTACTTTCGTAGATAACTGATTTAATTTGACGCATAAACGTAATCGGAGCTTCGTGTGCCTCGAATAAAAAGATTTGAAGAGATAGCCGAACAGCTAAACTATAAATTGCACGATCCAAGCATAAAACTTATTTGGAATAAATACATCGATCTTACTCGACAATAAATTTAATGCTGCCAATTCCATCTTTCGTCAATATTCTTGCCGCATATACCCCTTTTATCAGTCTTGGTAAAGAATGCACGTATTGATTATCTGTGGCTGATCGAGTAATCAGTCTTCCTTGCATATCAAATACTTCAACCATAGAATCTAATAGATCTACATCATCGAAACGAATAGAGTTTGACATCGCATCATACCAAATATGAAACGCTGATTCAGAATCATCCTCAGTTGCCACATTCAACTCACAGTCCAACGGATTGTTCTCGATTGGCAATCCAGGTGTAAGATCTATGCCATCAAAACCTGCGAAATCATTTGGAAATTTATAAGCTCTGAAATTTCCATTATTATTAACGGATTGTCCTTGTGTTGCGGGTGTATCGCCGAATAAAGGTATCTCATATTCCCACACGATCTCGTCATTTGTAGTCACTTCGATTATCCTGCCTGGCGAACCAGCATTGATTAAGGTATTACCATTAGGTAGTCTCTGAGCATTGGAGAGGTAAGCAGAGTAGAACCTCTCTGATAGCAAATCACCATAAGTTGTGTTGGCTTCTACTGGGCCATAAGTAGCGTCAGATTCTAAAAAATAAAACCCAGCGGAATCTTGTGGTGGGTTTAACAATTCTACTTGAGAGAAATCTGCGCCTGGTTTCCCATTTCCATTGTTGAAGATCATTATTTCGCCTTCATTTTCTAGACCAGACCTTACCCAATTTACACCATGTTGACCAAATAATTGTTGATCACTCACTTGTGCACCTTCATACGCGGATGCATTTCCCCATCTATAAAGTATATCCCCACCTTTTCCATATATTCCACCTTCGTGAGATGACGCTTCTTCCATTGTTGTGCTATGATCAATAATCCAGATTTCGTCACTATTTCGTACAGATAGAAGTATCTGATCAAGCCCTTCATTGTAATCGATGGCATTAAAATGATTCCAATCTCTGGTTGCATTTGAGTTACTACTATTCAATTCTGGAAGATTGATGTTAAATAATTCTGGATGATCTGAGATTACACCAAATCCGACTTTAGTTTCATCAAAATCTTGGATATAGTGGTCGTTGATATGCCATTGCCATATAATATTGGCTTCATTTGTTCCGATAGGCTGTAATTCAAGTATCTTTTCTGACCACATAAAGTCTTCATTTGCAATCTCTCCAGGGTCTCTACCCAGAGATTCTAGTTCTTCACGGTATGTAAGTTCCCATGTTAATATAAGTATATTACCATTCGGCATCATTACAGCATCATGATGAGAAAGCTGTTCTGCTGTATTGATCTCAAAACTCCAAACGGTATTATTACCCCAATCAACTACTTCTAATCCGCCTGCATTACTCGCCGAGGTGAATGGCCCATTAAGTGTTGGTTTATAAGTTCTTAGCATTAATCCATTATCGAGAAAGTACGCGGAGAGTCCTGGACGAGTACCTCGGTCCCATTCATTAATCAAGTTCCCACAATTGTCAACCATATATGCTTTGGTCCCTGAGAAAGGAGAAAAAAACGTGTAGCCATCGAGTGCATCATCTGTTTTAGATAATACGCCAACAGTCTGTGAATGAACCAATGAAGAAACTAAGATCAAAAGGAGAGCAGCAATATTTTTCATTTTGTGAAGATATGAGAAACTAATATGATTGATTGGGTGAGGATAAATAAATATTGTAATTGCTATATATGCGCGACAAATAGGGGCCAATTATTAAATATTCAATTATTTTAATATGTTACCGTACAATTGTTTACATATTATAAAATTATTTAATAAATTGCAGATTGAATCGGAGACTCATCTCTAATCATATGATCAGAATTGAAATGCTGTCCGATTGATAATTCGTTTTCCGACCTATCAATACTAAAATTCAATATCTATATAATGGAAAGTTCTATCATTTTTGACATTACAACTACAAGTGAATTTTTGTCCAATCTATTAGAAGATGCACTAGACCAGGCTGTATCGTCCGAACCGATGGAGGTGAATGGGGTAGAAGTGAGACTAACAAGAGTGGGGGAAGCCGAAATCCGACCGACGGGTAAAAAGGTAGATATCTTTTTACCGCTTAAGATACAATTGAAACGTGAGGCGGGGCTATTTACAGTAGAAGGAAATGGTGCAATAAATCTTCATCTAGCTGTGAATATTGATATCAGTAATACATTGAAACTCAAAGCAAAATCCGAGCTTGTAACGCACGAATGGTTAGAGAAACCGGTCCTAGAGATAGGTGCTCTTAATATACCTATCGAGACATTGGTAAACCTTGTCCTCAATCATCACGAGTCAATTATTACCGCAAAAATTGATGACTCATTAAAACACTTTTCCGACCTTAATGAATTATTGCAAGTTGGTTTAGCCGATGCTAGAAGGAAGCTTGGCGAACTTGACCTCAAAGGCAATAGAATCAATCTTGACGTAGACGAGTTGATATTAAGTGAACCCCAGATAAACGATGGGAAAGTAAATATAAATGGAATTGTAAAACCAGATGTTTCAATCAATGACAATGCTGTAATTCAGTCTTCGTTAGTTCCTTTTCGATGGATGACAGAAGAAGATAAGCATAGCGAAAGTAAAGTATTTGTTCCTATTACATTTGACTACGACTTCTTAGAAAATGAACTCAGAGACTTGCTGCAGGGTATGGAAGTAGGAGGTAAACGATTCGATGTCAGATCTATAGAAATTAATGGTGGAGATGAACTTAAAATCCGAATGTTAATCGATGAACCCATCAAAGCGGAGGTATTCATAAAAGGTCAACCAGTCTATAATGAGATAGAAGGACAATTGATACTTGAAGATATAGATGTAAAAGTAAATCCATCGAATTTTATCTATAAACTTACTGCACCGCTAGTAAATCGTTTTGTAGAAAGCAAAATGGAAGATTTTTTTCCACTTAGTGTGAATGAAAAGCTATCAGAACTAATATCGAGCAACATTCCAAAATCTATCAACTTAGAAAAAGCAAAAATAAGGATCGCTCAAGATGGAATTCAGATTAATGAAATGAGGTTTTTGGATCGAAAATTAAGTGCTTTGGCTCAGATAAATGGGCTGGCAGTGGTTTCTGTGATAGGGTATAGTAAGTGAAAATATTAAGAGCAATTTTTGATATTGTTATTTTAATATATTTGTTTTCGTTTTATACTAGTGTTGACACTCGCCGCGACAGGCGTTCATATCTTGGCTTGGTCCAAAATATGAACCACAAAAATCCAAGACTTGAATCCGTTTTAACGCTTTTTATTGCACAAATAGACTAAACCCTAAAAACTCGCTAACAAGTTTTTGTTGCTCTACGAGAGCTTGTTTTCGCAAGCCATCAAAATATCCCTCTTAGCTCAAATAGTTCAGGCTTTTTAGCGTCTAATAGTGCAACAAAATACTAAATGTATTAAGGTCGTTTTCTTAGCGTTTGCTGATATTTTACTAACTGAAAATACTTTATAAACCCAATTCATCTCTCAAGTACGCATCAGCATTGTGATTTTTATTCCAATAATCCGATTTTATTGTATTCTTTCTTGCGGCCTTAGTGGATAGTAATTTCCTGTTAGTACCATATCCACTGTAGTAATTTTCTTCCCAACCTAAAATGGTATGTGGGAATGCATTTTCGAAACGAATTGCAATATTCCTCTCTATTTCAGGGTATTCGATTTTATAGAGATTTATACCTTCATTTTCTTTTGTCAATGTGATATTAGCTTTGTATGCCTTGATTTCTTGATGACTCAATCTTGAGTAAAATATTGAAGGGATAAGATTCATACTTCCTACAGGTAATGATTCGGGGTTGAGTCTTAATAGAGACCATAGATCATCTTCCAAGATATCATTTTTGATCTTTTTATTCTCAAATGATTCTCCCTCAAAATAGGAATTCAGAGTGAAGTTCAGCTTGCCTTCATTTTTCATTTCTAAGTGACTAATTCCGCACCATTCTTGCATCGATGAAGCAATTTTTAGTGATGTGATCTCTCCTTCGAATGGAAAAAAAGTACTGTTCATCATAGTATATGGATATATGCCGGTTAGGAATTTTTTGGTTTTGTTTAATTTTAGAACTGGTACATTATCATTCCTATGTATATCAGCTTTTGTGTTGTTACGCTTAGAGAATGGCTCGGTGACATAGATGAGAACCGCCGTTCCTTCTCGCAACTCACCATATCTCGCTTGGGACAAGGTGTAGCTTGATATTTCAGCTGTCCCATCGTACCAATAGTCTTTGGCTTGTTGAGACGGGATTCTTTTGCTTGATGAAGATTGAGTACTTGATTCCGTTTTGTAATTTTCAGTCGCGGCAGATGCATCTTTACAAGAAGAAATGCTTGATAAAGATGCTACAATACTAAAGAAGGATATCAATCCAAGGCCATAAAAATTTATTTTCATTTAATCTGATTTTTATCCATTTGTATGTTAGCTAAATTAGCTTGGTCAAAGATATCTATCCAGTCTGACAATAAGTGTCTTCAGTTGTAATTTAGACGACAATGATTTATTACTGAGGCTTATATTTAGAATGATCAGACTCCATATGTGTATCAGAATGATTTCTAAGTGCTTTTAATCCTTGGATAGCTTCTGATTTGTTTGCTGTATCACTAGAGGGTTCTTTTATGGCTGTATTGCCCAATAGTTTTTCCCTTCTTGTCAGTTGTTTGTCGTCGTCTTCTAGAGAAGAGGTGCGGTCGTTTGTTTTTTGTTTATTTTGATTATTTCTGAATTTATGTATCAGATATTGAATGCCAGCTAATACTGAGATAATAATTATGAAAGTAATAACCCCGAATATGTATTTCTCAATAATAATGTCATTATTTGGAAACAGTAATATGATTCCCAACAAAATTGAGATCAGCCCCCAATATTCCATGCGAATAAAAAACAGCGAATGGTCTCCATCAATTTTATTTAAGAATGCCTTTGATACAGTGCTTCTTATTTTGTACTCACGATTTAAGTTCTGTCCGTAGAAAAAATTAATAATACCACCGCATATGTATCCTAAACCTACAATAAATGGTTCTTCTCCTAAGAGCAATTGAAATATTATAACTATACCAATAAGTGTTATTATGGTTATAAACCCTAGACCTCGGAATAGTATCATTGTTTTTTAAGATTATTCGTGATAGTAAATATTAGAAGCCTCTAATCTAAGAGATTTCTAAATTTTGATTGTCAGCTTAATAGCCGTAAAAGTAATAAGTTTTTATGTACTCGTCAACACATCGTCCCATTCTTGGTTTTGATGATTTGTCAACCAGTTTAATGAGTAATGTCGTTCGTAAACTATACTTGAATTGATATTACCAGATACTTCTTTGCTTTTCACTCTTGCATCTACACAAGCCCAATTCATTCGGTAAGTTTTATCTAGCTCATCTAAGATTTCTGAACTACTTCTAAGATTTACCGATTTTTCAAACTCATCTCTCGATGGTTGAAATATCTTTCCTACAATAGCTTGTACATCACAAATTTCACTTGGATATTTTAACTCTTCCATCATTCCCAATGCCCACATTATTGTATATAGACTTTCGTATCTCCATGTGGCATATGCTCTTTCTGTATCATCTAATGTTTCTTTCTGATAGATGATAGATTCCTTTGGAGAGAATGACTTTATATTTTTTGCCTTTATAGTCTTGATAAGGTGTTCCTGTTCTACACCTTCACCTTTTACAGCTATAACCAGCAATGCGTAAGCCCTATCAATTACTTCTTGCACAGTTCTCAATTGAGTAGATTCTGATGAAGCTGTGCAAGGCAAATTCTTGTTTGCTGTTATCCCATTGCTTTCTAGAAACACCTCAGAAATTGCCATTCTTGATTTCTGTTCTTCTGTGTCGTTTTTACTTGGTTTGTCATGATATTTAGCATCTATCGTTACATCGATATCTTCGACTTCACAGTTACCATTCATATCTAGTACTAGATTGAGGTTTTTGTCTACAAAGTGTTGCGCATTAGACCTATTGAATAATTTACTAGGCTGTGCAAAGATGAAACTGTCTAATTGATTTGTAATTGTTCGCAAAACAAATTCGAATTCTGCATTGATGTCAGGTTCGGCGATGAAAGCCATTTCACAATTTGCGGACATCACTTTGGTCAGGAACTTATTTCTCACTTCATCATTTTGTGCAGGAAGTGATTGGATAAGATTAGCCATCCCCGCAAGATTTTGTGTTAGACCACATTCTATCTGACCGAGTTTGTAAGATGGAGTTTTTCTCTGTCGATAGTTTACTTTTAGCGTTTTTGACTTGCTGAAGAATCCTCCTTTTATCGTAGCTGTCAATGACTTCTGCATTCCACCATCATTGTATTCTATCTTGGCATTTAGTAGTTCTGATTTGATAATTTCGATTACTTTTTCAAAGTCTAATTTGTGGCTGTAAATTGTGCAATTTTCCATGGTTTATATTTTGTTGATTTGTAAATAAGGTTTATAATTTTTTATTTGTTTTCTAGTGCTGCTCTATATATTATCTAATCAGGAAAAATACAATTGTCCCACCAATCGGAACTTTCATGTCTCCATATATCGCGTTTAAGTCCATTGTTGCAGAATAGTATTTACTATTCTGCCTTGCCAAAGGAATTTTATATATCGAATCCCTTCATATAATTCAAGCATTTTTGGATCATGGTGATTCTCTAAAAAAAATAGAAATTCATCAAATTTTATATTCAAATTAGAGTCGAAAAGAATCTTATCCATAACAGAATATTCTCCTTCAAGTAATAAGTATTTTGTTCTTGTTGTATATTTTATTATTTCTGAACCATCATGTTCACCTGCTCCATAATATATGCACGACGTATAAATTCCATTTGTTTTTAGGTTAAGAATTTTCCCTGTACTTTTAGTTGAGCGAATTGACCAAAATATGCTTGATTTATTATTGTATTATCACTATCAAAATGAATTTCATCAAAGCTAAATTTTATTTCTTCAAAATTTAGATTTCTATTTAAAATTTTTCCATTAAATAATATATCTGAATCTCTTATTTCCCAAACATCAAAGAATTTGGAGTCTAGATTTAAATCTCCTGACACTTCTTCTGATGAAAATTTTATATCAAGGCAATTATCTTGATTGTTTTCATAGCAATAGATCTGTCCGTCAAGGTTGGCGGTATTAGCTAACGAATTGCAGATTTCGCTAGCATTCATTTTTTGAGAACTACTCTTTTTATAAACTCGTATTATTCTGGTATAGTACGTACCCATTATCGTTGATTGATATATCCTTAACTCTTTTTATTAGGAAATTTTTCACATCTAGAGATTTAAACATCTAGACATTTACCCATTTACCCATTCAATCATTTGCCCATTTACCCATTTATTCATTTAATCATTTAATCATTTACCCATTTACCCATTTAATCATTTACCTATTTAATCATTTAATCATTTACCCATTTAATCATTTACCCATTTAATCATTCAATCATTTACCCATTCAATCATTTACCCATTCAATCATTTAATCATTTACCCATTCAATCATTTAATCATTTACCCATTTACCCATTCAATCATTTACCCATTTACCCATTTAATCAT
>JBLHWH010000112.1:0-21235 GCA_047628935.1 Halioglobus sp. | reverse complement strand
CTAGCTCCTTTAGTATTTTCATAGCATATTATTTACGCTACAAGATACTAATTATAGTGCTGACATTCAACTATTTGTGGCTTAAATGGGTAGCCCTATTAATTAATTAATATTATATTTTTCATTTTTATTTATAAAAGATAACGTTTAGTATATGAAGCGTAGCATCCCGAAGGGTGCTATGATTTCATATACAGTGTTATCAGTTTTTTATTTCATTAAAGGTTTGGTAAAATTCATCTTCAATAATCAAGTGTTTAATCACTTCTTCTATGCTGTTTCTTGAACAGTTATCTATCAAAATCATATCTGAAGCCCAAAAGTACTTACCGTTAAAGCATTCTCCCGTTTTCTTATTTTTTTGTCTTAAGCTATTGATATTCTCATATGTGAAGAATGTCGCAACGTATTTTCTGTTATTATCCATAGTAACTATTACGTCTGTATTATCATCTTCATAATTCCATTCTCCTTCAGCCCAATTCTCAGCCGCTATGTATATTTCTTTAATGCCAGTCATATCCACAAAATCTACATTGTTCGGCCTTTGGAGTTCTTGATAATCTTTCGCACTTTGGACAGTTGTTATATTCTATGGAATTCGAATTGTCTATTCGTTCAGCAACTTTCTTTTCAAATTCATCAATCCCGTTTTCTAATAGCTTAAGGATATTATCATCATCAGTCATCCATCCTCTTTGGAGAGATAACTTTATTCGACTTTCTTTCTGCTCTGGAGTGCTATTTCCCATTTTGTAAACAGATGACCAATGTCGCCAAGCAATTTTTTCTTCTTCAGTCATTAAGGAAGAATGATAGTTCAATATGTATTTTATTTTGTCCTTGTTCATCCTAATTACAGCTAACTTTGTTATAAACGCACCCATTTTTTATAAAACTTCCCAATTTACAGTAATTTAAAAATACAGGAAAAATTTAGTAATATTCGTAATTATTTAAAAACCAACCACTTACAAATAAAATACATTCCACTAGCCGTGTATACCCGAGTATTATCTGAATAAAAACGTTTATTATTGGCTTATTTCTCTTCTGACCTTAATTATAACTTGACGTAATATAACAATTTTCAAAATATGACACAAGCAAAAATAACCTCCTTTCAATAACGCGTAATAAATTAGTTAAGCTCGTCGTCCTCATTGAATATCTCCCAAGTCATTAAAACAAAAAAAGCCATCCCTTACGAGACAGCTTTCCATAAACCTTTATATTTTATTAAGCACTATGCTCCACCAAAGACAGAACCCATATACGCTCTATTCATTCTTGCGATATGATCGATTGAGATTTCCTTCGGGCATTCCGCTTCACAAGCGCCTATGTTAGAGCACATTCCGAATCCTTCTTTATCCATCGTTGCTACCATGTTTTTAGCTCTTCTCTTTGACTCGACCTTTCCTTGTGGCATAAGTGCTAGATGAGAAACTTTTGCAGAGGTAAATAACATTGCTGATCCATTCGGACAAGCAGCTACACAAGCTCCACAACCAATACATGTTGCCGCATCCATAGCCTCTCCTGCGACATCCTTTTCTATAGGCGTGCTGTTACCATCTGGTGCTTGACCTGTGTTGACAGACACATAACCTCCCGCTTGTATGATTCTATCGAAAGAAGAACGATTAACTACCAAATCTTTGATGACTGGGAATGCTCTTGATCTCCATGGCTCTACTACTATCGTTTCACCATCTTTAAAAAATCTCATGTGTAACTGACAAGTCGTGGTTCCACTATTAGGACCATGTGGACGACCATTGATCACCATATTACAAGATCCACAGATACCCTCTCTACAATCATGCTCGAAGGCTACTGGCACTTCTTTTTTATCAATAAGGGATTCATTAAGTACATCCATCATTTCAAGAAAAGACATATGCTCTGAGGCAACTACATCGTACGTTTGGAACCCTCCTTTATCTTTATTATTCTTTTGTCTCCAGACTTTTAATTTAAGTTTCATAAGTTTAAATTTTTCAAAAATTTAAAGAGTTCGAGATCTTAAGCTTTCCAAATTTCGAGAGCAAATAATATGCTGTTCTCGAATTTTCGAATTCTCGGCGTCTCGCAATCTCAAATTATTTATACGATCTCGTTTTCAATTCTACATTTTCGAATACCAAGTCCTCTTTATGAAGTATTGGATTATTGTCATCCCACTCCCAAGCAGATACATAAGTATACTCATCATCTCGTCTGAGTGCTTCGCCTTCTGGAGTTGTATATTCTTCTCTGAAGTGACCACCACATGATTCGTTCCTATCGAGTGCATCCAGCATCATCAATTCTCCATGTTCCATTAGATCAGCAACTCTTGCCGCTTTTTCTAATTCTGGGTTAAACTCATCTTGTGTACCTGGCACAAATACCTCAGCATAGAATTCTTTTCTCAATTCTCTGATCAGCTCCCTACCCTTCTTTAGGCCTTCGGCTGTTCTAGCCATTCCGCAGTGATCCCACATGATCAACCCTAATCTCTTGTGGAAGCTTTCTACTGACTTCGTTCCTTTGTTACCAACAAGTGCCTCTAGTCTAGCTCTTACCTCTGTTTCCGCCGTCTTAAATTCCACAGAATCTGGATCGATCTCTGGAGTTCTGATCTCATTCGCTAAGAATGTACCTACAGTGTAAGGAATCACAAAATATCCATCCGCTAATCCTTGCATCAGTGCGGATGCTCCAAGTCTGTTAGCTCCATGATCAGAGAAGTTACATTCTCCTAGTGCAAACAGTCCCTTTATATTGGTTTGTAAATTATAATCTACCCATAGTCCCCCCATCGTATAATGAACCGCCGGGTAGATCTTCATTGGATTAGTGTATGGATCTTCTCCAGTAATCTTCTCGTACATTTCGAAAAGGTTACCATATTTATCTTCTATTACTTTAGTCCCTAGTTCAGTTACTAGTTTTATATTGTTTTCATCTAGGCCTTTGGAGTGAGCATCTGACTTACCATATCGTTGTATCGCACTTGCAAAATCCAAGAATACTCCTAAACCTGTTGGTGCTACACCATTTCCACTATCACAAGCTACCTTAGCAGCTCTTGATGCTACATCTCTAGGTACAAGGTTTCCAAATGCAGGATATCTTCTTTCTAAGTAGTAATCTCTATCATCTTCAGCGATATCGACACCTTTCTTTTTACCTTCTCTGATTGCTACTGCATCCTCTTTGCTCTTTGGCACCCAGATACGCCCATCATTTCTAAGCGACTCTGACATCAATGTCAACTTCGACTGATAATCTCCTGATACAGGAATACATGTCGGGTGAATCTGAGTAAAACAAGGGTTTGCCATCAAAGCTCCTTTTTTTACTGATCTCCAAGCTGCAGATACATTACATTTCATTGCATTGGTAGATAGGTAGAATACATTTCCATATCCCCCAGTAGCTAATATCACACAATGTGCAGCGTGTCTTTCTAGTTCTCCCGTAAGAAGGTTTCTAGCAATGATTCCTCTCGCCTTACCGTCAACCATGACCATATCCATCATCTCGTGACGGTTGTGCATTGTAACATTACCTAGAGATATTTGTCTTGAGAGTGCTTGATAAGCTCCTATCAATAATTGCTGACCTGTCTGTCCTTTTGCATAGAATGTTCTAGAAACTTGAACCCCACCAAAAGATCTATTATCCAGAAGTCCACCATAATCCCTCGCGAAAGGAACTCCTTGAGCAACACACTGATCAATAATATCAACACTCACTTCTGCAAGCCTGTGCACGTTTGCTTCTCTTGATCTATAGTCCCCCCCTTTGATGGTATCATAGAAAAGACGATATGTGCTATCTCCATCATTCTGATAATTCTTCGCAGCATTTATACCACCTTGAGCAGCAATACTGTGCGCCCTTCTCGGACTATCATGAAATGTGAATACTTTTACTTTATATCCTAGCTCTCCAAGTGTCGCGGCAGCGGAAGCGCCGGCTAATCCTGTACCTACGACGATTACTTCTAGTCCCCTTTTGTTGTTTGGAGCAACTAGAGGCATTTTTGATTTATAATCATTCCACTTATCGGCTAAGTCTCCTTTTGGAATTTTTGAATCTAAACTCATAAGGCTATATTTTAGAAAGTATCAACTAAGGTTGTACTTTGATTATATAATTTGATTAAGATCTATCCTGCTATTTCATTACGAAAAAGTAGTACAATGGAATGATTGCGAACCCAAAAGGAACAATCACAGCATATAACTTCCCAAGCCCTTTGATAATCGGAGTGTACTTTGGATGATTAATCCCAAGAGTCTGAAATGCAGACTGAAACCCATGCCACAAGTGAAATGATAAAGTTGCAAGACCTACGACATAAGCTGCTACCATCCAAGGGTTGGCGAATGTATGTGAAACTTTAGCATAAAGATCTTTTACTTTATGATCCATTCCTTCTATTGCGACATAAGGCACTACGTCCATCTTCATCTTGAACCAGAAATCCCCCATATGTATAAAGATAAATGCCAGTATTAAAGTACCTAACAATGCCATATTCTTAGATGCCCAAGTAACCTCAGCATTTGATCTTACGGCATAAGTACTTCCTTTGGCCGCTTTATTTTTAAACGATATCAATATACCCATAAAAGCGTGTAGTATTATAAAAAAGTAATTCCCGTACGCTACCGTTTTGATCAACGGATTATTTGTCATGAAATAAGCATAAGCATTGAATGCTACTCCACCATCATCCTTAAGTAATTGAAGATTACCAATAAGATGTACTACTAAAAATAGTATTAAGAATAACCCAGTAAAACTCATAATAAGCTTTCGGCCTATGCTCGATGTAAAAAAGTTAATTAACCACTTCATATAAAATTCAAAATTTTAGTTTGTAAGTTTCTTTCCAACCACAAATTTAATGCTAATCAATAGGAACACAAGCTTGGACGAGAAATAGTTCTTATTTAGATTTTGTCTAAGTAGTCGAAGGGTATAGATTGAAGAGATTTTAAATTGTTGATTGGAGTGATTATAAAAAACATAAGATAAAAAAAAGTCCAAGCCTATATAATTTCACAACAAATAACAACCTAGAACCTATTTATCGTTGAGCTATACATTATTAATATCACTTCTTTTTACTGTTGAAACATTTGAAGAATAGTATATTTGGTAGTAGAATTAAGATAAAATATAGATAAAAAACAATCCAATGAATACAGACAGCAACCACGATGGCCTACCCGACTGGATCAAACAACTGAGAAGTCAGAGTTGGCAAATAGAGATATTGATCGCAGGAAGTACTGTATATACCCTATTCTATCTGTCTGATCATTTACGTTCACTTTTTTATGCTGTATATCCAGGGATAGATTTTAATTTGGAGAAAACGCTAATGTTATTTGGTGTCTACCTTGTTTCTAGAATTCTTTTGATTGGGTTCACCGCTAATCTTATAATCAGAGCTGTTTGGCTGGCATATTTGGGGATTAATTTTGCATTCCCCGATGGTATAAACTATGATAGATTAAAAAACAATGAGGAATCAAAGGAGATTTTAAGGAACCAGCCAAACATTTTATATCGGGTAAGCCTATTGGAACGACTGTCTAAGTTATCTTATTCGCTAGCTGTTCTACTGGCTATATTTATGACCAGTGTCTTTATTATTACTATATGCATACATTTTTTTTTAGAGAAAATTGGATTCGGGCAAATTATCTATGAAGCTTGGTTTTCTTATTCGTTGGCAATCCTTATTGCAGTTATTCAAATTGGTGTTATCGATCGTTTTTTCTTAAGTAAACCGTCTAAGAGACCAATTGTAAATAGTATCAAGAAAAAGTTATCTCTATTTTTAGAATACGTCACCCTGTCTTTTCTTTTCCGAAGAGAGTTCCTAGCGATCAAGTCAAACACCAATAGATGGGCTTTGAGTCTATCTGCAGTATTTATTCTAGGCCTATCATCTATTATTAGCGCTTATCAAATCGGTAAATATTGGCCATATGGCACGTTTGAACTAAACGTTCTAGATGATCGTAAATTCTATGATGTTGAGTATGATCCTGTTTTGCCTACCTATGATTATGATATTAATATTACTAGAGAAACGAGTGTTCTAAGAGCAAGTATTCAGAGCGAGATTATAAAAAGTAGATATATAAAGTTGTTTGTTACTTCATGGGCTATTTTTGATAAAAAGTTAAAAGATGGATATGATAAATTCAATTACCCTAATGATTTTGAATCGAACGATGATGAAGAGTTTTATCAAACCAAATTAAAAGCCGACTCCATTTTTAATTTGGTGATTAATGACATATTTACCATCGAGATTGATGCGCTATCTCAGCAGAACTTGCGGTGGAGATCAAGCAGACACCCCATCACCCGAACAAAAGGGTATACAACATTTATTGACATTGACACACTGAGCAAGAAGGAACATAGTCTAGTATTGCATGTAAACTTTTTTTCGAGTAAAAATGAGATTCGAAAAAAGAGATGGAAGGAGATTTTGTTTTGGAAGGAATAGTGCTCATTACTTCTATGGTTAAAAGTATTTAGTCCATTTAAACTATCATAATAGCGAATTAAGTGCCTGAAATAAATTCCTTAGGCTACATTTGGCTTAATGCAACAAGCGAGCACTCTTCTGAACCTAAGAATCACCCAAGCATGGCGATTCTTAAAAGAAACTGGCATAGGAATCTCAATCCTTGCACTCTTCTTATTGACAGGAGGTATTCTTGGGACAATAGAGAAAATGCTAGATATAGATCAAATATATTCTTTAGTCGCTGTTGTATTTATCATATTAACAATAGATAAATTCCGAACAGATACAAATTTCCTAAATCAAGTATTTGGTGGCAAGCAGCAAATGGGTATTTACCTAAGTGCCGAATATTTATTGTTCTTCAGTCCTTTGATTGTGTACAAACTTATAAGTGGTCAATATCTTATTACTCTTGGTATATTAGGAATAACTGTACTTTTCAGTTTCATTACGACTTTACTCAGCAAAACAACAAATCAGGGATATAAGAAGTCTCTCAAATTTATACCTCTTGAATATTTCGAACTGAAGTTCTTTGTAGAAAAACAGAAAATATCTTTTATTGTCATCATATCTCTCCTATTTTTAGGTGTAATCCATATCAGCTTATGGATACTAAGCATCGTACTTTTGATGAGTTTCATGATGGAAATGTTTACCGCGCAAGAACCAATGGAAATGATCAAATGGAAACCAAAATTTGTTTTCTATAAAATCATTGGATACTTTAAGATTGCACTCCCCGTATTGATTGTAAGTAGTTTGTTGACATATCTCCGAAGTGATCTTTCTTTTTGGGTTTTCGTTTATGGTATCTGTGTAATACTTGCCGCTATAGCTTTAGCCATATCCAATAAATATTCAGAATATTATGGTTTATCAGACAAAATGAAATCTAACTTACCCATGACCATTATTGCCTTCTTTATGCTCATACCAGGATTTATTATTGTGACTATAGGATATACAATACTGAAGTATAATAAAGCTGAATCTCAAATGAAACACTTATGCTCAAGATAGACTCAATAAAATATAACTTCGGCAAAAAAATAATCTTCGAAAATGTTTCACTTTCGTTAAAACCGAATAAGGTATATGGTATCGTGGGTTCCAATGGCGTTGGGAAAACTACCCTATTCCGAGTGCTCGCAGGACAGTACAAATCAAGATCCGGTAAAATGACTTGGATGGATAAATCATTGTCGCGTAAGGATATATGTTTCCTGCCAACAGATCCTTATTTCTATCCATATATGACTGCCGGTGAATATTTGGCTATCGTAATCACAGATATGCAAAAGTTAGATCTAGCGATCAGCATGTCTAAATCATTAAATCTAAGTTTAGATCAGATCGTGAATACATACTCTACTGGAATGAAGAAAAAACTTGCATTCATCGCCAATTATATACTAAACAGACCTATCTCGATCTATGACGAACCATTCAACGGAGTAGACCTGGAATCAAATGAATTATTATGTTCCTTCTTAAAAGAGAAGAAAGATGGGCAATTAACACTTCTTTCTTCTCATATCTTATCTATGTTGGATGAGGTTTGTGATGAGATTCTTCATATAGAAGAAGGATATAAAATCACGACCTATCAGCCTGATCAATTTAGTGATCTCAAACTCCATATTAAGAATAGGCTTGGGATATAAAAACTATCAATGAATGCCAGCCATCATTCTCTTGATCATAGGTGAAATCAAAATAGCAAGCAGACCAATGATCATAGTCAACACTCCAAATCCCGCGTATACAGAAACATAAGAATATAATTGCGCTAATCCTAGCTCAGAGCTAGTCGACATCTGTGGTGCTAACCCTGTAATCACTTCTGTAATCTGCCCAAGTATTCCTTCAGAAAATGGATTTACTTCTCCTCCATTAACAGTAGTCAATTTGGCAATCTTTCCAGCAAAAAAATGTCCATAAAAAGAAGACGTAAAAAACACGCCCATGACAAATGCTAAATACTTAACTGGAGATAGTTCTGTCATCTTGGATAGGCCTATCGGTGATATAAACAACTCACCAACCGTCAATATAAAATAACCAACTACAAGGTACCACATCGGAGTCTGTGCAAGACTATCTGCAGCATTAGCAGAAGAAGCAAATACAATAAACCCAACCCCAAGAAGCACTAAACCTATCCCCGATTTGATGGCCGAATTTGGATTTCTATTCACTTGCTTCAGGTAGCCCCAAAGCAATGAAAACGGGACTGCCAATAAGATAATAAATCCAGAATTAATACTATTCGTCTGAGCAGCATTCATTCCTACTAAGTTGATATTTCTATCTGCAAAAAGGGTTAGAGAACTGCCTGCCTGTTCAAAAATAGCCCAGAACAATGACATAAGTATCGTATAATAAGCAGCTACTATTAATCTACTTTTGTATGGTTTATCTACAGATCTATAGATGTAAGTAAGTGCGCCAATTATGACAAAAGATGCTATCCAAACGATATAGTGTTCGTACTCATTATACTTCACTACAAGAGCAAATAAGGGTACAGATAAAAATCCAAACAAGGTTATTAATACACCTTTGTTCATTCCAAAAGTTTTCTTCTGATAATCGGCAAGATTAGGCACTAATCCTTTATCACCAAATACCCCTTCGTTCATTCCTCTATAGAAGAAAAACAAACCTACAAGCATCCCTATTCCCGCAAGTAAAAAACCATAATGCCAACCATACACTTCCGCCAACCAAGCACATAATAGTGGTGCGACTGCTCCTCCTATATTAATCCCCATATAGAAAATAGTAAACCCAGAATCCCGTCGTGCATCACCAGATTCATATAATGTACCTACAAAAGTGGAAATATTGGGCTTAAAGAAACCATTGCCAACAATAATCAAAGCAAGCGATCCGAAGAAAAAAAATGGTGTTTCAATAGAAAGAAAAAAATGACCTAGAGCCATCATAATACCACCCAAAATGATCGATTTTCGATATCCAAGATAATTATCCGCTAGCACTCCTCCAATAATCGGCGTTAAATAAACGAGTGACATATATGCTGCAAAAACACCAAACGAAATAGTGTCTTCGAACAAGAGCTGCTTGGTCATATACAACACCAAGAGTGCTCGCATGCCGTAGAAAGAAAATCGCTCCCATAACTCTGCGAAAAATAGATAAAATAGTCCCTTAGGATGCCCCATAAAATTGGATGAAGCTGTGGTAGAATTCATAGAAATAAGATTTGATTGAATAATTAAATATCCAAATGAATCTTAATTGCAAGTGATTTTTAGTTGTTGTTACAAGAAATAATAAAGTATTAGTAATTGCGATTACCTGTGACCTAGTTACAAATAATTACAAAAGGTCTTTATAGTCTATGTTTTCGGGACTTTGGACAAATTCTTTCAAAAGTGATTCATCCACATGAATATGTTCGGGCAACATTCTTAATCTGTATCTTCCTTCGCCCAAAAAAGTAAATAGGTCTCTCCTTTCTAGTTTTTGATCCGCTTGCAAATCAGAAATTTCATTAATATTATCGATAACTCTAGATAGATAAGTTTGGTTTTTAATCTCGCCCGCAGAACCTATAATTATACTCTGACCATCTCCAGAACCATATTTTCTCCTTATGGCAAATTTAAATAGATTCTTGTATTGAGTAGTCTTAGATCCAAAGTCGATTTGAGTGTTATCTATATTCTTAGATGGGATACTCAGATTAATCAATGACCAGTCTATAAATTTGATTTGCATTTCATTGAGTCTGGGTGTATTGGCAAGCTGTATCACCCAAGTAGTTGCTAAGACTAAGAAGATCGAAATCAATGAAGTCTTTGCTATTATTTTTATCAAGTTATTGGTAAAATCATCGTACAAATAAGAGAATACTTCTGGCAATTGAGAAACAAACACCAATGCCACTGCGATAACAGAAATGATAGATACTAGCGGAAGACCTCTATGTGCGAAGGTCTTATACATTGATACCATAAGCAAATAACAAAGAAAACCAGACAAAAGTAAATCTGGAATTGCCATATAGTTTACAGCTCCACTAGTCTCATCACCAATAAAGTAAGATATCCCTAACGTGGAAACCGTAACCCCGACAATAATGCTAAGAATCAGTTTTACATTACGTTCATTTTTATAGATAAAAGAAGGAGCGTGGTAAAAGTAGAATATAGCAAACAATAGAAACATGTTATTTATAATAGATAAAATATTGACTCCAACTTGATACACGAATCCGCCATCAAATCCAAATGAGTGACTCACTATCGCCCAAAGACCAAGCACAACCCAAACAAACATCGCCATGCTCAAGAATAAAAGTCCTCTATCTACTCTCTTCTGAGAATCATCATCCTCTAATATTTGACTAAATCTTTGAGTGATATTGTAGTAAATAGTTAACATCAAGATACCGCCGATTAGCGATATAAATGTGTGCGATAAATTATAAAACTGTGTTACATCTGTCATTGAATGAGCAAGATATATAGAAAATTATGGTTTACTATTCGTAATTGAAAAAAGGTTCATTTCTTAAACTAATTAGTTGGACCCAAATAAAAGGCCAACAAAGAATATTACTCCTTGGCTGGCTTTTGTACTATCTTATCCTACCCTTTCCGATAAGGAAACTTCCTAGATATCCGAGTATTAATCCGCTCTATCACTTCATCAGGTTCCATATTCCATTGTATATCTACATCTGTGCTGTATACCCATATAGCTGATTCAGCTTCTGTATCCACTATTGTACAGTAAATATCTATTTCAGAGCTTCTTGCCAATTTTGAGTTCGGATAGAACAGTACACCTAAAGGCGCTTTATCTTTAAGAATATCTTTGGCCACATCTGCAGCCATATCGACCAATACAGCTTCCTCTCTTGAGAGAAACATCTCTTTCATTAATCTTGTGCTGATTATAGCATCCACGCCTAATAACTGCCCAATCTCTTTTGGAGAGTGCTCTGCAATATCTGTCAATGCAATACCAGAATCTTTTAATAATCGATTCGTTTTATTGATATCTTGCACACTGATGTTAATGTCCTTATCTCTTCTTCCTGTTCTAATTAGTACTTCAGAGTAAAGTGATTGTTGGAATTGTTTTCCTTCTCGCTCCCTAATTTCTAGAATTTCATTTTCACCCATCTCAGCCAACTTCCTACCCGTGAGCTGTATATCATAAGGCAATACTGCAATCACTGAATGTTGGTTAGCGAATTTATCATAGTCAGCTGTAAGGTATTTATTTCGGCTACAGCTAGCGATCGTAAGTGCTACGAATAGAAATAATGTAAAGTTTTTCATAGTGATTGTTTTTAGTAGTTATATTCCCAAATGGTCGATAGAGTGACAATTCCAATCACTAAATTGTAACTGAATTAAGAAATAGTTGGCGGATTCTTAACACCATTTAACAGTTGATTGCGAGCCAGATGAATCTATAAAATAAGATTTTCACAACAAATTATAATAAATTGTAATATATAGGAAGATTTATTAATTTTACAGGTGATTTATAATTTTCGATTAATAACTAACGTTTGACAATGGATTAATTGAAAAGATATGCACTTAAGTTTAGTTCTAGTCTTTTCTACAAATGAGTTCAGATTTCAAAAACAAGACAAAAATAGTTTTACATGCTTCCACTAAATATTTTATTATTCCAATCAGCTAAGAAAGCTGCAAAAGGTACTGAAGGAGAATCTCAAAATCTAGTTGATATTATAACGGCAGGCGGGCCTATATCAATTGCGATATTTTCTGTTCTATTAATACTTTCGATTATGGCATTTTACATATTCATCGAAAGATGGCTTACAATCAAGAGAGCTGGTAAAGTAGATGCGAACTTCATGAACAATATACGTGCAGCAGTAGTGTCTGGCAATCTAGAAGGTGCAAAATCACTATGTAAAACAACAAATACTCCTACTGCAAGAATGGTAGAAAAAGGATTAAACAGGATCGGAAAGCCACTAAGAGATATCGATGCGGCAATAGAAAATGTAGGAAATCTTGAAATATTCAAACTAGAAAAAGGATTGTCTACTTTAGCAAGTATATCAGGAGCTGCACCGATGATCGGATTCTTCGGTACAGTGACAGGTATGATCTTAGCCTTCCACACAATGGCAACGGCTGATAACGTAGGACCTGCGCAATTGGCTGGTGGTATCTACCAAGCCTTGACGACTACGGCATTTGGTCTTTTAATCGGTATTATCTCTTTTGTAGGGTATAACTTATTGGTTGCAAATGTAGATAAAGCTGTATTCAACATGGAGGCGAGTACTGTAGAGTTCATGGATTTACTTCAAGAGCCAAGTAACTAATAATTGGTCAATTTAGAATCTATACCTAGTACGTGTTTGATTTGATTTTGAATTCAATTATTTAATAGATTAAACTAACATTTACTAAACGCTGTTGTATGAGCTTTGGAGACCAGAGAAAACCATTTAGATCGTTGGTGTGGTTTTAGTGCCCGTAAATTTTTATTTTTTAAGATTTCGGTTAACAAACTACAGACACTCCATGAAAATGAAGAATCATAAACCTTTTTTTCTCAGAGAAAATAAAATTTTAAACATATGAAAAAGAGAAATAAAGTAAGTGCAGAATTTAGTATGTCGTCATTGACGGATATTATCTTCTTGCTGCTCATCTTTTTTATGCTGACATCTCAAGCAGTACAGATCAATGTAGATTTACCACAATCTGATTCTAAGGTTGTCGCACCTACAGATTTAGCTGTACAGATATTCAAGAATGGAAATATCTTGGTCAATAGTAAAAAAACAACGAAGAAGAATCTTGAAAAAAGGATCGTTGTAGAACTAAAACAGCAAGGAAACAAGGATAATGGTACAGTAAGTATAATTGCGGAAAGTGGCGTTGATTGGAAAGAAATTCATAATTTGATGAAAATCGCAAGTGGTCTTAAGTTAAGAGCTATTATAGCTACAGCTCCAAAAACATAAATGTAAAGCCATTTCACTTTTCAAAATAACATTGATAACATTCTAATAATAGAATATCATGGGAATAAAAAAGAGTAGTAAAGTATCAGCTGAATTTAATATGTCGTCCTTGACGGATATTATTTTTTTACTGCTTATATTTTTCATGCTTACGTCTTCTTTGGTAACACCAAATGCTCTAAATCTGCAACTACCCGGAAAGAATAAAACTGCAGACGCACCGAAAACAACTGGACAGGCACAGGTGATCAAAATAGAACGAAACGGCACTTATTACTATAATGGTACGAAGATGTCATTTAGCGCTGTGGAGAAAAAAGCAAGAGCATACAAAAGATCTAAAGGTAAAGATGCTGTAATCACTATCAGTCCGCATTCAAAAGCAAGTAATGATAAAGTAGTTGCTATAATGGACATCGCATATCGATTTGGAATTTTAACCGTATTAACCGAACCTAGATAAATTAATAAAACGATCAGCTCACAAATATGTAGCGGGTCGTTTTCATTAATACAACAAATCAAACCAACCCAAGAGTAATGAGGTGAAATCACTTCAACATTTAATTAATAGACTGATATCTCAGACTAAATACGATTGGTATGGAATATATTGCATTACACAAGGAGGAAGAAAATAAGCAAAAAGGAATCATAGTCAGTGTGGTGATTCATTTACTACTTCTATTGCTCTGTCTTATTCCTTATATGGCTATAGAAGATAAGCCAGAACAGCTCAGTGGCATATTAGTCTCCTTCGGAAGTCCAGAGAATGGTTCTTCAGACGCGGCACCCATATCTGATAATGATCAACCAACCCAAGACAGTAAGCCTTCAGAAAGCTCATCCGCTGATGACGACTCTAAATCTACAGCACCTGCGCAAGAAGAAGCTGTATCGAAGCCAAAAGAAGCTGCTGCCCCTATCCAAGAGATCACACCCATATCCGAAACGTCTGACATCGCTGCTAAAGAAGCAAAAAAAGAGAAATCCAAGAGAGACAAGGAAGCTGCAGAAGCTGACAAACTAAAATCACAAGCTGAAGAGCGTGCAAAACTAGAAGCACAGAAAAAAGCAGACGAAGCGGCTAAAAAAGCAGCACTAGATGCTAAAAAAGGTCAATTCAGTGACCTCCTAGGCAGCGGAAAGGGTAATAATAACAATACTGGAAACCAAGGAGTCCCAAATGGTGATCCAAATTCAAGTGCGCTAGATCAACTGGCAACTGGTTCTGGTAGAATCGGCGGTGGACTAAGCAATAGAGGTGTTCTCTTCGAACCAGAAATTAATGACAGTTCTCAAAAAACAGGAAAGGTAGTGATCAAAGTTTGTGTTGATAAAACTGGGAAAATCTCTGAAGCGAAATTCACCCAAAGAGGATCAACTACTACAGACAAATATCTTGTAGATATAGCGACCAAAGCCGCAAAAAAATATCAGTTTACGCCATCGGATATTGAAACTCAATGCGGTAATATTACGATTGAATTTAAGGTGCAATAATTACACAAAACCTAATGATATCATAATAGCTTATTCTTAGTGTTTCACATATTAGTATTTTTATTAATTTCACTATGTGAAAAAACTAACTCTACTATTATTGTTATGTGCTCATTTCGTAGCACTAGCGCAACAATCTCTTGATATAGATATCCCTAAGATTAGTGAGAATATAACTCTTGACGGATCACTAGATGAAGAGGTTTGGAAAATTGCCTCTGTATACGCTAAGGATTTCCAACAATACTTCCCGACCGACTCTGTAGTTGCTGAAGACAATACCACTATCAGAATGGCATTCGATGATGAGAATCTATATGTAGCAATCGAATGCTTCACAAGAGGATCAGATTTTGTAGTCCCTACACTCAAAAGAGATTATCGTGCAGGTGGAAATGATAATATCACACTCCTAATAGATCCATTTAGTGATGGGGCTAATGCATTTATGTTTGGTACTAATCCAGCTGGTGTGCAGAGAGAGGGACTTATATCAAGAGGAGGAACAGATATTCAAGGATTCACTACCAGTTGGGATAATAAATGGAAATGTAAAACAAAAGTATACGACAACAAATACGTAGCCGAGATGGCTATTCCTTTTAGTACTCTAAGATTCAACAAAGGTGTCAAGCAATGGAAATTCAATAGCTATAGGTTTGACATGCAGGCTAATGAACGATCAACATGGGCACCTATACCAAGAAACCAATGGATATTCAATCTTGGTTACATGGGCAATATGAACTTCCAAGAAGAGATTACTTCAACGGGCAGTAAAGTTTCTCTCATTCCATATGCAATAACCTCTTACGAAAAAGATGTAGAAGCTGGCACTCCTTCAAATGTAAAATTTAATGTCGGTGGAGATGCTAAAATCTCAATCACATCAGGACTGAACCTTGACCTTACGGCCAATCCTGACTTCTCTCAAGTAGAAGTGGATAGACAGGTAACAAACTTATCTAGATTCGAAATTTCATTTCCTGAGAGAAGGCAGTTCTTTTTAGAAAATGCTGATCTCTTTGGTTCTTTTGGATTTTCCAATATAAACCCCTTTTTTACACGAAGAATAGGCATAGTAAACGATACAATTACTGACACCAACATTCAGAATGCCATATATGGAGGTCTCAGATTAAGCGGAAAAATCAATAGCAACTGGAGAGTAGGATTACTTTCTATCATGACCCAGAAAGAAGAAAAAGCGGGTCAGCCGGACCTAAACTATACAGTAGCAACAGTTCAGAGAAAAATTGGAGAAAGGTCAAATATTGGAGCTATCCTCGTCAATCGGCAAAGTATAAATCCAACAAATGATGATATCACCGAGAAATATAATCGTATAGCAGGTCTAGATTATAATCTAGCCACAAAATCAAATCTCTGGTCTGGAAAAACATTTATCCATAAATCAATATCTGTGGGTAATAAAAGTGATGCAATAGCACATGGATTTGACTTATCGTACAACAAAAGAAGTTTCCTAGCCAAGTGGCAACACGAATATGTAGGAGATGGCTATGATGCACAAGTAGGTTTCATTAGAAGAACTGACTATTATAAGGTAGGTCCAGAGTTTAGATATTTCTTTTATCCATCTGGAGGGATTATCAATAGATCAAATCTCTTTGCAGAATATCGCCAATTTTGGATCCCAGGCACAGGAAAAACAGACCAGGATATAGCTGCAGGCTTTAATCTAGAATTTAGAAATAACTCTAGAATGAATATAGAACTTGGTAGAAAATACATATTCCTGTTTGATGAATTTGACCCTACTGGAACGGACTCTACTCCCCTACCAGAAGATTCTGAGTACTCTTATTATTTCCTAATGGCCAGTTACAACTCTGACAATAGTAAACCATTGTCTCTTAGGTTTAGACCGTTTGTTGGTCAATACTTCAATGGAATGCGATACGGTGCTAGCGGCAGTGTTAATTATCGAGTAGAGCCATATGGGTCAGTCTCACTTAATTATAATTACAATTTGTTTGACATGCCATACTTAGATGAAACTAAATCTACAATTTTGTTGGGCCCAAGATTTGATTTTTCATTTACGAAATCAGTATTCTTGACCGCATTTTTCCAGTATAATAGTCAAAGTCAGAATACTAATATTAATACAAGACTGCAATGGAGATTTGCTCCAGCGAGTGATTTCTTCTTAGTATACTCCGACAACTACTTTTCTGGTAATCCAGATGACCCTTCAGATAGATTTGCCTTTGATTTGAGAAATAGATCTGTGGTGGCAAAGGTGACTTATTGGTTAAATATGTAATTTTCTCATTAAACAATATAATGCCCAATTAGCCTTTTAGAGCCTTATTGATTGCTTGAGCTCTAGAATTGACATCTAGTTTACCATATAACTTGGTAATATGTGTTTTTACAGTATTCACCGATACAAAAAATTCTTCAGCTATTTCAGCATTACTTTTTCCTTTCCAAATATTTTTTAGGACAATATATTCTTTAGAACTCAAGGCTTTTATCAATGCGGCATTCACCTTTTCTTCTAAAGGAAATACTTCGCCAAAATTCATTTTAGCGGTTACAAATGCGAGCGCTATAGCAGGAGCTATATCCTTTTCTTTGAAAGGTTTAAATAGGTATCCAAATGCAAATATTATTACAAAAGTGCAATGTGTTCTACACGTCTATTAACAACCTATATTAACTTATATATAGATTTTCATTATATTCGACTCGTATTATAAAATTAACAGAAACTTTGTTCTTCCTATTCTTACAAAAGAAGAACATAAATTAACAAAATCAACTATGAGACCAGTCAGTTTACTCCTTCTTTTTTTTCTATCCTTTCCACTTGTCAGTCAAGACTCTCATCAACATGATAACAAGTGTGGATATGAAGAATGGCTACAAGAATATGAAGCACTAAATCCTGGCTATACAGAAATGATACAACAAGGGCTCAGAGATTTCAGGGCTAAAAAAGTCTCTAAAAAAAGATCATCGGCTTTTGTTCTTATACCTGTTCATGTGATACTTGTTCATGCTCCTGGACAATCTGAAGGCTCAGGAACTAACTTCACAATGCAGCATGTACAATCTCAAATCGACGTACTAAACCAAGATTTCGGATTTTATAATTCTGATGCAAATGGTGTGCCCGTCCAATTTCCAGCTGGTGATACAGGCATACAGTTTTGTCTTGCTACAGTCGACCCAAATGGAGAGGCTACTGATGGTATTACTAGATACGGTACAAATACAAACATGGGTAACAGTAATGGTCGAACAGAAGTAATAGCCGCTACAAAATGGCCAAGAGAAGACTATATGAATATATGGTCCGCTCCTAATTTACCTTTCTTAGGACTTGCCACCGTACCAGGAACAGGAGGATTACCAAGTTCAAATCAAGATTTCGTTCTCGTAGCATCTTCTACATTTGGAGGTCCTGGTTTCGGTACTAACGCTCCATACGATCTTGGTAGGACTACGACTCATGAAGTTGGTCACTGGTTAGGTCTTGACCACATTTGGGGAGGCGGTTGCTCAAATGACGATGGAATCGCTGATACTCCAAATCAATCAGAAAACAACTTTGGCTGCCCTAGTCACCCTAGTCCATCATGTGGAAACTCTGGTGATTGGTTTATGAACTATATGGACTATACAAATGATGCCTGTATGTTTTCATTTTCACTAGGCCAAGGTCAATATATGAATACTATCCTCAGTACATCAAGAGCAAGTCTTCAAGGTTCTGCAGCAACAGCTTGTTCTTTTGTTATTCCGCTTACACTTACCGTATTAGATCAGCAAGACCCTAATTGCTCATATTCGAATGATGGGTTCATATTGGTAGAAGCAGCAGGTGGCTCACCTAGTTACTCCTATTCTATCGATGGTGGTCCAACCACAAGCAATGATATTTTCACTGATTTATCAGGTGGCTCTCATAGTATAGAAGCTTTTGACTCCGATGGAACTTCAACAAGTGTAACTGTATTTCTTAATACACCAACTCCTCTTGTTGGCAATGCAGAGGTAACAGCAGTCAATCCTTGTCCAGATCAGTCTATTGCTGAAATAACTATAGATGTTTCCGGAGGTACTAATCCTTATTTTGTCTCCTTGAATATGGGCCCGAATCAACAAGCACCAACATTCGACGAATTACCGAATGGATTCTACACATATCAAATCACTGATAATAATGGATGTACTCTTGAAGGAATAATAGAAATCTCAGGAGCAAACGATATAGAGATAACTGTTGATGAAACTCAAAACACTACATGTAATGGCGGCGAAGATGGTGTTATCGATCTTTCAGCTACTGGAGGTAATGGACCATTATCTTATGCAATAAGTGGCGAGGATTCCCAAGAAGAGAATGTATTTGATGGCTTGGTAAGTGGAGATTATATAATCTATGTTACCGACTCACTAGGTTGCTTTGATACTGTAGCAGTTGCTATAGATGAACCTACAGAAATTGCAGTACAAACTACTGTTTCAAATGTACTTTGCTATGGTAGTAGTGATGGAGAACTCTCTATCTCAGCAGATGGTGGTGCAGGAATTCCTTTTATCTATAGTGTCAATGAAAATGATCAAGAATCTGGAGACATTTCATCTTTGGACACTGGAGTATACATCATTATTGCTACTGATAGTTTGGGTTGTATTGGTATTGATACCGTTTCAATTTCACAACCAGACTCACTAGTCGCTGAAGCAGGATCAATAGAGGATATTTCGTGTTATGGAGTTGATAACGGAGCTGTAAACATCCTAGCATCAGGTGGTACAAGTGCGTACCAATATATCCTAGAAACAGATACAATGACAAGCGGCACTTTCACTGGATTAGCTGAAGGGAGTTATTCTATAACTGTAATTGACACTAACGAATGTAATGTGGAGGTTCAATTTGAGATTGCTAATGTACCTGCCATTCAAGTGGATGCGACATCAGAAAATGTATCTTGTTTTGGCATGTCAAATGGATCGTTAACAATAAACGCAGTAAATACAAGTGGAACACCAATGTACTCACTAGATGGAGGCACTCCACAATCAGATAATACTTTCATAAATCTTGCTATTGGTGATTATACAGTAATAATATCAGATGATACAGGTTGTGACGCTATAGCTTTTGATTCAATAACTGAACCTACTGAATTATTACTAGAGGTTAACGTTGCTTCTGACGTACTATGCAAGGGAAATAGTGATGGCCAAGCGGTATTTAATACCGCTGGGGGGACAGCACCATATTTCTATCAAATAAATGGATCCAATACTGATCCAAATGGACTTCCCGCTGGAGAATACATTGTGAGTGTTACGGATAACCAAGGATGTGTTACGGAGTCTACATTCACCATATCAGAACCCGAACTAATATTAGAAGTATCATACGAAGTGAATGGTCCTGACCTAACTATAGACGGAACTGGCGGAACAGAACCTTATTTATATTCTTTTGACGGAGGGGCCTATACTAGTGACAATATTACTTCAGCCTCTTCTGATGTGATAATTGCCTCCATAAAAGATGCAAACAATTGCATTTCAACTATTGAGATAATAATGAGCGACGTAACTGAATTAGCGGCTGATTGGGAGATAAATGCATACCCAATTCCTATGAAAGATGTTTTAAACCTTGATTTCAACTTTAACAAATCATTGAATGCATCAATACAAATTTTTGACCTTAATGGCAGAATAATAAACTATATATCGAGTAAAATTTATCAATCAGGAGAAAATTCTGTAAAAATAGATGCCAGCAATTTTGCTAGTTCAATCTATATTGTTAAAATTGCATCAGCGGAAGGTTACCGCTATATAAAAGTAACCAAGATGTAATTGTAATTCTCTTAATCTTTTCTAGCCTCAGGACTTGTAACCCTGAGGCTTTTTCATTCCTATTATCTGAAAATAAATAAAACAGCCTAAAGTAGCTCACCAAAAGAATGCGTGTCGAGCATTAACTTAATCTATTGAAGTTGAACTATTCAATTGCTCATAAGTAAAGCTTCAGATAATCGATAGGCATATATATATTGAGAAAGACAAACCACGATCATGGAAAGTAGGGAAATTCTATTCAACAGTACCTTGTCAGTTAGAATACTATTAACGGCGATAGAGTGTGACCAATGATCGTCTTTTTGTACGTT
>JBLHWH010000111.1:0-21277 GCA_047628935.1 Halioglobus sp. | reverse complement strand
AAGGGCGGAATCTATCGAGAAGTTAGAGGATGATTCTTATAAGTTGACGACTAATAGAGGAACAGAAATCAATGCTCCAGTGATAGCAATCGCAGGTGGGTTAGGATGTTTCGAACCTAGAAAACCACCTATTTCTAATATTGCGGATTTCGAGGATAATGGTGTAGAGTATATTATCCGAGATCCAGAATTATATAGAGATAAGAAAATATTGATAGCAGGTGGCGGTGATTCTGCCTTGGATTGGACGATTCTATTATCTGATGTAGCTAAGAAAGTTACCCTTGTTCATAGAAGGACTTCTTTTCGAGGTGCGCTAGATTCTGTAGATAAAGTGATGGAAATGGCTCAATCTGGAAAGATTAATCTTATCACAGAAGCGCAAGTTGTGGGTTTGAATGGCAATGGGAAGTTGGATGCTGTTGTAATAAAGGACAAAGAGAAGAATGAGGAACCTGTAGAAGTCGATCACTTTATTCCATTATTTGGACTGTCACCTAAGTTGGGACCAATCGGAGAATGGGGCTTAAATATTAACAAGAACGCAATCGAGGTAGATACTGTTGATTATTCTACTAATGTTCCAGGTATATATGCTATCGGTGATATCAATACTTATGAGGGTAAGTTGAAGTTGATCTTATGTGGTTTTCACGAAGGGACTATGATGGTGCAATCAGCATTCAAGAGAATCTATCCTGATGCTAAACTAAGTTTTAAGTATACAACGGTGGCTGGGGTAAACGGATTCTAAATTCTAAATTCTAAATTCTAAATTCTAAATTCAATCATTCAAAATTGTTCAAATGGATGACATAATAAAAATCACAGTCATAGATCGAGAAGATCAGATCCACGAGTTAGAAGCTCCCACGGATATGGCTATGAGCTTAATGGAAGTATGTAGATCTTACGAGTTGCCTGTGGAAGGTACTTGTGGAGGGATGGCTCTCTGCGCATCATGTCATTGCTACGTTTTGAGTAATCATGAACTCCATGAAGCTTCTGATGATGAAGAAGATATGTTAGATCAAGCCTTCTTTGTAGAGGATAATTCTAGGTTAGGCTGCCAGATCAGAATGTCGAATGACTTAGATGGGCTGAAGGTGAAGTTGGCTCCTGTAGATTAATCATATATTAAAGATCACAGAGCGCTTGCGATCGGTGAGCTGATTTTATAACTCCATTTTTCTCTTTTTTCTACGGCTTTCAAACCTATCTTTAATGCTACCTAAAGTCAAATACCAATCTTTAAATAATATTACTTACCAATCTGGCTGGGACTTACAGACGGAGCTTCATAATGTACTAAAGTCTAATAAACTAAAGTGGAGAGATCTGCCTGAAGATGAAAAATCTAAAAAGAAACAAATTAATCACCTCCTTTTTTGCCAGCACAATCATGTATACACACTAGGGAAAAGTGGGTCTCAAGATCATTTATTGCTTGATGGTGCTGGACTGGACTCCTCTAATATCGAGTATTTTAAGATTAATCGTGGAGGAGATATTACCTATCACGGTCCAGGTCAAATTACTGGCTATCCAATCCTTGATTTGGATGAATTTTTTACTGATGTGCATAAGTATGTTAGGTTACTTGAAGAGTGCGTCATTCAGTTATTGGATATATATGACATAATTGGATATCGGGAAGAAGGATTCACCGGTGTTTGGATACAGCCGAAAGAAGTAAATAGTCCCAAAAGAAAGATCTGCGCTATAGGTGTCCATTTAAGCAGGTGGGTGACTATGCATGGCTTTGCATTGAATGTAAATACAGATTTGTCTTATTTTAAAAATATAGTTCCTTGCGGTATCGCGGATGATGACAAGACTGTGACGTCGATGGGAGCAGAACTAGGAAAAAATGTAGACCAAGAAGATGTAAAGATGAGATTGAAATCTATTTTTGCGCAAGTTTTTGAATTTGAATATGTAGAAGATAAGTGCTAACGAGGATGACTGAACTTTAGGGTCCAGAGGAAGTAATTAAGACAGTTGGTTAGTTTTTTATTCCAATTCAAACCAGAATTAAAATTTGTGCCCTTAAATTTTTATTTTTAAGTAGCCGATAAACAGTCTGTATATACCTAAGGAGATTATTAGAGATAAATCGTTGATTTTGCAGTAATAAAATTTTAAATTTATGAAAGATAAATTGGTAAGTGAGTCACAGACGATAATGACAGAAATGATCATGCCTAATGATACGAATCCATTGAATAACCTAATGGGAGGAAACTTAATGAGGTGGATGGATATTGCAGGTGGTATTTGTGCGGCAAGACACTGTGAAGAGCATGTAGTTACAGCATCTGTAGATCATGTTTCGTTTACCAATCCGATCAAAAATGGTGATGTCATTACACTAAAAGCGGCAGTTACCAGAGCATTTAATACATCGGTAGAGGTTTATGTAGAAGTTTCTGCTGCAGATATTACAGGTGCAAATAGTCGCCTTTCTAATCATGCCTACCTTTCTTTTGTAGCACTTGACAATAAGACAAAGAAGCCTACAAAAGTACCTCCATTAAGGCCAGTCAGTAGTGAAGAACAGAAGCTGTATGATGGAGCAAGTAGAAGAAGAGAATTACGTCTTATTCTTAGCGGTAGATTAAAGCCAGGAGATGCATTAGAAATAAAAGACTTCTTTGCGAATTCTTAATTGACAGATTGCATTTTAGAATTCTAGTGCAAAAGCCTACTAAATTGTCCGTTTGTTACAATATCTATATGATCTACAATAGTTTTCTATTATTGTGGTTTGTCAATATTATAAAACGGTTCTGCGATTCAAGCGTTTCTAGCGATTTTGCAAAATCAAATTTGATTAATGAAAATTTCAGAAACTACGGATGGAACATCGCGAAATACACCTTTTACACAACTATAACATTAGTAATCAGTTAGATTCTTAAATTTGCGATCTCAAAATTACAGAGACCTATATATTGTATTAATATTCAAAAGTAAAAATAAACTCTACATTGGCTAGAAATAGAAAAGATTACGACCTCGAAAAAGTTAAACTTAATAAAGAAAACCTATCGGGAGCACTAAAGATATTTAGATATATCAAACCACAGTTGGGTTACTTCATAGCCGGTATGTTATTACTCGTTTTTGGTAGTTTGATTTTTATGTTGGTTATGGGGATTCCGGGGGAGATGACTAACATTGCCACTGGAAACCCAAAGTGGGAGCACGGAATGACAATTAAGGATCTAGGTAAGATATTACTTGTTTTGTTATTTGTACAAGGAGCATTTTCATACTTCAGAACTGTATTTTTCACGATTGTAGCCGAGCGCAGTATGGCTAATCTTAGAAAAGACCTTTACAACAATATTATCTCTCAATCAATCACATTTTACGAGCAAAGAAGAGTAGGAGAATTAACCAGTCGTATCACTGCAGATGTAGAACAACTCCAAAGTGCATTCTCTGTTACTTTGGCGGAATTTTTGAGACAAGTAGTAATCCTTATTTCGGGATTAGCAATTATTGCTTATTGGACGCCAAAGTTAGCTTTGATTATGTTGGCTACATTTCCTGTAATTGTAATCGCAGCAATGTTTTTCGGCAGACATATAAGAAAGTTATCCAAAGAAAGACAAGATAAACTAGCGGAAACCAATACCATAGTAGAAGAAACATTACAGTCATTTCAAGTTGTAAAATCATTTGCAAATGAATGGTATGAATCTGTTAGGTATGGAAAAGCGGTAGAGAATGTTGTACGGATCAGTCTCAAATTCGCGAAAGTGAGAGGTCTTTTCTTCTCATTTATTATTACTGTTTTGTTTGGTGGTATTTTCTTCATCCTGTATAGAGGCGCATTGATGGTGGAGAGTGGCGCGATGGAGTCTGGCGACTTATTTTCATTCATTATCTATACAGGTATTTTAGGTGGTGCGATTGCGAGTTTTGGAACCTTGTATGCTACTTTAGCCAGTGCGGTAGGTGCAACAGAAAGAGTGCAAACTCTGCTAAATACTACACCTGAAGTAAAGATAGACGATTCTGAATCTCATAAAAATTTATCATTGTCAGGGGATATCAAATATACTGATGTGCAGTTCTCGTACCCGACAAGGACGGAAATGGAAATCCTCAAAGGAATCAATCTCACGATAAAAGAAGGAGAGAAAGTGGCATTAGTAGGGCAAAGTGGTAGCGGAAAATCTACGATTGTCTCTCTATTGATGAATTTCTATCCACTTGACAAAGGAGAGATATCTATCGGTGGAAAATCGATCAATAAATATAATATCTCTCACCTAAGACAAAATGTGGGTATTGTACCACAAGAAGTTATCCTTTTTGGTGGCTCGATAAGAGAGAATATCCTATATGGAAATCCTAAAGCAACAGAAGCTCAATTGACTGATGCTGCTAGGAAAAGTAATTGCTTAGAATTTATAGAGTCATTTCCTGATGGATTTGAAACTGTGGTAGGAGAGAGAGGAATCAAATTATCTGGTGGACAGAGACAACGTGTAGCTATTGCAAGAGCAATCTTAAAAGATCCAAGAATCTTATTATTAGATGAAGCGACTTCTTCCCTTGATGCCGAATCAGAGAGATTGGTACAAGAAGCATTAGATTTATTGATGGAAGGAAGAACTTCTATCATTATTGCACACAGATTAGCTACGATAAAGAATGTAGATCAGATTTACGTTTTAGAAAATGGTCATATTATTGAAGAAGGTACCCATGACGAATTGATTCAAGTCGACAAAGGAGCGTATAATAGTCTTGCAAAACTGCAGTTTTCTTAATTTGAATTATTGAATTATTAGGTAATTAATTTTTAGAATCACAATAAAATTCAAATGAAAAATATAATTTTCCACCTTAGTTCTTGTAACACTTGTCAGCGAATAATCGGTGAGTTAGACAGTACAGAAGGAATTGAACTTCAAAATATAAAAGAGACGCATATCACTGAAGCTGAATTGGACTTTGTGAAAGAAAAGGTTGGATCTTATGAAGTGTTATTCAATAAAAGAGCTCAGAAGTATAGGTCTCAAGGGTTGAACAATGAAACGTTAAGTGAAGCTGATTGGAAAAAGCATATCCTAGCTGAGTATACTTTTTTAAAAAGACCATTAGCGATATATAATGATGAAGTATTTGCTGGAAATGCGAAGAAAACAGTGGAAGCTCTAAAGCAAGCAGTAAATGGATAATCCGAATAGATCAGATATAAAATCTTATTTTATGAGCCTGCAAGATGATATCTGTGCAGGTATAGAATCATTAGATGGGAACGGAAAGTTTCAGCAAGACCTGTGGGAAAGAGCTGAAGGTGGAGGAGGAAGATCAAGGGTTATTCTTGGTGATAAAATAGAGAAAGGAGGCGTAAACTTCAGTGCAGTTGAAGGACATCTTCCTGAAAAAATATCTAAGGCTTTAGGTTTAGAACCTACTGATTTTTTTGCTACGGGTGTAAGTATTGTTCTGCATCCACATAATCCATTGGTGCCTATTATTCATATGAATGTCAGATACTTCGAGACTTCTGTTGGTAAATATTGGTTTGGTGGAGGTATTGATGTCACACCGCATTATATAGTTGATGAAGATGCTAGTTTCTTTCACAACTACTTAAAAACGGTTGGTGATAAACATGATGAGGCTTATTACCCGCATCATAAAAAATGGGCAGATGACTACTTTTATATTCCCCATAGAAACGAAACTCGCGGAATCGGTGGAATATTCTTCGATAGATTAGAGGCGGATATATCACATACAAAACAAGATAGATTTGACTTTGTAAAAGATGTAGGCGAATCATTTGTACCTATTTATTCTGAGTTGGTAAATCGAAACCATAATAGACCATATACAGAAGATCATAAATCTTGGCAACTTCACAGAAGAGGCAGATATGTAGAATTTAATTTGGTTTGGGACAAAGGGACAAAGTTCGGTCTTCAAACAAATGGTAGAATCGAATCTATTCTTATGAGTATGCCACCAATGGCCAATTGGACTTATAATCATGAGATTAAACCAGGTTCTGAGGAAGAGATCACTCAAAGTAAACTGATCAAAGGAATTGATTGGGCTAAATAGTTAAATCACTTCAATGAAAAAGCTCCACATACAAGTCTATACGTCGTTTATTACTAGAACACACTTGTATGTAAAAGGGCGAATATTGAAAGACAGTCCATTTCTGATTAAACCTACACACGGTATCTTTTCTTCACTTATTTATACTATAATTCGAGCTTTTAGCCGTGAGATAAAGTTTGTTCATGTTCAATGTGTTGCTTCTAGTATGTCATATCATGTTGTAACCGATGATGAAGGTTACTTTGAGATATTCGATAATATAGAAGGAAAGAATATGGAAGTTGGTCTAGTAGAAATATCAGCTGAGTACAAAAGTAGAAGTAATAAAATCGTCGCTCCGATAGTTGATCTATCTTCTGATGTTCCAGTTGGGATTATTTCAGATATTGATGATACCATTATGGTTACTGGAGTGAAATCATTTTTTAAAATCAAGGTGATTCTTAATACACTTTTTCTCAATCCATTCAGAAGGAAGCCTATTGAAGCTGCAGCGGATGCTTTTCATTTACTGTCCAATCATGTAAATGGAAAAGGTCCAGTAATCTACTTATCTAATAGTCCATGGAATCTGTTTATCTACCTCCAAACCTTCCTAGAATATAATGGTTTTCCAGAAGGTACGTTGATTCTGCGAGATATGGGATGGCAATTGCTAAAATCGAGGCCAATTGCTCAACGTAATAAGTTTATAGAAGTGGAAAAGATCTTGATCGCTTTTAGTGACACTAACTTTTTACTAATCGGTGATACAGGTGAGCTTGATTTTGATATATATCAGCAATTAGAAGAGAAATATCCAGAAAGGATAGAACAAATCATTCTCAATAAGGCTGGTAATCGGAAGAAGGAAAAAATGCTTCATGAATACGTAAAAAAGAATACTAAGTATAAAATGCTGACAGGATTTACTAAGGTCTTTGATGAATGATGGAGATGTGAAAAGGAAATACATTAAGTTGTCTTATACCAATTCTGTTTTTAGATGACGGAAAAGAATTTAGAATTGTTCAAAATGGATCAAGGCAAAAAACGTAGACGAACCCATAGGTTCGGCGAGGCTTTTTAACGAAGGAACATGAAGGACAAAATAAATAATTACCGTCGATCTAAAACCAGAATTGGTCTTACTTCTAAGTTGCCATATCCCTCCAAAAATATTAAATTAATAGCTGTAATTAAGCTCGACTATTTTTGATAGGATACCATTATTTAATGGAACATTGCAAATAAAAAAACAAATAGGTAAAACAAAAGAGATTATTTTAGTAAGTTTAAAAACTTATAAACCAATAAATCACAAGTATGAAATCATTTATTTACACTTTTATTGCATTAGTATCACTTTTGCCACAATTACAAAGTCAATCAAACATTTTAGAAACGCTTAATGAAAGTAACTTTCTTACCAATAATTCAAAGAGGACTATTTATGATGATAAGAAAGAAAATTCTGCATTTGCATCTGTAACACCAATAATATTACATAGCATATGAAATTTTCAAATAAATGGGTTCTTGGAATTCACTCTTCCAAATAAATCTAATATTATTAAGGCAAAACTATCTTACATCGAGAAGTACTCTGACGATGATTTCATATGGCGTGGAGACATTTATAGTGATGACAATATTATTGGATATTGCTTATTTATTAAAAAGGGAGATAAAAATTTTGGGGAGATAAAGTATAATGATGAACATTATATAATTGAGGACTTAAATGCAGGAATATTAGAAGATCAAATACTAATCAGAGTAAGTGATCAATATGACGGTGGAGGTTGTGGTCATGTTGATCATAATGACCACACAGGAATTGAACCGCAAGCCAAGGGTGATCATTATCATGGTGGTGAAGGAGGCAGTGGTGCTTCAAGTGGTGAATTTAGCGGTCCAAATGGAACTGATTGCGCTGCAGAGATTACAGTTTTGTTTGTTTACAGTAGCGAAATAGATACTGATTCCTATGACATGGAACAAATAGCAATTATAGATATAGCTAATCTTAACGAAGCTCTTGATGTATCAGAAATTCCTAATACTAATATAAAAGCAAAAATTGTTGGAATAGAATTATTAACGGATTACAATGAAAATACAGGGAACGCGACTTTGATTCTTGAAGATTTTGATACTGATGGAGAATTTTACGATGGACTTAATGATCTTAGAGACGAGTATGATGCAGACATAGTTTTATTATTTCAAACAAAAGACTTGTTCATAGTTAATCCTGATTTAACAATTAATAACAATGTAGCGGGTGCCGCAATAGCATTAGATAACCCTGAGATTTTTAAAACTATTGGAGTGTTGGATGCAAATGATATATTAAATTCAGTTATCGCCCATGAAATTGGTCACATCTTCGGATGCAGACATGTAAATGGAGGACATCAATACGCAAATGGTCATGAATGGCAAGAGACTATTCAAGGTTTTCCTTCAGGTCCAGTACGATCAACGCTAATGAATCCAATACCATACATTAGGTTTAATGCGTTTTTCTAACCCTGATGTTGAATTTAATGGCTTTCCAACAGGAACAACTGGAGAAGTTGAAAATAATAATGCTCGAATGATAGAGAAAAATGCTTGTACCATAAGTGGTTTCGGAGGGCAAGTAGAAGGTGGGTATGAGGATCCGCCTTATTATTCATTTATCACTGGACCTGACTATGTATATGGATATGAAAATCAAAATTTCGTTTGGAGTTCATTGGCATATGGGTGTCCAGGTAATAATGAATGCTTTCATTGGGAGGTCAGTTGGAATGGTGGTCAATCCTTTGTAACTGCGTCTGATACTGATGGTGACGAATCTACATATACACTATCAGCATCTGACATTCCTAATAATGTCCCTACCATAATTCTTAAATTAACATCTACTTGTTTCGAGAATGGTTTGGAAGATGTCAATTTACATCATGTTTTTAATTGGAACGCACAAAATATCACTACCGATGAGTTTGTGGATTCTAGGTCTACAAATTCTCTTGGAAGTCACTTTACTATTGCACCAAATCCCATTAGTGATCGTGTTAATCTAGATTTTGATTTAAAGTTTGATTCCAAGGTACTTATTCGCCTTATATCATTGAATGGACAACGTGTAACTCTTTATAATCAAAGTCTTAATAAAGGAAGCCAGTCGCTGCAATTAGAAACAAATAATATCAATGCAGGGAATTATCTTCTCGAAATAATAACTGATAGAGAACATCACACCACTCCAATTATAATTATTAAATAAATGTAATGAAGCCATATTTAAGCATACTAATTTCTGTTCTCCTACTTCAAAGCTGCGACAAAGAAGTAGTGCCACCGCCATTGCTTCCATGTGAGCATGATGATTTTCACGTGTCTTTTAGGTTCAATGGTAGTTGTGAAACGCAAGTTTATACAGACTTTAGTAAAGGGGGCGGAGATTTGTATATAGTTTCAGGGAGGACTTATACGGAAGAAATCGCACAGTTTTTAAGTATAAGTCTCCTCAAAGAATCAAATCTAAATGATACACTCTGGATAGAGGCATTTGATGTTACCAAGTCATTTACTGATAGAGTTATAGTAACTTACTACTATTCAGAATCTAGTGGTCTATCAGGAAGTTTTCGTATTCCACCTGGGCAGGGTACTAAAGACGATTATCTTATCATAGACTATTACAATGCCGATACAACGATACTTGAGGGAAGATTTCAATGTAAATTTAAAGAACGCTCTGCAGCTTCATGGGTAAATGCACCTGACAGTCTGGTATTGACTGATGGAAGTTTTAAGGTGATGATGGAGTAAATTATTAACTTTATTGGGATAAGAGATAAATCACAATGAAGCTACTTTTTAGATTAATAATTGTTAGCATTTTTTTTCAGAGCTGCGGCAAAGAAGTAGTGCCACCGCCATTGCCTCCATGTGAGCATGATGATTTTCATGTATCTTTTAGGTTCAATGGTAGTTGTGAAACGCAGGTTTATGTGGATTTTAGTGATTATGGAGACTACTTTTCTATAGAGTCGGGAAGAAGTCATATTGAAGAAATATTACAATTTTTATCAATAGATATAAGTAAAGAATCAATATTAAATGATACACTTTGGATAGGAACTGAAACGCATACACTGTCTAGATTGCGATCAATAAAATATAGATACCAAGAAGCTGGTGGCGTATCTGGAACATTTAGTATACCCCCTAGTCAAGGTACTAAAGAAGACTATCTCATCATAGACTATTATAACGCCGATACAACCATACTGGAAGGAAGATTTCAATGTACGTTTAAAGAACGCTCTGCAGCTTCATGGGTAAATGCACCTGACAGCCTAGTATTGACTGATGGAAGTTTTAAGGTGATGATGGAGTAAATTTATTAACTTCATACCCATAAGTCAATAATCACAATGAAGTTACTTTATAAATTAGTAATTGTTAGCATTTTTTTCCACAGCTGCGGCAAAGAAGAAGTGCCACCCCCATTGCCTCCATGTGATCATGATGATTTTCATGTATCTTTTAGATTTAATGGTATGTGTGAATCGCAAGTATTTATCGACTATAGCAAGCTTGGGGATAATTTTTCTATTTATTCGGGGAGAAGTTATACGGAAGATTTAGCACAGTTTTTACACATAAAAGTTTTTAAGGAATCAAATTTAAAGGATACGCTTTGGATAGAAGCATTTGATGTTTCTTCTTCATTTACTGATAGAGTTAAAGTAACTTACCACTACTCAGGACCTAACGGTCTATCAGGAAGCTTTAGTATACCCCCTGGTCAAGGTACTAAAGAAGACTATCTCATCATAGACTATTACAATGCAGATACAACGATACTTGAGGGAAGGTTTCAATGTACGTTTAAAGAGAAGGATCCGCAGCTTCATGGGTAAATGCACCAGACAGCCTAGTATTGACTGATGGAAGCTTTAAGGTAATGATGGAGTAAGTTGTTAATTTATCGGAATAAAATATAAATCACAATGAAGCTACTTTATAGATTAGTAATTGTTGGCTTCTTTATGAAAACTGAACTCTCACATTAGTTAAATAATCAAATCGTTTGCATCCCTTAATTGCTTCTAAAAGTTGAGAATTAAGGATTTAATTAGTTTTTGTACAATTTGTTTTACAAGCAATGATGAATGATGTATTCCACCGTTGTTTTAATTAATAAAACTTACTTTTGCACCTTAATTCGGAAAGTAGAGATTTATGAAAACTAAAACACTCAATAAAAACAAGGTAAACGTCATCACGCTTGGATGTAGTAAGAACCTTGTAGATTCTGAAGATCTAATCACACAGATAAAAGGAAATGATATAGAAGTGACACATGAAAGCGAGGAAGATGATGCGAATATCGTGATCGTAAATACTTGTGGATTCATAGATCTAGCAAAGGAGGAATCGGTGAACACAATTCTTCAGTATGCAGATGTGAAGAAAGCTGGAGGTATTGAGAAACTATATGTTACTGGATGTCTTTCTCAACGATACAAGGATGATTTAGAGGTAGCTATTCCGGAGGTAGATGCTTATTTCGGTACGATGGAGATGCCTAGCTTATTGGCCAAATTGGAAGCGGATTACAAGCATGAATTAGTAGGAGAAAGGGTTCTTTCTGGGCCAACACACTATGCATATCTGAAGATATCCGAAGGTTGTAATCGTACTTGTTCTTTCTGTGCGATACCACTTATGAGAGGTAAGCACGTCTCTAAAACTATAGAAGCATTGGTGAAAGAAGCACAGAACCTTGCACGGATGGGTGTGAAGGAAATCATGCTCATTGCACAAGAGTTAACTTATTACGGGCTAGATATATACAAAAAGAGAGAATTGCCGAGATTACTTGATGCACTTTGTGAAGTAGAGGGTATAGAATGGATCAGACTACATTACGCTTATCCATCGAAGTTTCCGTTAGGGATCTTTGATGCAATGGCAAGGCAGCCAAAAATCTGTAACTATCTAGATATCCCACTGCAACATGCTGATGATGGTATGCTAGTTCGGATGAGACGTCAGATTACACAGGTAGAGCAGAGAGAATTGATCAGAATAGCTAAAGAGAAAGTGCCTGGGATCAATATCAGAACAACTTTCTTAGTGGGGCACCCTGGCGAGACGGAAGAAGAGTTTCAGAGTCTTTGTGATTTTGTAGCTGATATGAAATTTGATAGGGTGGGAGTCTTCCAGTATTCTCACGAAGAGGATACAAGTGCACATGATATGGTGGACGATGTGGATGCAGAAACTAAAGTTGAACGTGCAAATCGTATTATGGAAATACAAAATTCGATTTCCATGGATAACAACGAAGCGCTAGTTGGTCATACTCTGAAAGTGTTATTTGATCGTAAAGAAGGAGAATTCTTCATAGGACGGACAGAGTTTGATAGCCCAGAAGTGGATAATGAGGTCTTGGTTTCTGCTAAAGATCAATATGTACGAATCGGTGATTTTGCCAATGTGCTAATAGAATCTGCGGAAGATTATGATCTATACGGTAAAGTGGTGTAATGATTTGGTTTTCTTGTTCAATTGAGTATATTTAGGTTGAAAATAATTCTGAGATAAATGGAGTCCAGACGTTTGTTCGCAATGATTATAATGCTTTTCGCAACATCATTAATTATGGCTCAAGGCCCTGTATTAAAACCTGATCCCATTCCGATTACTTTAAGAGACTCTAATTATAACTTCACTTCATTAGATATTGGCAAGTCAACAATAAATTCTTTTGGTTTCAATTCAGGAATTATCTCAGACCCATTTCTCTTAATTCAAGGACAAGTTGCAGGGCTTCAAGTCTATAACAAAGGTGGTGATCCCAATGTACAGAGTATAGCAAGAGTTCGAGGAATATCTTCATTGGATTCTGATATATAGCCTCTTGTTGTGATTGATGGTGTTCCCAATGCTGCAATTGAGAATGTAGATCCCAATGATATAGCATCTATAGAAGTGCTTAAAAATGGATTTGCGAAAGCTCAATATGGCGCTCGTGGATCTAATGGGGTGATAATGATCACAACTAAGAAACATACTGTCGATTCTTTACTTTCGGTTCAGTATCGTGGTACATTTGGAGTAAGTAATGCTACTAAAGATATCAATGTATTAACCGCAAATGAATTCGTTTCGAAAGGTGGGTTGGACCTTGGGTCAGATAATAACTATTTGTCTGAGATTAAGAGAGTTGGACTATCTCAAGCTCATAGTGTATCTCTTAGCAATGGAGTCAAAAATTATAACTATAGGATCTCTGGTAACTACCGAAATACGAAAGGAATATTAAAAGAATCTGGTTTCAATCAATTTAACGGATCTGGAAATTTATCTTTTAACTTATTTGAGGATCGGCTTAATATTGATTTAAATGGTCTGGTAACAAAAAAAAATCAAGATCTAAGTTTTAGAGAGGCTTTTAGATATGCGGTTACGGCGAATCCTGCGACTCCTATCTTTGCAAAAGATTCTCCTTTTCCATTCAATGGAGCTACGTTCGGAGGTTATTTCGAATCTTTAGGCTTGTTTGGTGCATATAACCCTGTAGCTATGTTGGATCTTAATGAGCGAACTAACGATGTTGTTTCTTATCTGTTTTCATGTAATGCAAGATATCAAATATTCAGAGGCTTAGAATTAGGAATTCAATATGCAGCTCAAAATAAGAATGTCGAATTCAGTGAGTTTGGTCAAGAAACTTCTTATTACTTGGGTAGAACTTATGCTGGTGTTCGATCAGGATTTGGGACTATTAATTCAGTTGATAATCAATTTGTATTTAGTGACTTTTATCTTAAATATCAAGGTAAAATTAAACGAATCGCATACAAATTACGCGCAGGTTACAGTTATCAAGAATTTGAATCTGAATCGACTTCTTTCTCTTATGTATGGCCGGATTTGGCACCCGTAGCTGGATTTGAAATTAGAAATGAGAGTAATAAGTTAATCTCTTTTTATAATAATGTTAGCTTAATTAGAGACGATAAGCTGTTCTTTGATTTTGGATTAAGGTATGAAGGCTCATCCCTACTTGAAAGAGATTCCAAATGGCAGTTATATCCTTCAGCTCAGATCTCATATGACCTTGGTGGTTTCATGGATAGTGAAGAGGATCACTTTTTGCTATCTGGTGGTTTTGGGGTTACTGGTTCGCAAAATGATATTTATATGCCTAATTCTGTAAGTTCGTTCGTACAATTTTTAGTTGAGAAGAACAGTGAGTATGACTTAGCTGTCAATTATTCAAATAGTAATTATCAAATCGGTTTTGAGGTGTTTTCTAGAGTTTCTAGCAATGTCAATATCAATAATATTGCACCTTTTCAAGATCCTTATACTAATATTTCTACTAGAGGTTTTGATTTGTCAATAGGAGCTAAATTAATCGATAATGAAAACGTAAAATATATTTCAAATCTAGTTTTATCTTCTTATAAATCTACAGTAGATTTCGAGTTTAATGTTTTATACGCAAGCCCTGGTGCGCCTGGTTTCGGAAGTGCCTCTTTATTGAGTATTGGTAACGGGGACGAGTTTGGTCAGATATACGCTCCTGTTTTCGAAGGGGTCGATGCTGATGGCTTTACGATTTATAAAGATGTTAATAATGACGGTCAAATAAATGTGTTTTCTCCTGGTGAGGAAAATTCAGATTATGATGCAGTAGGTAGTGCAATTCCTGATTTTGAATTTGGCTGGCGACATAATATTAAAGTTGCTAGCTATGATATCAATGTACTCTTTCGCGGTGCGTTTGGGCACAGTCTGATCAATCTCAACAGAATGTTCTTTGAGAATGATTCTGGTTTTAATGAATATTATAATGGTGTCAATACAAGTAAAGCCGTCGAGGGTCTCAAAGAGGCTAGATACTCATCACTTTATGTAGAAAATGCTAGTTTTGTGAAATTAGATAATCTGTCTATATCAAGATCTTTTCTAATCGGCAATGATAATAGGATGTTGAGCCTATCCCTTATTGGGCAAAACTTGATGACTATCACCGGATACACAGGAGCAGATCCAGAACCATCATTCTATGATATGGACGGCAGTGGATACTTTTCTCCTGGAATTGATAGAAGAGCTAGTTATAGACCATCTCGTACTATATCAATCGGAGCAAAGTTCGACCTGAATTAACAATTTAGAATTACTAATATTCATAAATCAATAGATCAGCTGTGATATAATGTAAATCATCGAATGATTCGAAATCAAGAAAAAGAATCGCATCTGCGCCTCTTTCTTTGGCCTCACAAATCATAGATTCTTTCATGTCATCGAGAGATAGTGATTCGTCATTTTCGTTGTTAGCGTTCATCTGACCCATGATCGTGAAGTATTCATCTATATCATTTGGAGAGAAATATACATCCATATTTTCTGTAGCTTGATAATCGTTGCCTAAATAATCAATATTAGGATTGGTGCAAGAACAAATTGATAGGAGCAAAGCAAAGTATAAATATTTCATAGTACTGTTTAGATTTAATTATCTAAATGACGGTCGAACCAAATAAGATTCCTTATGTTAGTTACCTAATTATAACGTATTTAACTATTTTCAAAATTTATGGTTAATTCTGACAAGTCTATTTTTGAGTATGATATTCCTCCATTTGTGCAAGTTGGGGCTGTATTGATTCTGATTTTGATATTCATATTGTTGTCTAGTGGAGCTGGAGCTCTTGGGATATCAGATACAGATTCTGGAACACCCTGGCTAATAGCGGTCTCGTTGACTTTCTTTTTTACAATTGGCAATAGTGTTATGAGTCTTGCAGCTGACAATTTGAATAAATATTGGTGGCAATCCATACTAAGTTATGTCTTATTAGCATTTTTAGGAGGAGGTGTAGCTTATTTGTTTTCTGGAGATTCCATGGATTTACATGGTTCATATAAATGGCTATATGTCATGTTTGCGATGGGTCATATATTTTTTTTGGCACTGATCAGAACGATGCGTAAAATTGTAACTATAGCTAAGGAGCAGGATAGTAGACTAAGAGGGGAAGATTAGTTCTTTCTTAAAATAATAAATAGAATTATGAATAAAATAATTGTTTTGTTGATGCTTTTAAGCTTCATAAGTTGCAGTAGTAATTCTCAACAAGTAGAAACGGAAACTCAAAAAAAAGAAATAGTAAAACCTAAATCTGAGCTTGAACCTGAGAATCGTTCTACCGAAATGACTTTTAAAAATTCTAAAGGCGAGGTAATTAATAAAGTAGTAAAAACGCCCGAAGAATGGGCTGCGGAGCTTGGGAAGCAAGAGTATTATGTTATTCGAGAAAAGGGAACAGAAAGATCTTTTACAAGTAGTTTATTAAAAAACAAAGACAGTGGTGTTTATACATGTGGAGCTTGTGATTTACCTCTATTTGCAAGTGATACGAAGTTTAAGTCTGGCACTGGATGGCCGAGTTTTTACCAACCCATAGATAAAGAAGTGATTCTTGAAGATACAGACTACGATTTAGGATATGCACGAACAGAAGTTTTGTGCCGCAGATGTGAAGGCCACCTTGGACATGTTTTTAAGGATGGTCCTAAACCAACTGGTTTAAGGTACTGTATCAATGGAGTAAGTCTAAATTTCGAGAAGTCTAAGTAAATTAATCATGGTAACTCAAATCGTTAAATCTTTTTTTATTTGAGATTTAGATAGACTATATCATCAAATATCTCTTTATCAAGATGAACAGACACTTTGGAAAGTAGAAGGAGAAATTACGAATAGTGCTGGAAATCTAGCACTTAACCTGATTGGTAATTTAAATACTTTTATTGGAGCTGAATTGGCAACACTGGCTATGTCAGGGATCGTAAAGCTGAATTTGGTGATAAAGATGTCCTGAAAGAGAACATCTTACAGGATATTAAGATGGTTAATCACATGATCGTGACAGTTATTGATTCGATGACTGAAGCTCAACTAGATGAATTATATCCCAAGGTAGTATTTGAAGAACCCATGTCAACTAAGTATTTTTTAATACATCTATCTACTCATTTATCCTATCACTTAGGCCAGATCAACTACCACAGAAGGCTATTTGATGTTTAGTTAGAATGTTCAAATTACATCTGATTCTTTATTCTTATTTCTCCTTTTTCGATCTATTTGACTCATTCGTAGATAAATTTGTCCTACACGAATAAAAAAAAACATATTTGTAGCCGTTTGCACACTAAGAATTGTAATACAATTTTAGTTTTGCAGCAATTATTAGTTAATCATAAAATCAGGGTCAAATTAGAATTGACCTAACCAATCTAAAACGTTATGAAAAAAACTTTTCTCTTAATGTTCTTTGCAGTAGTAAGTGTAGCACTTACAGCTCAAATGAATAAGATCGAATTTCAAGAATATACGCTTGACAATGGTCTACACGTAATTTTACATCAAGATAAGTCTACACCTATTGTAGCTGTATCTATTATGTACCATGTTGGATCAAAAAATGAAAAGCCAGATAGAACAGGATTTGCTCACTTTTTTGAGCATTTGTTATTTGAAGGTTCTGAAAATATTGATAGAGGAGAATATACTACATATGTAGAGAATGCCGGAGGTACATTAAATGCCAATACTTCATTTGATAGAACATATTACTATGAGATCCTTCCTTCTAATCAATTAGAATTAGGTTTATGGTTAGAGTCAGAAAGATTACTTCATGCTAAAGTTGAAGATAAAGGTGTAGAGACGCAAAGAGAAGTTGTAAAGGAGGAAAGAAGACTAAGAATAGATAACCAACCTTATGGGTCTATCTTACAAGAGTCTATGTCTAGAGCTTTTACAAAACACCCTTATAACTGGCCTATCATCGGTTCTATGGATCACTTAAATGCTGCGGAAGAAAATGATTATAAGCAATTTTACAATGATTTTTATACTCCTAACAATGCAATCTTATCAATTGCAGGAGATATTGATTACGATCAAGCAAAAATATGGATCGATCAATACTTCGGTAATATTCCAGTGAAAAATCCTAATGTGTACAGACCTACAGTTGTAGAACCTGAACTTGGTGGAGAAGTAAGAGATACGATATATGATAATATCCAATTACCAGCTGTTGTAATGACATACAGAATTCCTGCACAAGGAACTCCTGATTACTATGCGGTATCTATGTTAGGTACATTGTTATCTCAGGGGCAGTCATCTAGATTGTATAAAGCACTTGTAGATGAAGAGCAAAAAGCTGTTTTTGTAGGTAATTTCCCATTAGGACTTGAAGATCCAGGAGCTGCCATAGCATTTGGTATTGCAAACATGGGGGTTGATATCTTAGAAGTAGAGAAATCTATTGATGCTCAAATTGAAAAAGTTCAAAATGAATTGATTACTGATACTGAATTTCAGAAGTTGAAAAATCAAACTGAAAATGATTTCATCACTTCTAATTCTAGAATTGCTGGAATCGCAGAAAGTCTTGCTAACTATAAAATGTATTTCGGAGAAACAAATCTAATCAACACAGAGTTGGACAGATATCTTGCTGTAACAAAAGAAGACATCCAAAGAGTAGCAAAGCAATACTATAACACTAATAATAGAGTAGTACTTCATTATCTTCCTAAACCAGTAAATCCATAGGGAGAAGCTTTGATTTGAAATCTATTAATAGAACCAATAATAAATAAATAAAAATGAAAAAATATTCAATATATCTTTTGTTCATGGGAGTGCTTTTTATGCAGTGTAGCAAGAAGACCACGGATAGCATGGTAGACAAAGGAACGGAAGTAGTAAAAGATGCACCTGTTGATATCGCTTGGAGATCTGGAGCACCAACTCCTGGAGAAGCAAGAGCTATTCAGTTAGGAAAAGCAAATTCTTTTGATCTTAGTAACGGTTTGAAGGTAATCGTTGTTGAGAATCATAAAATACCTAGAGTATCATATCAACTGTCGTTAAACAATGATCAGATATTAGAGAAGGATCAAGTAGGCTTCGTTTCTGTAGCAGGTTCTCTCATGGGAACAGGTACTAAAACTAAATCAAAAGCGGATATCGATGCAGCTGTTGATTTTATTGGAGCAAGCCTTAATACTTCAGGAAGTGGAGTATTTGCTAGTGGTTTGAAGAAGCATTCTCAGAAACTCTTGGAAGTGATGACGGATGTACTTTACAATCCGTCTTTTCCAGAAGAAGAGTTTAAGAAAATCAAAACTCAGACTTTATCAGGATTGTCACAAACAGCTAGTAATGCTGATGCAATGGCTGGAAATGTAGCTGGAGTATTGAACTATGGAGTAAATCACCCATATGGTGAGATTCAAACAGAGGATGATGTAAACAATATGACGATTGAAAGTATCAAGTCTTATTATAATACATATTTTAAGCCTAATAATGCATTCTTAATCATAGTAGGTGATGTTACGCCAGCAGAAGCTAAAGCCGATGCTGAGAAGTATTTTGCTTCTTGGAAAAGAGGTGAAATGCCAGCAACTAACTATAGTGCACCTGAAGAAGTAAAAGGTGCTAATGTAGCTTTCGCAAATAAGGATGGTGCTGTACAATCTGTAATCAGAATAACATATCCTATAAACCTGAAGCCTGGAGCTGATGACCAGATCAAGTCTTCTGTAATGAATAGTATTCTTGGTGGTGGTGTATTCTCTGGTAGATTGATGCAAAACTTAAGAGAAGATAAAGCATATACCTACAGTTCTAGATCAAGTTTATCAGCTAATTCTTTAGTCGGTAACTTCAATGCTGGAGCAAGTGTAAGAAATGCAGTAACAGATAGTTCTATACACGAAATTTTATTCGAGATGGATAGATTGAGAACAGAACCAGTAAGTGTTGATGATTTACAATTGGTAAAGAACTCTATGGCTGGAGGTTTCGCGAGGTCATTAGAGTCGCCACAGACAATAGCTAGATTCGCAAGGAATATTTACAAGTTTAATCTGCCTGCTGATTACTATGAAACCTACCTACAGAAGTTGGATGCAGTATCTATTGTAGATGTACAAGCTATGGCTCAGAAATATATCAGACCAGAAAACGCAAATATAGTAGTTGCTGGATCTAAAGATGAAGTAGCTGCTAACCTTGCAAAATTTGATGTTGATGGTGTTGTAGACTTCTATGATGCATTCGGCAAGAAGCTTGATATTCAAGAAGCTGCAATGCCTGCTGGTCTTGATGCTAAGACAATCGTTTCTGATTACTTAGATGCTATTGGTGGTTTAGATAAGATAAACACAATTAAATCAATCGTGTCAAAGTTTAGTGCAGATCTTATGGGGCAAACGGCTTCAATGGAAACTGGACAGAAAGAAAACAAAATGTTCTACTTAGAGATGTCTATGGCAGGTAACATGATGATGGAACAGAGATTTGATGGAACTCAAGGTTCTATGGGAGGAATGGGACAAAGTCAAGTTGTAACTGAAGGTCCAGAATTCGATGCTATGAAAGAACAAGCTATTTTGTTTGGCCAGTTAGCTTATCTCGATGCTACAAGCCCTTACAAGATTGATCTGAAAGGAATCGAAGATGTTAATGGTGAAAAGGCTTATAAGTTACAAATAACTAAAGCAAGTGGAGACAAGGCTTACGAGTTTTACAGTGTGAAAAGTAACTTACTTATCAGATCAATGTCAACTCAAGATGGACCAGGTGGTCAACCACAAACTATTACAAATGAATATGCTGACTTCAAAGATGTGAATGGAATTAAATTCCCACATTCTATTACTACTATCGGTGCTATGCCGTTTCCATTAGTAATGAAAGCTGACAGTTTTTCTATCAATGGTGAAATCCCAGCTGCGAAATTCAAAACGAATTAATAGAGTTCAGAAATAAAATTTATTAAACAGGCTGCGAGTTGATTCTTGTAGCCTGTTTTTTTTGTCATGTATAGAGAATTGCAAATTTTCGGGCTTCAAGTGTTTACGTAGCAAACACGTAGCTCAGTATAGAGAATTGCAAATTTTCTGGCTTCAAGTGTTTACGTAGCAAACACGTAGCTCAGTATAGAGAATTGCAAATTCTCGGGCTTCAAGTGTTTACGTAGCAAACACGTAGCTCAGTATAGAGAATTGCAAATTCTCGGGCTTCAAGTGTTTACGTAGCAAACACGTAGCTCAGTATAGAGAATTGCAAATTTTCGGGCTTCAA
>JBLHWH010000110.1:0-21290 GCA_047628935.1 Halioglobus sp. | reverse complement strand
CCTTTTTCTGTCTTTTTCACACTCATAATTACAAAAAATTATTCGTAACTATGTCTTAATCTTTACGGGGCTGTTACAATAACTTTAATGAATAAACTCGTGATGGTCGATTTATGTCAACAAAGTCCCTATGATGGGCGAGGTTTGTCAAATTAAGAAGAGCAAAGATGTTTGCAGAAATAATACCCCTGATGGTCGAGGTTTGTCAAAATTGGAAGATCATAGATATTTGCAGACATAATATCAGTTAGCAAACAAGTCAGATGGTCGATTGTCTGTGACATCGATCACACTATGATAATGTAGGAAAGGAAATAAAACCCACGTTCGCCGAGGTCTGACAACATTAAGTTCGTCTAGGAAAGAGTGGTATAAGTGTGGTATAAGTGTGGCTTGTGTAACAAACGCACGTTGTGTAACAAACGCACGTTGCGTAGCAAACGCTCGTAACCAGACCTAGATCAGTCAAAAGACTGACACGGTGCTATACGATTGTCAAAGTAGAAGAAAAATGTAATAAAAAATAGAACGCAAATAAAAATAAAAGCAATAATCTTCAATATGAAATAAAGATAAAAGCTAAGTAATCATATGGAATCGATGTCTGGAGACATCGACTAGCGCTGAGGAGAAATTAGGAAATGAACGTTGATAAGAAATGATAAAAGATATGAATAGATGAAAATAAATTATTAACAAGATTTCTGATGTATGCAAAAAGCTTGATGGCAAGCAAATCAGCTAAATGGTCGATTGTCTCCGCCAGAGGTCGGACAGGTGCGACATCGATCAGACTATGATTATGATGGAAAGGAAACAAAACCCACGATGAATAATGTATGCAATAAGCTGGAATGCAAAAAAAAATACCATGAAAAAATTACCCCACGTTCGCCGAGGTCTGTCAACATTAAGTTCGTCTAGGATGGAGGTTCAGCTAATTTTGCATCCTCCACTAAATTGAAAGTATATAAAGTGAAATAACTTAAAATAATAGTAAGCTAATTAATATGAAACAATCAATCACAATTTTTATTCTCTTGATTACTTTTTCCATTTATGGTCAGGTTACCGTAATCGAATCTGGAGACGTAGGAATAAAAGAAGAGAATCCAAAAACAGAATTAAATGTCAATGGAATTTTATCGTTTAATACTAATAGTTTCCCACCTACATCAAATGGGACTTTGGGACTTTCGATAGGGGTTTTTAATGCTTTACCAAGCGATTCTTGGGGCGGACGGGTTTTTACATCTAGCCCTGGATTAAGTAATAGAACGGGGAATGGTTCACTAGTACTTCAAGGGCCTAGTGCTTCGGGGGCACAATCAGGTATTAGCTTTTACACAGGAAGTCCGTCAACCGAAAGGATGGTGCTCAATCACGCTGGCACATTAATTTTGGATAGGAATCTCTTTCAAACATTTAATGGAACTTCTAATATAATCATCCAATCTAATAATTATTATAATTCAAGTCTAACTGGCGGAGCAAATATTTTAATGGGATCGAATTCAGGAACCTCCCTTACAACAGGTTCTAGTAATTTTTTAATGGGACAATATGCGGGTCAAAATTTGGAAACTGGAAAACACAATGTTTTTTTGTCAAGTTCGGCAGGGAGATATAAGGTTTCTGGAAATTATTCGGTAGGAATTGGTCCAGATGCATTGCGTAATTCAAACGGATCAAATAACATTGGGATTGGAAGAATTACTGGTGTATATCAGGAAGGTTCTCATAATATATCAATGGGACAAAGTGCTGGTCAGGGAGGTACGATATTTGACCAAACAACACAAACAGATGTATCAACTAACACATCTTCATACAATATATGGCTTGGATACCAATCAGGAATGTCGACTACAAGCGGGGGCTTCAATATAGGACTTGGGCAGCAATCATTATTCAATAATACTTCTGGTGCTAATAATGTAGCTATAGGTAGATCATCATTAAAATTAAATACATCTGGAACAGAAAATATTGCTACAGGTAAAGATGCAGGACAGAAGTCATCAGGAAGTCATAATGTCTTTCTTGGAGCATTTTCAGGGTATAGTAATGCTGGAAGCAAAAATGTGTATATTGGATATGAGGCGGGCAGGACAGAAACAGGAAGTAATAAACTATATATTGAAAATTCGAATAGTACAGAACCTTTAATTTATGGAGACTTTGATGATGATACAGTTGAGATATATGGAGGGTTAAGCATAAAAACTACATCAAATATGAAAGCACTACCCCTGTTCCAACAAGAACAATGTCTCCAGTTACCTTCCCTCCTATAGTACCACCTCTCCCCCCGAATCCTTTGGATGATGGTATCATTTTAGGTAATAAATTTACACCACGAGGAGATATTGCATTAAGTTATTCAGCAACAGGTCCATTTAAGTATGCTTCAAATGATGCATCATTTACAAATCAAATTGACCAAATCGCTGCCAATTTAATGAAATATGATGATTTAAAAATTGCTTTTACGGTGGGAGGAGGACATAAAGGAAATTATATTTTTGCAGAAAAATGGTCAGATAGGCTTTACGATGGTGTAGCAAAAACATATAATGATCAATTCGGAGCATTCAGATCTTTTATAGAGGGACTTTTTGACAAAAGAGGAATAAAATCGGATAGAATTAGCGTATCTAAAGGGAATATTATTGAAAAAAAGTATAGTGCACAGTATGATAAAATATAAAGTTCTTGTTATTGTTGCGGTTTTATTAACTAGTTGTAAAAATTCAGATAATGTGATTTATCTATTAAATGGATGTGGTTCAGTTGATCTGGATAAAAAGTATATAAAGATGGACACAATGAATGTTATTGATTATGAATCATATATTGAGTCTACTTGGTTAACTAAATATTATCCTGGCGTAGAAAAATGCAAGGTCATTTGCATAGATACCATTTACCCTATCGATTCTACGTTTACGACTTTAATTGCTCACTTTTGTATAGATGACAGTGCTAATAAGGCCTTTTTAGTAAAAACACTTGAACAAATTAAATGACTCATGATGGTGGATGTTTGCTAACGCAACGCTATCAACATTACATAGTGTCTGTCCGAAAAGTAATAATTGGATCATAATCAATTGATTATCAATTAAAAGTGCGTTAAATTACAATGAGAATTTAATTGAATAAATGAAGAGTATTTGTTATATTAGAGTATACGTTATGTATATAGTGTCCCTTGATGGCCGAGGTTTGTCAAAATAGGAAGGTCAAAGATATTTGCCCACGTTCGCCGAGGTCTGTCAACATTAAGTTCGTCTAGGTCTCCAGACCTAGATGCTATATGATTGCCCTGATCAATTACAATAAAGATTGAGATTGAGATTGAGATTGATAGAAGATAGTGCAATAGCTAGATACCCACGTTCGCCAAGGTCTGTCAACATTAAGTTCGTCTAGGTCTCCAGACCTAGATCAGTCAAAAGACTGACACGGTGCAATATGATTGTCAAAGTAGGAAAATATAAAGAAAAATAAAATGCCAATAAAGATAAAAGCTAGATAACCATATGGAATCGATGTTTGGAGACATCGACTAGCACTGAGGAGAAATTAGGAAATCTATGCAGACACTCCAGACAGTACAGAAGCATATAATAGGACAGGATTAGAAGCGTTGAAAAGTAGTATTGAAAGATTACATCCAAGACTATAACATTTTATTGAACTCAATTATTAATCTTTAACGTTAAATTACTAAATTGGCATTATGAGCATAACAGAAATATTAGAGCTTTCATCTGCAGAAAAGATATTGCTTGTTGAGCAAATATGGGATAGTTTAGATCCAAATGAACTACAAATAACAAATGCTCAAAAACAAGAACTTGATAGAAGAATAGCTTTGGATAATAATGAGCAAATGTCTTGGCATTCTTGGAGTGAAGTAAAATCTCATCTGCAGTCTAAAAGAAAATGACTTATAACTTATTTATATCAGAGCTGCGGTTCATGACATTGAACAAGCAGTATCTTGGTATGAGAAACAACGTAAAGGCTTAGGCTATGAACTTGAACTTTGTATTGAGGCTGGATTAACTTCATTACAACGGGAACCGCTCATATATCAAAAGAAATACAAAGATGTTCGGGTGAAATATATCAAGCGTTTTCCCTACTGTATTCACTACCAAATTGAATCAACCAGTATGAAAATTGTAGCCTTATTCCATATGAAACAGGATCCAATAAAATGGGATGGACGACCAAATAAAGATGAACTAGGCATGTTTTAGACTAGCTTTTCACTTGAGTAATCTATTTAATTCAGAATTCAATTCTTCTCCTCTCAAATTCCTAGCAATTATTTCTCCATTAGAATCAATTAAAAAATTATCGGGAATAGCTCCAACATTATATTGCATCGAGGCCATATTAATAAATCCATTCAAGTCGCTAACATGTGTCCAATTTAGATCGAATTCTATTATTTTATTTTTCCATCTTTCTTCACTTTTATCTAATGAAACCGCAAATATTTCGAATCCACTTGATTTATAGTTATCATATGTCTTTTTCAAGTTTGGCATTTCCGCTAAACAAGGTCCACACCAAGAAGCCCAAAATTCAAGAAGCGTGACATCACCTAAATTATTAGAAAGGTAAATCATTTTGCCAGATGAATCCATCATTTCAAAATCAACAAAGTTATCTCCTATTTGCGGGGCAAATTTAGATGGATCTATTGTTTCAAGTGTCTTAATAGCTTTAAATATTCTTTGTCCATATGTATTTTGTTTGTTTTTGAGAGATAAGTTATCGTATAGATACTTTTTTCTCTCTAAAGAAACTTCGGAAGCTCCTGAATATATTGAAAGAATATGTGCACTTATTAGGTTTTCTGGGTACCTTTCAACGAATTCTAAACATAATTCTCTAACCTTACTATTTTCTTCTCTTGTTAGATGGTTCCCACTAATTGTGTCAATTTTAGAAAATAGTTTCTCTTCCGCCCATTCATGAATTTTTGATCCTTTAAAATTTGCATGGTGGAAGTCGGATTGTGAGGCATCAAAAGTCATTCTCGCATTCTCCAGCCATAAATATGCTACTTGATCTACTGTTCGAAGAATAATTGCTGAAGGTGAATTATTTAATTTTCCTTGAAATTCGAATTCATTGTCCAATATTTCAGTTGAATCTATGAACTGCTCTGATAATTCATCAAATAAATAAATAAATAAATAACCGTCCCATCACTTATATCATTAGTTTTCCCTGATAGTAAGAAGCCATCAATTTGTTTATTGTTATTAGAATTACAGCTTATTAGAAGAAAGATAAAAAAGACAAATTTTGTTAATTGATACATATTTTTTTAGCTTTCGAGAACACAAATGAATACAACCCCAGTCCAGCATCTATTCCCGTTCCATGCACAAACCTTAGATAATCTGTGGTTATCATGGCGAGTGTATTAAAGTAGAGAATCCATTTACGTAATTCACTTTTAATTGAACAGTAAGATAGACAATTTCAGGGTTGTTTTTGAATAGGATTGCTGATTCTTTTTTTTAGGGTTACCCATTTAGACCGCATATCAACTTTCACAATAACTCCACCACCACAATCTTCAGCTCAGGCAATACATCACGCTTAAACCATTCATTCTTAGCTTGCCATATATTGTTTCTTGGAGATGGATGTGGAAGCACAAAATGTCGAGGAAGATAATCTCTATAGTTTTTGACGGTATCAGTGAGGGTTCTTCTTTTTTCTTTTCCCAGATAGTAACCTTGAGCATACTTTCCGATCAACAGGACTAATTCTACTTCTTTCAACTGGGAGATTAGCATATCATGCCATTGAGGAGCACATTCTTTTCTTGGAGGGAGATCTCCAGACTTGCCTCTTCCTGGATAACAAAATCCCATTGGTATAATGGCGATTTTTTCAGTATCATAAAATACATCTTTATCAATATCCATCCAAGATCGGAGATTCTCACCACTTTTATCATCCCATGGTATTCCAGATTTGTGCACCGCCGTTCCAGGAGCTTGACCGATAATGATTATTTTACTTTTGGGCTGCGCCGTTACTACAGGTCTAGGTCCAAGCGGAAGGTCTTGACACGTATTACACTTTTTTATTTGAGCTAAAATATCGTCTAACAAGTGGATTTGAATCTTATGAATAATAGGATTTCTTTATTCTCAAATATACAAATCAAAGCATGAAAAATAGAATTTAAAAGACCTACCGTGTGTAAACCATAATGCACAAAATTGTTTAACAAAGTCATTGAGCAAATAAATTGATTGTAGTAGATTTCTCCACTTCTGTCGAAATTAAAGGTTTAAGGGCATTCTATTCCTCGATTTCGCTCGGAATGACAATGCTGCTCGACTTTGCTCGGAATGACAATGCTAAAAGTGCAATATGGTTTACCACACAGACCTACCAGATATTAATTCATTGTAGGCCTTTTATTTAGTTTATAGATTCTCCTTCCTCCTACATCTTTATCAGCTTAAAGAATGAATGATCATTAGTCTTGTCGTCACTTACTTTGATAAAATACAGTCCAGATGGATTTTCTTTTAGATCAATTGTTCCATTATTTTTGATCCCACCGTAGTCTTTGACTTTACCATTTGTATCATAAATGGTGTATTTTAGATCACTGAATGATCTATCTACTTTGATAGAAAACTCATTCGTTGTTGGATTAGGAAATATCTGAACTCCAAATGGATTATAATCTTTCACGCTATCTGTTATATCATCTACTCCGTCACAATCTTCATCGATACCATTATCTGGGATTTCTACTGCATCAGGATTGATATCAGCGTTCTGATCATCGCAATCCTCATCAGAATTGAAGCCATCATTGTCATTGTCGATTACTACCGCTAATCCATCACAATCTTCATCGACGCTATTATTAATTATTTCTTCAGCATCAGGGTTGATGGCAGCATTCTGATCATCGCAATCTTCGTCGGAGTTAAACCCGTCCATATCATCATCTATAATCAATGCTTCACCATCGCAGTCTTCATCTACTTCATTATTAGGAATTTCTTCGGCATCAGGATTAATCAATGCTTCACTATCATTACAATCTTCGATACTATAAAAACCATCAGCATCTAGATCGTCATAAAGTATATTGGTTGTGGTATTGGTAACAATCGCTGGATTGAAATCAAAATAGATATGCGCTGTATTTTCTATGATTGTTCCTTCTGGAAGATTATCGATTACATGGACACTATAAATTAGGTAGCCTTGACTTCCTAGTGGGTCAGACAGACTATCTGGTAGATTGATATTCGAAAATTTGAATGTCAAAATATTCTCTTCGCTTCTGCTAAATGATAAGAATTCGTCATGAGATCCTGATAGGTACCTTACACTTGATACATCTAAGTATTCTGATAAAGTATCTTTGATTTCGATATTCATAGCCGGTGCATTTCCAACATTTTGAAATCTCACCTTGTATGTCAATTCTGAATCTGTGATGTTTGTATATCCTTCAGGGTGGTGTGGGTCTACTTGTTTGTCATTTGGATCATAAGCGCAAAGCACAGGTATATCAATATTCGTTTCTCCAACTATCTCTTTAGTTCCATCAGCATTAAACACCTCGGTATATAACTTATAATTTAGCAGACCACCAATAGGAAAATCTGGCGGACCAGGAATATGAATAGTAAGCTTCTTATTAATTATATTAAAAGATGAAAGATCTGAAAAGTACCATCCCATTTTATTAGGCAAAACAATAGTGTCTACTTCATTAACATCAAAAAAGTCATTCTTCATTACTTCTTCGTCAATCTCAGCCCAAAAAATTCCACTTATGTCATAATTGCCAAAATTTCTAGCATAAATACTAAACGCTCTTTCTGAATTACACAATTGAAAAAGATTGTAGTAAGTGTTCACTTGTTTGACAGGCTCAACAGGGCTGACCCCAAAACTCACTTTAACACAATTATTCATAGAATCAAGTTCTACATCTATCATACTATCCGTGGTAAGGAACCAATCTGCAAAATACTCTGATTGATATGCAAATGAGTAAGTACCCTCATCCAAAAACAGATCCGATTCTCCTGCAAGGGTATTGTATATTATTATTCCGCTTTGAGTGATTTCAAAATTACCAGCCGCAATATAAATCTCAGCTGAATCTTTCGTACCATTTAGGTCTTCATCAATAAAGAAACTATACTGAATTTTGAACTGTCCCTGCTCCATGCAATAGTCAGAAACACCTTCGCAATCGACTGTCACAAAAGAATTTTCTGTACAACCTGAAGTATGTGAAGCTACTATTTCATAAATTGTTGCATTCTCTGGACAAACTTCTATTTCTGTTCCTTCAGACAAGAGTATACCTTCTTGATAAAAACTATAAGAAAACCCAGCAACCGAATCAACCGAAATAGCAGTACATCCGTTGTCACAAGAACATATATATGATGTCTCTAACTGTGCAGAGGGTAAGACTGTAACATTAATAACATTTTTTACTCCATCACAGAATAAAGCATCATCAACAGAATAAACTCCGTATTGAAGAATCTGCGTTTCAGTAGTTAGGTTAGTAATTTGATCATTGATAATTCCAAATCCATCAAAAAATACAACATCATTTTCTCCACTCACAAACAGATTATTTACTTTCTTGACTGCTATTGTATTAAGACTCCCATCTATTGTAGCTACATTTATATTAAGTGTCTCACCACTACATATAGTTACATCTTCCGCAACAACTTCTGGAGGCAATTCTGTACAGCCAATATTCCAATTTGGACCTAACATCGATCTATCAAGCAGACATTCTCCAACTGGATCTTCCCAACAACCAGCAACTCCGTCAGAAAATGTTTGAAATCCAATCCTTAAATCTCCCTTTTGAAGACACTCTTCTTCGGTTTCGAATGTTTTAGTTTTTATCTTAAATGTCCATTCAATGGATGCATTTATACTACCAATCCCCCAGCCCTCTCCTGGAGAACCATCATTATCGCAGCCCGCATTTCCTCCATTTGTAACCCAAAAATATCCACTCGGAAGAGGATCACCTGCGTCTAATCCTTGTTGATCACATTCATCACATAGTTCGCAAAGTTGATTGCATATTTTCAAAACACCATTTTCATCCCGATAAGTACATAATATTGGTACAGTCTCCTGTATGATAGGGCCTAGAGCCGTCCCCTCTTCATACCAAACTCCAGGCATAGCATTTCCAAGAGGAACATTTTCTGCAAAATCAAATGATTCCAAATCCCAACCCTCACCAAACAAGGGCACAAATCCGGCCAGCCAATCTGCTCCACTTTCGGATGCGTCATAATCAAAATGTATACTGACTGTTACTTCTTCACCTTGACAAAATGGCCCATCTAATGATTCTCCTTCATTGTCTCTTTGAACTATTTCTATAATAAGCGTTTCATCGTTACAATCTCCTAAATCATCGCCAATACAGATCAATGCATTAATTGTAGATGCTATGGATAATTCAAAACTACCGTTTTCGATTCCTGAATCTAGGATATAATTAGGATCAGCACTAACAGCTATCCAATAAGTATTTATATTATTAACGACAACAACTTGATGCACCTCGGGTGTAATATCCTGATTACTGCAAGGTAATGCACCACCTAAAGTCACGACTGACAAATTGTTACAATCATTTCCAGAATATATTGCCCAAATTGGTTTCCAATTACCGAAAGCTTCAACTGTAGTGAATAATTGTTGTGCACTTTCATCTGTAATTACTTTAAACCATACAGTTGGCATTGTCGTAAATGCATCACATCCACCGATCGAATCAGCGGAAGGACAAGCATAGTCAAGACAGCCTTGGTGGGCTTCATAATTAATATTAAATACTGTGTCTGTATTGGTATATAACACCTCAGTTATTTCCTCACATATATTAGCAGTACTTGTCAATACTCCATTAATGATAGTGCAAGCGCCTTTGGTAATCGTCAATTGAAAATCACCACAATTATCATCCGCACTAGCAGTGCTAACTTTCACAAATAACATTTGATCAGGTCCGGGGCAATTTCCTATTTTAATTGTAGTACTCGTAGCTACACAAGAGAACGCAAGAGGTTCATTTAGATTTCCCATACAAGCATCTTCTTCACTGGCCCAATAGACTTCAATTGTTATAGGCCCTTCAGCTTGATCCAAACCTACTACTTCCTCTAATGTGATATCATATCCATCATCAGCTTCATTTGGTGTAAATACATACCAAACTGCTGCACCTTCAGTCGCTGAACTACAACCAAAGTTTGGATGATCAGCAGGTGTTCCATCAGTATTAGAGTCTTGTGGACCTCTTGCACAACACGTACTTCCTTGATAAGAAACTCCTTCAATAAGGTTTTGAGGTGGATTTACACTTGAAAAACAAGGATCATCATTTGAAGGTGGATCTGGACATAGTGATTCATCAAATAAAATCGAGCTTGAATACAGGTAAGGCCCAATGCAAATTAATACAATTGAGCAAGCGATACGAAATAGATTCTTCATCAAAGTAAATGTTGTGATTTGAATGTAATTAGTTAAAAGATGTGCTAATTCAATTAGCATCGCTCTAATATAAATATTAATTACAAATAAATCCTAACACTATATATTATATTTCTATTATTCTCTTTCCTCCTACATCTTTATCAACTTAAAGAATGAATGATCATTAGCCTATTAATATCAAATTCAGATACCCCCTTGAATTTAGCTAACATATCTTTAACAAATGTATTACCATTTTTAACTAATTGAACATTTAAACATTTTGAAAGTGAAGAGTAGTATTTAATTCCGTAATAACCATTTGCGCTTATTGCTTTTTGGATAAAAAAATATTAATAAACTCGAAATTATAATAATTTTCTTTTGATTTTTCTTTCGCATTATTTTAATAAACGTAGGAATCAATTTGGTCTTTTCGGTTTTTTGGGCATATTAAGCACAACGTATCGGTGATATGGAGCGGACGCAGCGATAGCAAGTCTGATCTCATATCACATGTTAGCTTCTCGTTATTTATTTTTCATTTCGATCAATTGAGCACTATTACTATTTAATTTACTAACGTAAGCTTTGTGACTTTCTTGATTAACTTCTATGATTTTGACCTTAAAATTTTGAGTGTTTGAGTTTATTCCAATTAGTTCATATTCACAGTCTGTATTCCACTTAATTTGATATTCTTTAATCAAGTTTGTTTTTGTATCCGTTTCTATTTGAATGTTTTCACTTCTTGTTATCTCGAGATTTTGACAAATGAATTCACCTTGTTTTATGCTAACACAGCTCAAAGATTCAGGTACGTCAATTTCATCAAATTTGATTGTTTCATTTAAGAGTAAAATTAGAGATGTCGTAATCAATATAATTAATGTTGTAGACGGTAAAATTGATTTAAATCTGTTCAGATAAGTTATATTCTTCTTTAGTATAAAGGAGAGAAGAACATTGACTAATAGACTTATCAATACAAGAATTGAAAGGTCACCTAAAATCCTAAGTATGAATTTGAGTATTCCATCTTTGTGAGATTGATCATCTGGGTAAACAATAATTGGGTATACAATAAAGGCAAGTATTATTGATGCTGGAATTATATATTTATTGATCTTGTTCATTTATATTTTGTCCTAATGGAAGCTAACAACAGAGTATAGTTAATATTAACTATACTCGAATTATGTGATGAGTAGTTTCGTTTCACTATGCCCAATGAAATTGGCGCACTTACCATTTGTATATGTTTATAAATATTGACAATTGGCTAGTGCGTTTCATATGTTTTTTTTCAATTTCACATATTTAAGTTGTATTATTCTCTTTTTTTATTAACAACTATTTCTCCCAATCAATAGCAAGCTGAAGCCAATTTTGGCCCCAGCTTTTTAGCCATAATTCTGGTTCGCCTTCTTTTCCATCATATTGAAATTCTATCTGATTTGACACTGCTTCCTTCGTCAAAGAAAAATAATTATTCTCATAAAACACGGGTAATACGCGCGCTCCTATTTCACCTGTTTTCGCAGGTTTTCTAACTTGAACTCTGTTCCAGAAAGAAAGTTGTTCCGAACTGTTTTCAAAACTTGCTTTCAGCACATAATTACCCGTAGCATCTTTACTTCCTTTTGCACTTGTAGTTAATGGTGGTATTTTATAGGTTCCTATTTCTTCATATTGTCCTGTTTTACTCAACCAGTACATGTTTTTAGAAAGTGTGTTGCCTTCATGTTCCAATTTTAATACTAGAAAGTAAACTTCTGAATCTAATTCTGATAGGATTTTGGTTAAACATAAAGTGGCAATATTAGTAGTAGAAGATTTATAGATTACGTTTGTTCCCTCTTTTGTCTTTGCAGGAATTGTTTCAGAAGCAATACTTTTTTTCAAGTCATAAATATTCCAATTGAGCTTTAAATTTCCTAATTCTTGTGGCGTATGATTCACCACATTTACATCATATGTAGTTCCAACTGGATAATTGATCAAATCTAACTGCACATGAATGGCTTCGCAAGCATTTTTTACACCCCAAAAACCACCATTTTGTTCTAAAAACCAGTCGTAAAGCTTTGCTCTCACTCCTGCCCAAGAACCTTGCGATTTCCAGATAATTAGACCCGTATACCAATCCCACATATGAGTCAAGTAGCCTTCCCAAAGTTCTTTGTAATGCATATAGTTGGTCAACTGTGCCTGATCGCAAAAGGTCTCTATGTTTGTAGGTGCTCCATAGGTATACAATTGATCATCTGGTTCCTTTACATTATAATTTACAAAATATTGGCTGTATTTCAATTGTAGCCAACTTTCATTTACAGCAAGTGGATCATTACTTGTTTCAGACTTTACAAATTTTGCGTATTTTTTAGGAACTTCAACTAAATTCGCTGCCCGTATCATCTGTTTTATGCTCTCAACAGGCGGAATCCCTAAAGATCCAATTTCAGGGTTAAAAGAATTCGTCCAACTACCTGCACGAAGCCAATCAAAATAACTGTTCAACGCTAAAATTCCATATGGTCCATCTGTTCCAACTTTTACAAGGTTCCCGTTTATTTCGGCTGTTCCAGTATATCCATTTATATTTAGAGAATTTGGAACTAGTAAACGTGCATCTAAAGCGTTATCACCATCACCTATATAGCCTTGCAACTCTTTCAATAAAGTTGGAGGTGGAATAGATTCATTTGCTGCACACCAAAACAACAAACTCGTATGATTCCGAAGCATTTTAATAGCGTCGGTAGCACATTTGGTAAATAGCTTTTTATAGTACGCTGGCAATGGTATTTGCAAGCCTACATGATTCGGATAATCGGGTTCACTAAAGATAAACTCACCTGAAAACCAAAATTCCTGCATCACCATAATACCCATCTCATCGCATGCTTCGAAAAACTCAGGACGCTCAATTAGTCCTCCTCCCCAAACACGAATCAGATTTAGATTCATTTCTTTGTGCATACGCACTTCGTTCTTGTATCGGTTTGTACCTCCTCTAAAGAGTGTATCCATTCCCATCCAATTTCCTCCTCTAATGAATACGGGAACCCCGTTTACAAAAAATTGACGACTTTTTCTTGTTTCACCAGAAGGACCTACAACATCCTTCAATATATTCGTAAACTCCCTCATTCCTATTCGAAGTGTATGCTGGTCAGATAGAGACTGAGCATTTACTTCAGCTGCCATTGATGCATATAAATTTAAGGTATACAGTTCCGGTTTATTTTTGAGGTTTTTAGGATCTGAGCCATTTGGCCACCACAAACGAGCATTTTCAATTTCGAACGAATCAAATACTACTGAAATTGTTGTACCAGCCGCAACCGTTATGGATTGTTGCTGTTTATTTCCTTCTAATTCATAACTGACAAAGCCAGTTTGTGCTACAGCTGTTGGGTTCTTTACCTGCATTTGAATAGCAACAGTAGCGGTAGTTCCTTTTACTTTCGTGGTAACTTTTGGGTCTTTTAGCCGCAATGCTTTCGTCGTAGACACGGAAACTTGGTCCCATAAGCCTGTACTTCTGTCAGGAATAGAAATGGTCCAATCCCAACCTACGGTATGGCGCATGGTAATCAATTGACCGATATTTTGTGCGTTTAATACTCCTCCATTGTTATCTAGAGTTGGTACTCCTGGAGAATCTGGTGGTACAATTCGAATCGCAAGGCGGTAAATCCCGTCTTTGCTTGGATACTCGGTAATATCAAAAGAATGCCGCAAAAACATTCCTTGTAATTGTCCATCTTTATTTAATTGAACTCCATTTATAAAAACATCTGCCGTATAATTGATTCCTCTTAGGTTTAACCAAAAACGCTGATTTTTAGCTGACGTAGCTAAGGTAAACTCTGTATAATACCAATAGGTATAGAGATCAACGCCGACGATTTTGATTCCGTCCACTATTCCGTCCACGGAAGCATCAGGTATAAATTTTTGATTGATATCGAAAAATGGATCGAAGAAATCGGTGTCAATACTTTCCGCTCTTTCCTTGAAAGGATGTATGCAACCCTTTTCGTCTATATATTGTGTTGTTATATGCTCTTTTAACCAATTCCGATCTCGTAACAAGGTATTTAAGATGGTTCCAGGAACAACTGCAGGAATGGTGCTTTCTGTCCCAACTCCATGTGTAGAATAGGCAATTCCTTGTTTTGTAATTGCTGGTAAATCTTGATCTCCTGATGGTGTTTTGGAGATGGTGTCTTTTACAAGTCGCCAAGCGATATTTCCAGAATTAATAAGAATAGGCTGAGCTATTTTAGGTTCAATTGATGTTGTAGTGTTTGGCATAGTATATTATTTGTTTTTTTATTAAACCCAATGGTCTCCTTTGGTATGTAACCTTCAAACTTTTTTAGTATTGGTTAACAGCAATATTTTTTCTTGATCTTCTGAAAATGCAAAATGCGCAACTTCAAGAGGTTCTGATTTCCCGGTTGGAATAAGCTGTGCTTTGCTAATTACTGTTTTCGCTTCATGATTGGGTAAGGTATAGGTAGGCAATTGATTGTCTTCCAATTTAAAATAAGAATCCCCATTAATGGTGCACTTTACTTGTGCTTCTTCGTTAAAATTTAAGGAGAAAAGCAAATAAATAGGAGAATTTTAAAAAGATTTAAATTGATGACTAAGGACTTTTTCAAATGTTCCATTGGCTAATTTTATGGTTTATTATTGTTTTTTTATATCTATTTCAAATATAAATCATTCATTTTGTATTCAATGTTTGCTAACAATTGAGCTAAAAGACGTTTTCAATGGCTTTTAGGTTTTGTTATAGGCTTGTTTTATTGTCTTTATTACGCTCATTTAGCGTAATATTAACATGAGTTGGAAAAATACTCGCAAGGGTTGGGTCGTTACCTCCTTGGTCGTCGTAGGCAAAACCATACGCTAATCCAACTGATAAGTTGGGAGCGGTGCGGCTTACTCCATCGTTGTGCAAAAATCCTGCGTAGAAGTTGCTCCAGTTACTTCCAGCATTAGCAACCGCATAAAATGTCGTGTTATCCTCCCATGCCACTGTTACATTTTTACCTGCTTGAACAGAATTGGCAACTCCTCGGTTAAAGGCTGATACAATTGTGTTTTCAATGTCTAGCAAAATTTGATGACTCGCACCTGTTCCTGTAAACTGACTAGCTTGTCCTTGGAACAAGCCATCAGCAAATGCTCCCAAATTACCGAAAACCATTCCACCCGCAGAATGTTGTTTAATCCATGGTGGCGGTGCTGGCGAAGTATCCAAAGAACAGGAATGAGGGAAACTGGTTGGATAAGTTCCTCCAAAATACGGTGCATAGATTTGATAAACTTGCCCGCCTGATATAACCCTGGTATCAGTGGGTGAAATAATTTCTGTCAATTGCAACACTGTATACTTCGCTGTAACCGCAAATGTATAATCAGCAGTACAGCCTCCTGTTGCAGCAACGCTAAGTGTGATGGTAGTGGAAACGCCTACAGCGGGGGGGGAGACGCTAGATATTGTTGTGCCGGCGATTACACCAGGCCCAGTCACCGTCATGCCTGCTTGTAAACAAGTAGTAACACTTGCTCCAACAATAAGGGTTGCACCTGTATTGGTTGCATTGTATTTATATGGTGCCGGCTTATACCCTTCTACTGTTTGTCCACTAAAGCAGAATCCATTTCGCTGAAGGATAAAGGCATCTGTGGCCAAAATATATTTATTAAAAAATGTGGTTAGCGCAACGTCAAAATACTCATCCAAAACAGGCAACACGACACCTCCGGGAGGATTCGTTATGGCATCTGCAGGGTTGAGAATCCGATCGGTAGTTACCAGTGTTTTGAATGCCGCAGCCGCAGACCTAGCCAAAGGAGAAACAATACTTTGAAACTGGGTTGTTACGTAAGTTCTCAAAGCCGTCTTGAGGTCTGCGTACCCCTTTGTGATCCCAACACCATCTGTTTTAATTGAATCTTTCGGAGTAACTTGCATCGTGAATGGAATACCAACCTGATCCACTTGTGTAGTATTGATGAACAGAACACCGTCATTTGGTGCATTTCGTTCTGTAAATTCAACAAAATCGTATGTAATCGGATTGTTCGGATTAGTCTTGTTCGAAGCCGCAGGAAACGATGGTTTACAACTTAGGATGTTTATTACGGGCGCCGAACCTATACTAAATATAGCACGGCAAGCGATTAGTCGACTAAACGGCGAGTTAGATATATTAAAGCTTGTGGTGGTGCCAACAGGAGAACTTGCAGCAAAGAGTGTGTAAGTTGGCACTACGGTTTCTGAAGTGATTTTTTTAAACTTGAAATCTGCCCCTGCGCTTGCCTGTGTGAGATAGCCCCATGTTAAATTACCTAATGCGTCTGATTGCTGTCCAGCGATAGCAATAAATATTTCATCGGAGCTTCCTGTGTTGTCTGTAAAGCCAAATTTGATGGCGGTATTTGCGGTTGCTTGAATAGTTGTATTGCTTGCGATATCTCCAGCCACACTACCGGTGCAACCTGTAAATGAAGTAGCAGTTGTACCTGTATAGATAACTATTGCTGAAGCTCCACCTGATAACGGTACCAATAAATATCCAGAGTCTCTGGGAAATCCTGAAGTTGTTGATACAACATCAATCGTAAATGAACCTTTTGCGGGTATCGTTATATCGGAGGTTGTTAAGGTGCTTTCTGGTGGTGGCGCAGAACATTCTATTACAACGCTTCCTGCCCCAACTGCAATGGCGAACGGATCTTGACCAGCACCAACACTAAAAGCATTAACTAATAAAGCACTTTTGAAGTCTCCTTGCGTGCTATCGTTTGGCATGGTGCTACTTTCAATGTCGTATTTAAAGATGCCATTGCCACCCGCTCCTAAAATGCAAATGTACCCAGTACCTTGAAACGTTGGCCCAGCATTAATAGAAAACAAGGTAGATGCGAAGGTGCCACCAGCTCCCGCTATCGTGTTTCCTGTTTCAGCCTCACTAACAAGCATATCGCTTTTTAAAACAGTTGCGCCATTTCCTGAATATTGAGCGAGTGTTTTAAATGCGTTTCCGTCGGTGCTAACATACTGGAGCAATGCTATGCTTTCTGCAGCGGCGCTTAGAAGAAGGTAGCCAGTAGTACTTGGGAAGGCACTGGTTGAAGATACAGAAAGTCCATCTTGGCCAGCAACAACTGCGGTTAGGGATTGGCCAACTGAAGGGGACGTTATATTTGTCGTAGCTAATGCATCACTTGTCTGCAAGTCATTTTCACTAATTCTGTTTTTTTTTGTCATCATCTTTTTACCTTTTTTAAATTAATTCAATGTTATTGGCTTTTTTCTACTGCCTATAACGGTTATTGTGTGGCGCGTCTTAATGTACTATATATATTGTTGAACAAAACACCTATCGGTGTAACCTCTAGCGACCAAAACTTGGCTGAAGACTTACCATATATTAGTTATTTAATTTAAAATTTCATAACACATGACAAGTTTTAAGCAAAGACCTGTACAGCCTGATCCAAATGTACAAAAGAAAGACTTATTATCTATCACTTTACCCATGATCAATCGGATGAAAATCGAAGATAAGTCCGATCAGACGATTACTTCATATGTCAGAGCTGTCGAAAGACTCGTCAGGTTTCATGATATGATTCACCCCCGAGAGCTAGATGTCGATGAGGTCTTAGATTTCTTAGTATCTCTTAATGAGCATGAGCAAGTCAACTGGAGAACTAGTAAAATGTATGGGACTGACCGATTCCTTGGCACAAGGATAAATGTCCTAAATGGACATTTAAGGGAAGGAACCATTCCTCAGAATGGGCGTGAGAGAAACGTCCTGTAATAATGATAAACATAGAGTCATGTTTCGTCTCCTATACTGTTCTGGTTTAAGACGTAGCGAACTTCTCCATCTCAAAATCCATGATATCGAAACCGATGATGACAAATGCAGAATCAGAGTAGTAAAAGGTAAAGGAAAAAAGAATAGATATCCCGTACTTAGTACTTCTGTACTTATCGAACTCAGAGCATATTTTGTCAAATACAGACCTCAAGTCTGCCTATTCAATGGTCGTAAAAAAAGCCAAATGATCAGCGAAGGCGCTATAAGACATGCTCTTAAAAATGCTAGAAAGCGCAGCGGTATCACCAAAGAAGCAACTATGCATAGCCTGTCCCGCTCTGCGGGGTGCTCAGACACTGCTTTGCTACTCACTGTCTCGAGCATGGGATGTATATCAACCAGATCAAAAAAGAAGGATCTAGATAAGGCTAGGAAAAGTCTCGCCACAGATCCACCACCGCCTAAAAAGAAAATGACAAATCGTGAGTTCATCAAATTGACCACAGGCAAAGATCCATATCTCTGCCCATGCTGCGCGATCGGTGAAATGGTTATCATATCGATCATTCCCGCAATCCGTGGTTCGCCTGTCAAAATACCGTTCAGGTTAATACCGAAAGATAGAAAAGTAAATATTTGTTGATGTTGTCACCCGTACCTGGCGGAGCTTTGTCAATTAACCAAAAAAATCTACTATTTTAGATTATTTGATCCTTGTTTTTTTCAAAATCAGATTAATGGAGCGCAAAGCATGTAGACCTGAGTAGCTTTTTATACGTACAGAGTTCATTTTCAAACCTTCTCAATCTTTAAATGGAAAATCGATTTTTTTTTGAAATCACACACTGCCCAGAAACAACGATAGATGTTCAGTACAACATAACCCAAAATGCTAAAAGTCGCAGGCGATTTTAGTCATTTGTTGCTAATTTTTGTGGTCAGTTTTTATTTATTGAGTATTTGGAGTTTGATATCTACCATTTCTTTATACTTCTGTTTCGTTTCATCTAATAAAAAACTTTTATCTATTATTGAGAACCATTCTGGTTTAATCTTTTCGAATTTATCAAATATATTTTGTGCTGCTTTTTGATTAATGCCGCTTGTCTCCATGGCTTGCTCAAAATCTTTCTTTTTTATTTTACTCTTTTTGCCGTTTAGATTTAGGGCTAACTCTTCATCATCGCCTTCAACAACTAATTCAGATGCTACTAAATCATATGCTGGAGATAAATTATATTCTTTGTTTTCATCTTTTAGTAAGGAGAAGTTCTTTAAGTGCATATCGTTATTGCCAGTAAGATAGCAGAACATTACAAGTTCGTAAAAATTCACCTTTTCCAATCCTGGATTTGAGGTGTATAAATTGATTGCCTTCGCGACTTGTTCATGTGATCCTTTGTATTTATGTTCTGTTTGTCTTTCTGTTAATTGACACATATCCTCCATATGATATTTTCTTTTTTTTGATCGATCTACTCTTTTTGTTATGTAGGCAAATTCACCAGACTTTAGTCTTATCAAAGAATGTGGCACTGTGTTAATTTTTACGCTTTCTGCTAAATGCATCGTGAGATCTTCTATTTCCGGTAATTCTTTATATAATTCAGTTTGTGGTTTGAGAATGTATTGACCCCATAATCCTACGATTGTAAATCTTTCTATGTTTGAATCTTCAGTCATTTTTGTTCTTCCCAATGAAAGTTTTGGTTGTACACCTGTAACTGTTTTTTGGCTTTTAACCACTTTCATGGCTAATTCTAGCATATCACTTTGCGAGTATTCGATTCTCGGTGGTATTTTAGTTCCATAGAATTTCATACTACATCTCTGATGATATTCTTGTTTGATTTGTTCGTCATCAGTTATTTTATCATAACAGTATAAACATTTAGTCATTTTCTTTTTCTTTTAGTGCTTCAATGGAAACTGCTCCAATACAATCTATGCAAGTGGCTAAAAGAATACTCATCCTATCCCTTTCATCGAGCTTCCAGTTTTTTGCTGCTATATCTAATAGCCATCCTTCCGGAATTAAACCGTCAAAAAATGGGAAAAGAATTTTACTTGAGTATGTTTTTGTTTCTAGAGGTATTGTTAAGCTTATTGGTTCTGGTTTGTCAGATTCTAAATAATGACTGTCATATTTAAAGTGAAATCCTTCATCATCTTCGGTTAGCGTTCCGGCAATTTTGTCATACATATATACTTTTGCTCTTTTCATAGTCTATTATATTTTTGTGGTCCAAGTTCGTAGCCAAATAGTTCTAACACTTGGTTTACTTTATCCATTTTTAGAGTCTCCTTACCTCTTTCCAATTCTCTTACAAATCTTATCCCAACTCCAGCTTTTTCTGCCATTTCCTTTTGAGTCAATTTCAAGGATTTCCTTTTTCTTTTTACAAATTCTTTTAATGTTAAATTTTTATCTTCCATAATGTACCTTTTAGGGTACAAATATACTGCTATTTATCCATATAACCCCGAACGGGTACAAAATATTGCACTATTATATATATTATACCCTAACGGGTACAATACTCTTACTTTTATAATATTTATACCCTTTTGGGTATAAAAAACATCAACTGATAAAAACATACCCTATCGGGTGTATTTGAGATACATGAGATGATAAGAGAGAGATAGTACCTGTTTTAGGGCCCAGGTGTAGGACCGGTTCAGAAAGTAATAGAATGGAAATCGAAAGTGGTACGGGAGAAGGATTGGGACCAGGTCCATGTGGTAGAGTTCTGGAATAGAAGTGAAAGTATTGTGAGTACTGCAAAGGAAGGAAAGTCACTGTTGATAGACGCAAAGTTCATGGATCAAACAGGAATTAAAAATTTATCGAGTAGGTAAAGGCATTTTACCCTAAACCTC
>JBLHWH010000109.1:0-21304 GCA_047628935.1 Halioglobus sp. | reverse complement strand
CTTCTATCTTCCAATCATCTCCAAAATCGGATATAAGATTCAGGAAATCTTTTGTTATTCTCATGCTACTAATTTATCATTTCTTATCATCTTTTCATACCTTTTCCATTAGAATGGGCGTAGAACCCATTAAATTTAAAGATTTATGATCTAGAGGTTTGAGTTATTGTCAAAGAAAGGAATATCAGTTCCTGATAGTGCTTAATTTGACTGTGCTTGAAGTCTTTTTGGATTTAATGCTGTCCGGAAGCCCATTTTCGAAGTGGTTGATTTCATGATTTTTTTGATTTTTGTTGTCTATCAGCTAGTTGCGAGAGGGCTTAGAAGATAGTAATCCATATAGGATAGCCAATAACTGAATTTACTAGACTAGGAAATGATATTGTTTATTCGAAAATAGCTTTAATACTCTACTCCTTGCTTGTTTTATCCATTTGGCAGGGACAATCATGAATCTAAATATGAATTTCTTTATTCGAAAGTTCGGCTTTACGAAATCCAACTTTTCACTAATATGCTTCAATAGAAAATGATACAAGTTTCTACAAATTGCCATCACAATGAGAAAAACGGTATTTTCTTCTAAAAAAGAAAATGGTAGCTTATTCCATAAGAAATCATTGTTCATTTTATCAAATGTTCGCTCACTGTGTCCTCTTTTATTGTAAAACAGAATTACTTGGAGATCGCTCATTACAGTATTATTGGTCATGATAGCTCTATAGATGAAATGATCCTCGGTCAATAGACTAGTTTGGAAATCTGCCCTAGGCTATCTAGATATTACATAGCGATATTCTTTATCGCTCTTTTTACCAAAAGGAGAATAATTGATTGACGCTATCTCATGTTTTTTGTTATTTATTCTTACTGTTTTCCATGTTTGGACTTCTTTTATTCGAGCGTAGAGAGTCCCACAACGTTGTGCTCTTATATAGAAGTATTCAGTGTTTGGTTCGATCGATTCAACAATCTCGTGTGTGAATGATCCACAATCCATCCGACTATGTTTTACTTTGATGTTTTGATCATCTAGAACCTTGTAGGCTCTTTGTAAGGTCTCGCCCTGTTTATACTTCACATTTGAATTTCCATTCCTATTCTCAATGTAAACAGGCATGTTGTCAATGGTCGCTATGCCGGGCAAATATCCGTCGGCTTTTTTATAACTCCGCCTAGAATCATATTTTCTTGTCGGTATGAATTGATTATCATAATCAAAAATATATTCTTGATTGGCAGAGTTTAGCTGTCCCGTAGTGACAAGTAATTTCACCATCAGTTCATTTAGATTCTCATTGATGTTAAACTCATGGACAATACCGCTATCACTAATAAATGTTTCTTTAGTGGTGCTCAATTCCTTTTGCATTTTTAATACTTAAATTCTCCGATGCTTGCGTCGGAGTCATAAAAAGATGTTTTTGCATAAAAACGCCTTATCACAAAAAAGATCCGATTTCCGACCTTTAGGTTGGAAAAATTTTGGCGAATGCTCCATCCGCTTGCGGTGGGGTAGTCAAAATTTAGGATCTTTTTTACTAAAGTATCGGCGGAACAAACCTTAAAGTCAGGAATTTGCGCAAGCTCAGTTCGTAGATGTTCCGAAATATCTTCAGCGCACTTCCCTCCACAAAGGGTGAGGGATAATAATGACCTGAATAAATCACTATATTTATACTGCACTAATACCCCTCTGACTACCAGCGTATTATCTATGACATCAAATATGCCATGATCTTTTATTAGTTTATCTGTGAAATTTAGTTCACCAAAAGCACAAATATTGTCTTTAGAATAATTAACTTTCATCTGCAGCGATGTTTTTCACCCAAATAAGTGAAAAATATTCAATTAGGAAAGTCTGGCAGATACTATTTTTGTTAGCCTTTCATTCTTTTTTACCTTTTTGCTTGCGGATTTAAGGTAATACAATAAGAGTCACATTAACAAGTGATTTTAAAGTTTTGAATGCATTTCCTAGTAAATCACTTAACGGTTCAATATGATGGTAGGGGAAGTTACTTTTTTATATAGAAACCATTTTACGTTAAATAATTCATTTGTGCTTAATCAAGCAGAAGGAAAACTTACAGTGGATCATGATTATCTAAGCTCTGTTATCCATAGTAGAAACATAGATGATTATCAAGTATTTTCATTTGGAATAGGAATACTTGCAATTTGTGATTCCGAAGGAAGTGTGGTTACTATTTATTTGTCTAGCGGCTTAATTGATGCTTATAATTTACTTCTAGCTTTTAGTAGGAAGGAATCACTTGGGGATAAAACAGGATACGCTGTTCGAGAATTCTATCGTGTTGATCCACAAGAAGATGAATATGGAGTATCTATTGATTTTGAAGAGGATAAAATAAAACTAACGACATACTTAAATTCAAGTACATTTGATCAGTATCAATTTTTAAAAGGTCTACTTACTTTTAGCGAAGAAATTACATCAACTTATATTGAAAAATATCCAAAGTTTAAAGGTTCAGCAATAGATCGAAAGATTATAGAATTAAGATTGTCGATACAAGAAAAGTTTGCAATCCAGTCTTCAAAATAGCCTGCAAATTCATTTTGGCTATAAAGGCATCTATTAATGAAAGAACTGTTTCTTATCTACAGAAGGCAGTTCTTTTACTAATTGGAATATTGAGATTAGTTCTCTTTAGTTTTTAAGAAGCGTAAGCCTTCTGAGTTTTATAATCACGAATCACAGCATCGATAATATTGAAAAGGTTGTCTTTAGATTTAGAATCCATACTTTGAATCTCTTGTAATCTATTGACAGTCTTTTTATCAAAGGCGGCATTAATTCCTTCACCTCATGTTCGTCGCCATTTCCGAATGTCGATGTTCAAAAGATTATCAAGGATAGGATCATTATACCTTTGCAGATATTATTTGTTTTACGCAGGAAAAATGAGACAATCATAGTAAGATCGTAGGCAGGAGCCTACGACCAACAACAGTCAAAGCAACGGTCAACGTTGAGTTCGTCGACATTTCTGAATGTCGATGTTCATATGATTATCTAGTTTGTAACTATTTTAGATGTTTAGATATTTTTTGCTTCGCAAAGATACAAGATGAGACAATCATAGTATAATCGTAGGCAAGAGCCTACGACCAACAACAGTCAAAGCAACGGTCAACGTTAAGTTCGTCGACATTTCTGAATGTCGATGTTCATATGATTATCTAGTTTGTAACTATTTTAGATGTTTAGATATTTGGGTGCATTTCAAAATGACGCAAGAGATGTTTAAATTGCAATACCAACAAAATAATTCAAAATGGACAAGGCTAAATTAAAAGAGAAGTTTAGCCAACTTTTGAATGATATAGATAACCTATGAAAGCACGAAGATTTTTACATATATGAAAAGGAGTTTGTAGAAAAGTTCGAATGTTTTGGAAATCAAATGTTCGAAGAATCTTTAGGCAAGCGAACCAAAAATAGACGTAAAAAAAAGATTAAAATGAACTATGGAGAGGTTGACTTGCCTCACAGTTCGCAATATTATAGTCGGCAGAAAATCGGTAAGCATAGCCCCTTTCTTTCAGAAAAGTTGATTTATATCGGGCAAAGTATGTGTTATGAAAATGGTTCAGAGGCGGTCAAAATATTATTAGATCTAGAAACCAACGACACAGAAATTTATCGACTAACCGATTCAATGGGAGATCAATTAAGCGAGGAAGTTGAAAAGGGCGAATATCATGAGATTGACTCCATAGAAAGTATAGGTAAAGATGAACGTATTTATTGTCAAGTAGATGGCTCAATGCTGTTAACAAGAGAGGATCAGTGGAAAGAAACCAAGCTAGGACAAGTATTCAAACAAAGCGCGATACTTCCACAAAGTAAAGATAGACAATGGATTAGGAAGAGTGAATATGTAGCCCATTTAGGAGGACATAAAGAGTTTGAGCAAAAGATGTCACAAATATTAGATGAATATAGCGGACTAGACCAAAGGTTAGTATTTGTCAATGATGGAGCGGTGTGGATTCATAATTGGATAAAATCGGAATACCCAAAATCTGATCAGATATTAGATTTCTATCATGGGATGACACATATTATGAATTACGCAAGAATGCTAATAAAGAATAAGGAGAAAAGGAAAGTATGGCAGAAAGAAACAAGCGAAGGACTTAAAAAGGGAGGCTATGAATATATAATAGAACGTCTAGAAGAATTAGAGGCGAAAACAAAAAAGCAAAAAGAAGAAAAAATAAAATTGTTATCGTATTTAAAAAGTAATGAATGTAGAATGAATTATGGCGAATATATCAAACAAGGCTTGTTAATAGGTTCCGGAGCAATAGAATCAGCACATAGAACAGTCTTGCAAGAAAGATTAAAAAAAGCTGGTCAACGATGGTCGAAAAAGGGGTTGCAAAAATTAATCAACATTCGTGTCTTGAATAAAAGTGGTCATTGGGATAGAATTAAACAAAAACTTCAAATTGCCGCTTAGCGTCATTTTGAAATGCACCCGAAAAATTAGACGAAACTTACTTTCAAAAGGAAAACAGGGAAGTATCTGAAATATGCTTTCGGAGAAATTATTTTGGTTGTAATTGGAATTTTGCTTGCTCTTCAAATAAATAATTGGAATCAAAAAAGACCGTTTAATAATAAAATTAAAGAGTAGGTAATTTTTGTAATAATTCATTACGCTGTGATTTACTAATTGGAATGGTTCTCTTATTGATAATGATGTGGTCAGAAGACGCCTCATCTATTCGCGTAATGTTTATGATGAACGAACGGTGAATACGCATAAATTGAGGTGAGGGCAGTTTTGCTTCTATGTCTTTTAGTGTCATGGCCAGAAGGTATTCTTTGTTGCTTGTATAAATGCGGGAGTAGTTACGTTCAGCCTCTATATATTGAATGTCATGGATGATGACCTTGACCAATTTGTCACGGTTTTTTACGTAGATAAAATTATGTAGGAGAAAAGGGATGACATGGCCTTTTTCTGCAGGTTGATTAGCTACTCTAAGATTCATTTTTTCTGCCGCTAATTCTATAGCACGTTGCAATTCTATTTTTTTAAAAGGTTTGCTCAAAAAAGCCTCAGGTTTGGTTTCTTTAGCCAATTTGAAATGGAGGTCATCCGCATTGGCTGTAAGGTAGATTATAGGAATAGTGTCTTGTTTTTGAATGGCTTTCACAGTCTCTATTCCATCCATTTCCCCATCCAGTTGAATATCCATCAGGATAAGATCTGGTTGATCATTGGTTTTAAGGAAGTCTAAAACTTGCTTTCCACTACTCAGTATATCTAGTACTTCATAGCCTAAGTCCTCTAAGTTCATTTCCAACTCAGCTGCCAGTAACATTTCATCTTCTACTATTAGAACTTTTAATTTCACTTCCATACTATGCTGCTTTTTTGATTTTTAGCTGAATCACTATACTGGTTCCATCACCTGATTCCTCTGTTAGTGTTCCTTTTAATTGTTTGGTAAGTAGCTGAATCAACTGTGTGCCAAATCCTTTTCTTTGGTTTGTATTAGCTTCTTGTTTTCCTATTCCGTTGTCCTTCACTTGCAGTTGTAATTCGCCTATACCCTTACGTTCTAGGGTTATGGATATTTTACCACTTTCACCATTAGGAAAGGCATATTTGAGAGCATTGGTCAACAATTCATTGACTATAAGACCTATGGGCAGTGCAGTGTCTATGTCCAGTTCCAGTTTATCCATAATACATTCTACCTTCAGGCGCTCTTGAGCACCATAAGAATCTAAAATTTCTTTGCTGAGATTGTCAAAATATTCTTTCATTTCAATGGCACCAAGATTCTTTCCTTGATAGAGTTTTTGATGTAAAATCCCCATAGATTGCACTCTATTTTTACTGGCCAGCATAGCTTCCTTGCCATCAGAATCGTCCATTTTGGCAGATTGAAGTGTGAGTAAACTCTGGACTATTGCCAAGTTGTTTTTTACTCTGTGATGTATTTCTTTTAACAGTAATTCGTTCTGTTGATTCTTGTCATCCAAGCTTTTATTCAATTTTAGTAATTCTTGATTTTGCTTATTTCGCTTTTTTCGGAAATACATTAATCCGCCTATCATCAACGCTAGGAGCATTGTTATGCCAGCTGTAAGCAATTGATTCTTTTCTTTTTGCAAAAGCAATTTATCTTGATTCTGTATTGTTTCATCCTTTTGGTCAGACTCGTATTTTATCAAAAGCTCGCCTTGGAGATTATCTATTGTATTTCGTTGGAACGTGGAGTACTTTTCTGAGAAGGATTTAAAGGAAGCCAATGCATTTTCCATATCTCCTACATTCTCATATGCTAGGGAAAGTTGCTCGTAGTTCTCCCATAAATTTTGGGTGTAACCATTTCGATTCATAATGTCTATGGCTTGCTTTTTAATTGGAATAGCCTCATCATATTTCTCAAGTATGGTATATACATGACCAATGTTAGCCAATGGAGCAACTAGATCTACTTCGGGTTTGTTTTCTAATTTTATTAGGTCATAAATAGTCTGGTATTCTAACAGTGCCTCATCATAGCGTTTCATGTATTTCAGGGTATTTCCTCTGGTGTTATAACAAGCTCGAATATCATACCTTGTTTTACCCGCATTAATAAGTATCATTATCGCTTTGTCAATAGAATTGAGAGCCGTTTCGTATTCATCAATGCCAATTTCATTGTCAGCACGATATCTGTAGGAAATAGCTAAGGCATCTGCATTTTCTATATCAGATTGCAACGCGATGGCTTTATTGCAATAATCTATGCCTTTTTGATAGTTGTCTTCGTAGTAAAGCAAATCGCAAATATTGGTGTAGCAGCGAGCAATTCCAGCATTATCTTTTAATGATTCGTAGAGTTTTAGTGCTGCAAAGTCTTGCTCCATAGCTTTACTATACAAGGTATTATATTTATAAAGATGTTCTAAATCTAGATGCAATTCGGCCAGTGCTAAAGGCTCATTTAGTGTGAGGAACTGTTCTTGGCTTTGCAATGCGTATTGCAACGCAGAGTCACGCCTATTATGTGTTTTATGGTAGTTAGAAAGCACATGAAGTAGAGGTGCTGATAGCGATACGTTGTTCATCTGTTGAGCGGTTTGAAGCAATGCTGTCGCCTTCTCCAAGACTTGACTTGAATCTGATTTTTCACTGGCATGTTCTTGCAACCAGGTAATCTCTTGTTCTACTGATTGGGAGAAACAAATACCGTACATAAACATTCCCGCAATGATTAGAAGTGAGCGAAAAATTTGGACGTAGCTTTTTTTTTGGAGTGTGCTCATAATTCAAAGATACACAATGAAATACGTAATTAAGAACTTGAGAAATACGGGCTTCGATAACTCAATCAGGTTCTTCGTACAGAAAGAGGGACGATTCGTCCTAGATGTGATTAAGGTACTTAATCATTATACTTTGTAAGTACAAGAGCAAGATTAATGACAGATTCCAACACTATAATCAAAAACCAATACCATGAAAACAACGCTAACTTTTATTCTGATGAATGCACAAACATTTGTCAACTCTAATTCTACCGGCAGCAACGATGGCAATTCTTAGAACAATGCATATCCATATACTGAATGTAATGAATCTAATGAAAGATAAAGTAATATGACTACCTATTTATCACTACTCACTATGGGTGATTTTATTGTTTTTAATGATATAAGAAGCTAAAATGTTCTTTCTGAATTTTGCGTAATATTTATCCATTGGTTACCATTTAGTCCTATGTGTAATCATGTTAAGATAGCTGTTTACAATCTGCACTAATGATTGTATGAAAACTATCTCTTTTTTAACCATAAAAAACCAATCAATATGGAAAAAGCAACCACTAAAACACAATATTCAATTATTGTTTTGTCAATTCTTACAAGTACATTGATATGCTACTATGTTATTACAATAGCAATTCCAATGTTAATTAGTGTGATCCATAAACTTCTTCAGGTGGAGTTACAAGATTATTCTGGTTGTTTCCAGACATTGTTTTGGGCATAGTCGCTGCTGTAATTGGACCTTTTTATTTTATACCAGAAATCCGAAATAAATATCTAAAATCACATAGATAATTAGGACGTGTATATATTATTTCAATAACCAATGATAAAATTCTTTAGAAAGATAAGAAAACGATTGCTAGCTGAAGATAAGTTCAGTAAGTATCTAATTTATACTATTGGAGAAATTGTGCTTGTTGTTATCGGGATTTTGATTGCACTTCAGATTAATAATTGGAATCAAAAAAGACAGTTTAATACTTAAATTCTCCGATGCTTGCGTCGGAGTCATAAAAAGATGTTTTTGCATAAAAACGCCTTACCACAAAAAAGATCCGAATACCGACCTTTAGGTTGGAAAAATTTTGGCGAATGCTCCATCCGCTTGCGGTGGGTAGTCAAAATTTAGGATCTTTTTTACTAATGAAGAAAAAATCATTTTAAAAAATATTAATACTGAATTTTTAGAAAATAGAAATGTACTAAAATTAGGACTTGAAGGTAACAATCAATGTTCTACTGATTGGGAGAAACAAATCCCGTACATAAGCATTCCCGCAATGATTAGAAGTGAGCGAAAAAAAATGGACGTAGCTTTTTTTTTGGAATGTGCTCATAATTCAAAGATACACAATGCAATACGTAATTAAGAACTAGAGAAATACGGGCTTCGATAACTCAATCAGGTTCTTCGTACAGAAAGAGGGACGATTCGTCCTAGGTGCGATTTTTATGTGCTTAATCATTTTACTTTTGTAAGTACAAGAGCAAGATTAATGACTGATTCCAACACTATAATCAAAACCAATACCATGAAAACAACTGTTGGTTTCGGATGGTGATCAAATGATAGTAAAGACTTTTGTGAAGCAAAAATCTTTAGCTAATCATGAAAATACGATAATGAACAAACAATAGAGGGCCTCTCTGTGATGAGAGGCTTTCAATCTAACGCTTTAAACAAATAAAAATGAAAAGATACACTTTACTATTATTAGCCTTATTCGGAATAAGTCAAATTACACAAGCCCAAGATGATCCTTACATTTGGCTGGAAGAAGTAGACAGTCAGAAAGCTTTGGAATTCGTAAAAAACCAAAGTGAAGCAACTATTGATGAGCTTAGTTCTGAAAAATACTATCAATCTATTTATGATGTGAATTTAGAAATACTTAATTCTGATATAAGGGATATCCGCAATTTCACTTTCAATAAAAATGGTGACTTAACCCCTCATCATTTTCTTACAAAACCTCAAAAATAAAACCTATGAAAAATCTACTAATCCTACTGATCTGCATATTCTCAATAGCCAACCTATCAGCCCAAAATGCAGCACTCAGTGTACAAGGCGTTATCAAGAACTCTGACGGTACCGCCGTAGATGATGGTGATTATGAAATCACAATGAGATTGTATACAGGCACAAATGATCTAGTAGCCAATGCAATCTGGACAGAAGAACATCCTGATGTCAATGTCAAAGGAGGCGTCTACTCTGTCCTTCTAGGTTCCATTAATCCTTTACCTACTTTTTCCGCACAAGTTTTTCTAGGTGTATCTATAGAAGGCGGTACTGAATTACAACCAAGATCTCAATTGACATCTGCACCTTTTGCCTTACAGCTGGTAGGTAATGAAAACCTCATCGGTGGAAATGGAAATATAGGGATCGGAACCACTACTCCACCTGTTTCACTAGAGGTCGTGCAGGAATGGTTAAACAGAGTTAAAAGTAATAAACTGATGCTAACAAAGGTATGATTAGAGAATCACTCCTTCGTCGTGATTATCGATATACCAAAACCGTTAGTAGCAATCCCCCATATTAGACCAGCCAAAAACTAGTAGAAAAAATACAAGTTTTTTAAAGGCAAATTAATTTCCCTAGCTAACGATTAAGCTTAAATATGTTAAATTTACAATGTATAAAGTATTGAAATTCAACAAAACGCTTAACCGTTAGTCAGAATTTCCCTAGCTAACGATTAAGCTTAAATATGTTAAATTTACAATGTATAAAGTATTGAAATTCAACAAAACGCTTAACCGTTAGTCAGAATGTGAAAAATGACAAGTAGCTCAAAAACAGTTAACAATAAAATAAACAAACATGAAAAAATATACTTTATTAGTCTTAGCATTATTCGGAGTAGTCCTAATTACTCAAGCACAGGAAGACAAATACCTATGGTTAGAAGAAGTTGATGGGTATTATGGGTGGAAGCAACGGTGGATTATTAGTTGGTGTTGCATTTACACAAAGACCTGATTTGTATAATGCGGTCGTTTGTCAAGTTCCGCTATTAGATATGCAACGCTATAATAAACTACTTGCAGGAGCCAGTTGGATGGGAGAATATGGAAATCCAGATATCCCAGAAGAATGGGACTATTTAAAAAAGTATTCACCGTATCATAATCTCAAAAAAGATGTGGATTATCCTGAAGTCTTCTTTTATACATCAACTCGAGATGATCGCGTGCATCCAGGACATGCAAGAAAAATGGTAGCCAAAATGAATGATATGGGTTACAAAACCTTTTATTATGAAAATACAGAAGGAGGCCATGCAGGCTCATCTACTAATGAACAAAGTGCTAAATCAGCCGCTTTGGCGTTTTCCTATTTGTTGATGAAGTTGAAGTAATGTAAATGTAATGTGACTGTATTAAGACAATAACGCACTACTGCTAACATTGTATAAAATTAATTAACCATTGAATAATATCACAAGGAAGCTGATTTTCCGAACTGATTAATATATAAACACCAAAATTTTTACTTGCCAACACTACCAAAATTCCCAAAATGAAAAACTTACTTATCCTACTACTCTGCTTAACTTCAATAGCCAACCTATCAGCCCAAAATGCTGCACTCAGTGTACAAGGAGTCATAAAGAACTCCGACGGTACCGCCGTAGATGATGGCGACTACGAAATCACGATGAGATTGTATACAGGCACAAATGATCTAGTAGCCAATGCAATATGGACAGAAGAACATCCTGAAGTGAATGTCAAAGGAGGCGTATACTCTGTCCTCCTAGGTTCCATTAATCCATTACCTACTTTTTCCGCACAAGTTTTTCTAGGTGTATCTATAGAAGGCGGTACTGAATTGCAACCAAGATCTCAACTGACATCAGCACCTTTTGCCTTACAGCTGGTAGGTAACGAAAACCTAATCGGTGGAAATGGAAATATAGGGATCGGAACCACCAGTCCTACTGTTCCACTAGAGGTAGTTGGTGATACCAAATTCAATGGTAGCATAGATGTAACTGATGCAACATTCAATGGTCCGATCAATGGCTTATTATTCAAAGAAAATGGTCAAATTGGAATAGGAATGACAGATACCGCTTTGATCATGAATGACCTCGATGTATTGGGAGATACTCGATTTACAGGTGCTTCATCTTTCATTGGCTCAGTCTCATTGGACAGTAATTGGGTATCTGCAGATGGAGACACAGAAGGAATGAGAATTGATACAAGTGGAGATGTAGAATTTTCCAATGATGTAACAGCAACTAACTTTAGAGGAGATTTGACCTTTCCGGCGGTGGGGTCTGATTTCTCTGTAAGACGAATAAGAAATTATGAAAACACCTCTACAGTAGGTGGATTTATGAATAATATTAGTAGTACGACATGGGGAGATGGAGATGATTTTGTCATATATACGAGTGATGGTAGAGATATCCATCTATCCCCAGATCTTCCTGGTTTTTTTGGTGGTTCTAAGGTGGCAATTAATGCTCCTTTTGAAGTAAATAGCTTTTTCGCTTCTAAAGATGGAGGAGGGTCATGGAGTGATAATTCTGATAGAAGATTAAAAAAGAATATTGTTGATCTGGATGCAAATGAAATGTTAGCCAAAATGCTAGAATTACAAGGAGTCAATTATGAATGGAACGATAATAAGACTGGCCGAATAAGACAGGAAGGAGTAAAATATGGCTTTATTGCTCAGAATATAGGTGAAGTATTCCCTGATTTTATATCCGAAGACGACAAAGGATACCTAGTGACCGCTTATGGTAACTATGATGCGATGTTAGTGGAATGTATCAGAGCGCTCAACGATAAAATAACAAAATTAGAAACAGAAAATGCGAATCTAAAAGGAGACAAGTCCTCCATAGAAAAACGTCTTGCAGATCTTGAAAAATTGGTAAGCTCCATCGTTCACAACGAGGACTAATATTTATTATCATTTTTCAAAAAATCAAAAAGACAACAATATGAAAAACATATTATATAGTCTGTTTATGGGGGGCATATTTCTATGCTTTGCCATGACAGCCATAGGTCAAGATAGCCCCAATTGTGCTACGGTATCTGTAGATAATCAACTTACAGGTAGTGCATTGTTCAATTATGGTTCTGCTACCAATTCATTTAACCAAGATTATAGGGTATCGGTAACCATCGGCTTGCCTGTAGTGGGTACTAGCATCAACGAGGAAAGTTTTCACGGATTCGGATATTGGACAAGATTCCTTCTCTCACCACAAGCTCCATTGGTTAGAGCCAGTGAAGGTGAATTGGTTGATAGAATTGAGATTAATTGGGCACTAGATCCATTGAGTCCTGTGGCGACTAATGGTTATAAAATATATAGAGATGGCAACTTATTAGCCACGGTAGATGGGAATACGGATTCCTATATCGACTTCAATGTGATCGCTGGCATATTCTATACCTATGAAGTATCAGGTATCAATACCTTTGGTCAAGGGCCAAGGAATAGTACACTCGGCTTCCTCAATCCTAATGGTGTCGTGACTGGTCAAGTCAAATCATTTGGTGGCAATCCAGTATTCGGAGCTATTGTAACCTTGTCTCCGAGTCTAGGCTCTTCTATTCGTCTTAATGGAACAGATGATATGGCATTTGCGGAGTTTGACACTTTGTTTTCCTCTGAGCAATTTACAGTATCTGCCTGGGTCAAATTCGATGGTAGTAATGATGATAAAGGCATTCTAGACTTTGGGAGTAGCCAAAATAAAAACTGGTGGTTGCACACCATGGAATCAGGAGCTGGGACTGGAGTAATTTTTGGAATGGGAGATGGTGCTGGCAGTACTGACCTATCCTATGCCTTTCCGGTAGGTACAGAAGAGGATTGGCATTTCATAGCGGCCACTTACAATGGCTCATCGCTCATCTTATATGGAGATGGAGAATTGATCAGCTCTGAAGTCGCTACGATTGTATCGGATTCGATTCCTATGTTCTTTGGTAAAAAGGATACGGAGTCAGGATTCTTCAAGGGTAATATAGACGATGTACGTATCTATGATAGACAACTTTCTCAGACCGAATTGCAGATGTTTAAAAACAGGACAGTACCTGCTGATGCTGAAGGGTTAGTCTCTTATTGGAAGTTTGATGAAGGCATTGGCAATAAGTCATTTGACCAATCACAATTAAAATCTACGGTCTATTTCTGTGGGGCTCAGTTTACTAGTGACCGGGCAGATATAGTAAACGCAGGATTGACCGATGAGACTGGTTTTTACAAAATAGCTGGTGTCAACTATGGTGGTGGAAATACATTTACTGTTCGGCCAGATAAATCATTTTACTATAATCAATCGCTGGAATACAATGGACAAAATGGATCCTATACTTCATTGACTGATGTTCAGTTAGGAGATACTTCTGCTATATCTATCACATTCAAAGCATTTGATTTTAGTGCGAGTAAGAAAGTGCTACTAGATCATGATATAAATGGTAGTGAAAATTTTCAATTGAGTATTACTGGCAATAATCTATCTGCAAGTATTGACGGCAATCCAGAAACCATCATAGGCACTATAGGAACAGACTTCAATCAGGTAATCCTACTACTAGCTAAGACAGGATCGGGTACAGATGTTTCATTATACAATAATGGTGTCTTTCAACAACAAATTAATGTAAGTGGACAGCCCACTGAGTTAATCACAGACAACGTTTGGACAGTAGGTGGTAATCTATCTAGTGGCTCTTATGGAGATTATTTCACCGGCCTGATTGATGAAGTAGCTATCTATGATCAACATATAGACACATCCACAATCGAAACTTCTGCGGCGGTGGGTACAGATCCTGTTCAAGCTAACTTACAAGCTTACTTCAATTTTAATGAAGGAAGTGGTGAGGAGATAAGTGATATGGGATTGGGCAGATCAGGATATGGCCAAACGGTTAATACCTTATGGTCTACCGTAGCAAAAATAGAAGAAACCTTTCCTCACGAGTTTTTGCCATCGAGTAGATTAGTGACATTAGATCCTAGTAATACAAGCGTGGATCAAGTAGACTTTACGGATTTGAGTTCTATTCCAGTGTCTGGATATGCAAGATATGAAGGTACTAATTGCTTTATTCCTGGTGTCGAGATATTAGTTAATGGGCAATCACATACACCACAAATATTAACTGATGCCGATGGTAAATGGTCTGGAGATTTTGAGCCAGGAAGCACAATTTTACTATCTGCTATATATGAAGAACATATGTTTAGTCAGCCATGGGAATTGCGTAATTTATCCGCACCTGTAGCTGGAATATTATTTTTGGATCTGACCAAGAGAACTGTTCGCGGTCGAATAAGCGGAGGTTTATGTGAGCGATCTATTATTCCTGCATTATCTACGGCTACAGTTAATATTTCTACATTAGATGGATGCTATTCTAAAGACATCATTCTAGATGGTAACGGGTTTGCCCATAATGGAAAGTTTGTATTCTCAAACGTTCCGCCTGATTCTGTCATGGTGTCTATCACAGGAGGTACAGGTGTCTTTGCTTCATTAGTTACCTCTTATTTCATGTTCCAAGGCGGAGAGATTGTGGATTTGATTGCGCAAGATGATTCTACATCATTTACCTTTTATGTTACACCTGAGGTAGAAATCTCACTTTTACCAACGAATATTTGTGGCGACCCGTTAGTAGAGGGCTTAGAAGATTATTCAGTAGATGTTAGAGTCTTCGAGCAGTATACTGGTGGTGTATGTTATTTAGATACCGCCTTACTGACGATCAATAACAATATTGCAGATCTTGCACAGTATGATACACTAATGACAGATGGCACATTTGAATTATCCTTTGTGGGTGGCGGTCCGAATTTAATACCACCGTATATGAAGAATATTCAAATTACTGCGACTCCAACTAGTGGGAAATTGGGAAGTGCACAAGTGGAAGCTGTAGTATTAGGTAAAGAAGCCACCCAGACTAGTTTTGCATCTACTGCACCAGAGACACCTGTTATTATATTAAGAGATCCTCCGGGTGATGGTAGTTTCTCTTATCTTGAGCAGGATCAAAAAACATGTTTTGAAGAATCTTTTGAGGTTTCTACAGGAGTAGACCTTTCGCAGAGTGTAACGGCTTCTTTGGGTGCAGATCTTACAACAGTGGCAGGCCTCGGATTCGCTGTTGAATTTGAAATCGAATCAACAAATGATTACTCTATTTCTACCGAATATAAGTACAACCATTTAGAGTCAAATACCATGGAAACTTGCCTGACAGTTTCAGAATTAATTAGTACTGGAGACAATGATCTTGTTGTTGGAAGTGAGATGGGAGGCGATGTATTTATTGGTGCGGCTAAAAACTATATTTTCGGAGGTATGAACGAATTGGTGCTGGATACAACTGGAGGTGTTTGTTCTTTTGAAATTGAAAAAGGAATAACCATAAGGCCTGATGGGTTTGAAACCACATTTATATATACTGAAGATCACATTAGAGATGTTGTCATTCCGACACTTGATTCTTCATTCACTTCCGTTGATTCTGTAAGTGCAGATCGTTGGCGTGAAATGTTAGCTTTTAACGATTCGCTAAAAAATGTGGCAGTGTTTTCTGAAAATATATCTTTTGGAGGAGGAGTTTACTATGAAAAGTCTGAAACATCAGAAGTTTCGGAAAGCACTTCAAATGCATGGACAGTAGAATTGGATGCAGGGATTGCGATTGAATTAGGGATAGAAATTAATGGGATAGGGATAGCGACAGAATTTGTGGTTAGTAGAACCAATAGTGAAGTTTCAGATCAAACACAAACAAACACTTCTAGTAGAAAAGTAGGCTACACACTTACAGATGATGATGTAGGTGATTTGTTCACAGTAGACGTCAAACAAGACAGAGTATACGGCACTCCTGTTTTTGATTTATTAGGTGGAAGGAGCCAATGCCCACATGAGGGAAACACCTTATTTAGAGAAAAACTATCAATGTCTATAGATAAAAATGTTGCCATCAATGTACCAAGCAATGATGTAGCTGAATTTATTCTATCCCTTAATAACAACAGTGAAACCGATGAGTTGAAAGTATATGATCTACGTATCTTTCAAGAAAATAATCCATTGGGAGCTGAGATTTTGATTAGTGGAGGAGAAGATGATGTATCTCTCGAAATCCCAGCTGGGGAAAGCAAGCAATTGACATTGACTGTAGGTAGAGGGCCTACTGCGTTTACCTACCTAGATCTCAATGTTTCCTTAGTTTCAGATTGTGAATATGACAGAGCAATTATTTTAAATGATGCTGTTGCCGAAGAATTTATTGAAGAAATTCGTTTTGATGTCTACTTCTTAGAACCTTGTAGTCCTGTAGATATAACTAATCCGATGCAAGGATGGGTACAAGATGTGCCAGCAGGTATAAATCGCAATATCACATTAGCCGACTATGATATCGCTGATACAGAACTGGAGCTAATCAGAGTACAATACAGACGAGAACAAGGGAATGGAGCATGGATCAACCTAGATGAAATCCTCAAAGCTGATCTTATGCCAGTGGCAACGAATGTAAATTGGTCGACAAATGGATTAGCTGATGGACTATATGAAATCAGAGCGGTAACACAATGCTCGTCGGGACTTAATCCTGGTATCTCTACTGTAATCAAAGGAAAGATAGAACGTACGCCACCAGAAATATTCGGAGTACCAGAACCAGGGGATGGAGTGCTATCTCAAGGAGACGAAATCAGTATCACCTTCAACGAGCCTATTCGATGTGACTTGATCATTCAAGCCGACGTTCAAGGCAATAATAATATCGGCTTGTATGATACACAAAATGGTAGCTTGATTGATGCCAATATTACATGTAGTAATGATAAGATTGTCATTGATCCCAATGTACCTCAAGAATTCATTGAGAATAAGGTTCTAAGAGTAGAAGTGGATATGATTTTTGATTTAGTAGGTAATTCTTTCCTACATGCAGATTGGGAGTTCTTTGCAGATCAAAACCCAATGAGGTGGCAGGCAAGCAGTTTTACAGAATCAAAATTTGAGGACGAACACACAGAGTATACTAGAGAGATCGCCAATACCGGAGGTGCTTCATTGTCATACACGATAGATGATATTCCTGATTGGGTAGAGATATTTCCGAGGGAAGGAATCCTTGCTCCTGGAGAGCAACAATTGATCAATTTTATAGTGGATAGTAATTTGGTTGTTGGTGCTTTTCTAGATACCATATTCTTGAATGGACCACTGGGTAACGAACCACTGCCCCTTGATATGAGAGTACTCTGCAGACCTCCGTCATGGAGCATTAATCCTGCGGACTATTCCAGTTCTATGAACCTGACGGTTAACTTGGATATAGAAGGTACGCTATCTGCGGACAGAGAAGATATTGTTGCTGCATTTATCAATGATGAATTGAGAGGACTTGCCTACGTGGAATACCAAGCGGATGTAGATGATCACCTTGCTTTCTTGACCGTGTATAATAATGAAGAGACTGGAGATACCATAGATTTTCAAATTTGGGATGCTTCAGATTGCCTTCTTTATGGACAGACAATAGAGCGATTTGCATACGTAGCGAATGGACAAGAAGGTTCGCCGCTTCTGCCTACGACTCTTCATACGCAGAGTTTACTGTTGTCTGAAATTGATATAGTTGCTGGGTGGAATTGGTTGTCCTTCAACTTAGAGTTTCCAGATCCTAGTATCAATGAAGGATTATCAAGTTTAGCGCATCCACAGAATGATCTTATCAAGAATCAGACGCAGTTTGCAGAGTATCTAAGTAGTCCGACCGATGTATGGGTAGGAAGTCTAACTACACTTGATAACACGTCGATGTTTCAGTACAAAGGGGACTCTATAGATATATTGAGATTGATAGGTCAATCTATAGACCCAACTACTATCCCGATCCCGATTGTAAACGGATGGAATTGGATCGGATACCTGCCTCAACAAGCTAAACCGACCAATATAGCACTGGCATCACTTAGCCCAATCAATGGAGATTTGATAAAAAGTCAGACTGAGTTTGCACAGTATGTGTCGGGTATCGGTTGGGTTGGTAATCTAGAATTCATGTCTGCACCCAATGGTTATCAGATATATCTAGCAAATGGCGGGACTTTAAGTTATCCAGCCAATAGTTTTGTAGGTCCACAGATTCCTCAAGGAAAGCTATTGTCCAAAACACGAAATGCTACTTGGGAGATTAATCCCGCTGAATATGAGCATACGATGACGTTGGTAGCCAGCATATCTACAGACGGAATTAATACTACTGAAGATAGCCACGTCCTAGCTGCGTTTGTAGATGGGGAAGTGAGAGGTGTCAGCGAAGTATTATATGTACAAGAGTTGGATGACAAGATGTTTTTCATGACCATCTATGCAAATAAGGAAGATGAGCAAGTTCAATTTAAATTATCGGATACTTCTACTGATGAAACTTCTAATTTGAACGAAGAAATGCTCTTTGGTATCAATTCGCAAGAAGGTAATGCCGTAGCCCCTTTTCCGTTTACGATTGACGAGACAACGAGTATAGGCAATATAGACGTAAATGCCATGACGATACATCCGAATCCATTTAGTAATAGAGTTACTATAGATTTGCCAATTGGATATCAGATGGTCGAATTGACAATTACCAATATGCAGGGTCAAGCGGTTTTATCTGATGTGAAACTAAATGAAAAAGAGCATTCTTCATTTGTGTGGGAAGCTACAGGAGTGCCCGCTGGTATATACAATGTCAACCTGAAAACTACTCAAGGGGACCATAAGGAAAGGGTGATAAAAATAGGTAATTAATTAGTTGAAATGGATTAATGCGGGATCAATTAGGTCCTGCTTTAATCTCTTTTCATTCTATAAAACCTATTAAAATTAGAAAGATGAAAGCTTATTTTCTTACTGTTGTTTTGTGTATTTGTACGTGGATGTGTTTGTTTGCACAGCCACCACTTTGGTCGGTTAACGAAAATGATTTTCAGTTCAATATGACTGTCACTTCGGTTGTTTTGGTTGATTTCGATATTGAGAATGGTTTAGGTAATTTATTAGGGGCTTTCGTTGGTGGGCAAGTTCGTGGTGTTGCAGCACCGATTATTGTGAATAATTCTGCCTACTATTTTATTACAATCTATAGTAATAGTGTCTCTGGCGAGGAAGTTACTTTTCAAGTATACTTATCGGATCAAGATCAGACCTATGACGCCTTGGAGGTTCTACCCTTTCAAAATAATGATGTTATCGGAAATGTATCTGAGCCCTATGAGATCAATATCAGTTTGATAGATGATTTTCCTATTTCCCTTGATAGCATACCTAAGGATACTACTTTGACTGGAATTGACTTTCAAATAATTGACTTAGAAGATTACATAGTCTCTTATGATAATGATCCGATTACTTGGTCGACAATAAATGGAATACACCTGATGGGATCTGTAGATGTCAATCAGAACCTTCAGTTAGAAGCTATCGATCCATTATGGACGGGTACGGATATGATAAAAGTCATAGCTACAGAAATGGGCACGCCCGCTATGTTCGCAGATACTCATGAAGTGATTTACACAATTTTGCCTAATTATATTGGTCCAGATTTTACGAATATAACACTTCAGTTTCCTGATAATATGAATGTATTTCCTTTGAGTCATTTAGACAGCTTTACAGTTTATGAAGGACCTTGCAAACAATATAATATGGATGTCATTCCGCTAGAAGGGAATATTAGTAACCCCAATTGGATGGCCCCACCAACAGGAGGAGGCAGTATGAATTTAGTTGTAAAGACAACTTATAACGGTGAGCCATTTAATGACATGGGGACGCTTTCTGGCTTCGTCAATGGTACATTATTAGGTATGTCAGATCCAATAATAGCAGGTGGGAACGCATTCTATTTTCTCACACTAGCCAATATAGAATCTGGGAATATACAATTTCAATTTTATGATCCATCCCGCATGTATCTACATAAAATCGATTCTGATATTTCTTATACAAATGGTGGTTCGGCCGGATCTGTATCTGATCCTGCCCTAATTGATCTTAGTCCGATTGAGATATCTTTAGCATCAAATGGAGCAGTCGAAGCTACATTGATCAAGCTCGATTTCGAGGATATACAATTGGTAAAGTTCTATGCTGTTGACTGTGATTATCCATCGAAGAATGATTCTATTACAGTTTCTTTCTTGACATCTACATGTGGATCTATAACCATGAATATGTGTCCAGGAGAATCTATTTGTGCGAAGTCACCTAATGATCTTATCAATATTGTTTGGTATAAAGATGGACAACCAATTGCTGAAGATAGTGTGTTCTCTATTGTGATGCCCGGCGAATATTACTATCAAGGAATTACTTCGCAAAACGAATTGAGTATTGGGTGTAGTATAACAGTCGAAGAGGGGATGGGATGTACAGGTAGTTTTCCTTCCATAAACTATACCTATGTGAATGAGGATTTTTCGCTAGCCATCAATGGGGTAATCTTTGAAAATATCACGGCATCTACGATCGAATATTACACTACATGGACTGGAAATGGGGATGGTGTCAACTGGCACGATGAAAGTAACTGGTCAGAAATAAAAATACCCTGCGAATGCCAGCATGTAATTATCCCTTCATCAGAACAAGTCATTATGCAGACTAATCAATTTGCAAGTATATGGTGTATTGAAACACAAATGGGAGCTGGATTAACTATTAAAAATGGAGCCAAATTAAATGTAATAGGAAAATTGTAATATTTGTTCCCCTGCATTCAATCAATAAATGCAACAGCAAGTGAATTGTCAAGTTTTTGAGCGAACACCCCGTTAGGTGTTTTAAAACCAAATCTCTTTCTGTGTCTGTTATTTAATATTGTTACTACATCATTTACGTGTTGACTTGAAATTAATGAAAAGTCATAATCTTTTGGAAAGTATTGTCTGACCAAACCATTTAG
>JBLHWH010000108.1:0-21361 GCA_047628935.1 Halioglobus sp. | reverse complement strand
AGATCTCTTTGTTTCTGTAACAACCTTACTTGACCTTCCTGATTTACTTAATAGTTCAAAATAACGATCAGAGTAATTCCAATCGACAGAATTTTGCCTATCTTCTGTTAACCAGGTCTGAAATCCTTTTCTTGTAAGTTCACTTGTGAAGCCTGGATCCACAGTATTCACAGACAAGAACTCACTTCTAGCTTGATCAAAATATGATTTGAGCGTGATGTCATCAACATCATCTAATTGAAACACTCTCGCAAATTCTCGAGTAGTATCTAAATTATCGTAATAAACATTGTCTATATTAGATTTAGTTAAACCGTCGCTCCTAAATTTATTTTCAATATGTCTCTTAAATATATCTTTATAGTTCATTCAATCTTCGTTTAATAGTTCAGAGAGTTGTGAGGGTAAATTGGACTTTGTAAAACCTAATAGAGGCATTATGTCACTAATGATAGTCGCATTATCAATCCCATTAACTTTCAGCTCCTTAATATTTCTGATAAGGTCTTCCATTTGGATATCATTTCTAGAGTCTGATATAGGTAAAAGATCACTTTCCTTCATTGCAGATTTAATGATATTTATTCTTCTAGAAATCATTTTAAAAATAACTTTTAGTTGAGATAACTGGGTCGGCTCAAGAGACATGGCCAAAGATAAAACTAGTGGATTATTAAGATTGATATCAATTAATGATCCTTTATTAGAAGAGTACTTTTCAAAGAGTGATTGATTATTCAATGCTCGTTGACCAGCAAATTTTCTAACTCCTCTGTTGAAATATTCTTTTTCGGCTTCTAATTTCAATTCTTTTATTGCGGAGTCAAACGCATTTCTTAGGTCATGTGGAATTATAATTTTCGACTTTGCTACATTAAGATGTAATAGGTGGTCTATTGAATTTCCAACATCTAAACGTAAACGAGCTAATTGAAGCCTAGGAGCTTTCTTAATTAATCCATTCCATCCACCATACAAGATAATCCTATTTGATCTGTATACATAGATACCTTCCATGTCCATCAATCCTTTATTATCTGGAGTCCATTCACTCAAGCCAGAATCACTTTCTTTTATTGCTCTTGCAGGCAGTACGTAACCACATATCTCGACCTTGGATTCGTCAAGATCTCCTGCTTTTCCTTGAAGTGTTCTAAAGTCCTCAATATTTGTAGGGAAAGGATTGAAAGGTGCTATTAGGTTGTTATTAATTCTAATCTTCAGAGGACTGTTCTTGTCTTCCATGAATTTATGAAAAACAACCGATAGGTGACTTACAGTCACATCGTTAAGTTCTCTTTGCAATGCGGACTTGACCTTCCCTTCTTTTAAATAGTTTTCGTATTTATATAAGCCATACCAAACTACGATTGTATTGGTATTGAAGTCATCGAATAGGTTATCAATGTCAATATAGGTTTTAGACAATTGCCTGTACTGATCAATCAATTGATTGATCTCTTCCAATGTATTTATTTTAATTTTCCATCCTTCACTTTTTAGAATATCTACATCCCATGTGACACCACTAAACTTAGTATCACTTTTCTTTTTTGAAAGAACGGTAAATTTTCTAGTTTGCGAAAATGATGCTGTCTTCATCCCTAGACCAAATCTTCCCAAATCCAATGTATCTCTAGATGCCTCAGACGAATTACTAGGAAATTGCATATTCTCTATTAATTCCTTTTCGGTCATTCCATCACCATCATCAGCTAGAAAGAGCATAAAGGGCTCCGTAGCCATATCAATTAAAACTTCAATCCTATTAGAGTTAGCACTTATAGAGTTATCCATCAAGTCTGCCAATGATGATTCCAAACTATAGCCTTGCTCCGCTAAAGATTTTATTAAAAAATCCGCTTTGGGAGTTGCATCCTGTAGGTTCATATCAGAAGCCTTTAAATATATCATGAACAATTTCAGCTAATTGTAAAGCTAAATACGGAGGAACGGCATTTCCAACTTGGTGGAATTGAGCTGTTCTTGGGCCTCTAAAAAGATAATTATCTGGAAAAGTTTGGATTCTTGCCGCTTCTCGAACTGTAAAGCTTCTGCATTGGTTCTGGTCATAGTGTATGAAATAATGGCCATCTTTAGAAATGTGACTAGTCACTGTAGTTGCAGATGAATCAGGTAATTGAACTCTAAATCGATCGGAAAATTTACCTGACAACGCATTTTTATGATCAGGTAGAAGGTCATCAGAATGCTTTTTGTAGTCAATCATCCTTGGAAATTTCTTATAAGCCCTGCTGTAGATAGTCGCAAAAAGGTATCTCTTCACATCCTGATACAAGTGACTCCTGGATTGGTGATTATTCACACCGGAAAGTTTCTTGTCGAAATACCAACCTTTTAATTGGGACTTGTTACCTGTAGTTGAGCATTCAATGTATTCACCTCCAGTTCCATGATTAAATTCCAGTGACTTAAATTTCACACCTTTTTCTCTAAGTCCATTCAATGAGAAAACTTCTTTGCTTAATCTAGCTAAGATTGATTTCCACATTTTGTCATTGTCATTTATTTTCTCATAGATTCTTTTTCTTTTGCCACCAGGTAAGAGTTCTTCAGAAACTAATTTCCTACTAATGCCACTTCTTAACTTTGGCAAGTCAGAAATCGCTAATTCGACAGTTGTTTCAGTTAGTTTTTTAAGTATGTTAAGATTTTCATTAAAGGGAAGGTCAGCACGAATACCTAATAATATGACTCTGTGACGTTTTTGTGGAACACCATACTCTTCAGCTCTAATAGTGAATTTTCTTTTATCATCATAAATTGGAAAACCTTTTTTATCATAAGAAGAAGGCTCATTTACAAATGAGTATATTTTATACTTTTTGCTTTTATATTGGGTAAATACACTTGAAGGATCTTGAAGATCTTTTCTAATATTTGAAAAAACACTTTCTCCATCAATCGTAGCGGATAATAGGCCTTTGACATTCTCCATAACAAAAACTGCAGGTTGGTGTTTTGCTATGATTCTTAGGTATTCTTTGTACAAGTAAACTCTATGATCATCCTTGAAGATTCCTTGGTTTCTGCTTCGTCCTACTAATGAGTATGCTTGACATGGAGGTCCACCAATTAACAACCAGTTCTTCTTGCCATTTAAAACTGTTGTTATCCTAGAATCAACTTCTTTAGAAGGAAATTTCTTATCACCTAATGTAGCTAACCAAGCCTCCTTTGAAGCATGATTAAATTCAGATTCGTATTTCTTAAACAATTTAAGCAACAACTCTTCTCTGGCTTCAATTGTTGGACTTTCAAGTGCCTTATAATAGTCTTTAGGAATCTCACCGATCCCAAATTGTCTTATAAAACTTCTAAGTAGTAATGTTTTATGGGCAAATTGATCTTTTTCTATAGATAGTCCAATATCAAAAACTCTTTTCCTTTTCTCAATAAGCGAAGAAAAGCCTTCACCTAAGCCTCCAGGGCCAGCGAATAGGTCAATTATAGGAATTGATTCAAATGTTTTCAAAATTGGTTCATTTTAAAGGTAATGTAACATATAAAACATAAAATCAAAAAGCGACTAATAATTACTCAAATTATTGGACTTAACGAATATTAATAATAATTGTCATTTTATGACATAATAAATGCAGAGCCTTTCGACTCTTCATAACTATACCTCATGTAGCAAACTGCTTCATCATTTGCTATCTAGGTAATTACCTGATAGATGATTTCGTAGTCCTGGGGCAGATTATTATGTTTTTAAACATAAGGTAAGATACTTTTATTAAACTGCTATTGAGTTCATTTCTTGATCTAACTTTTCTTGATTGAGACAATTGTTAATTAACTAATTTTTGAAGGATGAAAGATCATTCATCTCCTCCCAAATTCTAACCATAGCCCAAGTATCCAATTCACAATAGGCTAAAAGGTCTTTCGAAATTTCTTTTTCTTGCCCTTTATACTTATCGGAAAAGAGCAAGTCTCTGTATGTTGTCATTGCTTGGCCACCATTTTGTATAGTTAAAGTTTTGTATGATAACTCAGGGCACATAACTGGCAACACAGCCTTTATAGATGCGCTGCCTTTAAAGTCTTTGTGGTGATAATAACCTTTTGTTACGATGTCCATTAGATCATAGATACGTTCCGCTAATGCTAATAAGAATGGACTGTGTTCTGGAACAGCTGACGCTAGTTCTTTTGTTCTAGGCACCTCGAATGGTTTGTACCATACAATGACTGAGCCATTGTCACCAATGTCGTTGCGTAGATTCTGAGCTAAAGTCTCCATAGGAGGTTCTGTGGAAGTATGCAAGTATTCCTTATGGTTAATGGGTGATCCTTCATGTTCTATGATGTGCAATGAATATTGAAAAACCACTTGCTGATGTGGACAAGTACCATCATACTTAGGTATGGCAGAGGGGAGTGTTTCGTAATCCAGAAAGTAGAGCGGATATTCTAAACCGTCAAGTTCCTCTTGGATCTTGTCTTGAATTATGATTTCCTCATTGTCGATGTATGTTTGCCATTGCCACAATTTCATTTTTTTAAATTTGGATACATCATGGATGTCATCCATGGATAGTATGTTATTGTCGACCATCTCAACTAATTGCTTCTTGGAACTTCCGATCCTGTTAAGATCATATACAGCGTATTCTGGGGTATCTGAATATAAATATGAAAATGCAGCACATTGGCGATTTCTTGCTTTGTATTTACAAGTGCAACTCTTGGGTTCCTTCGCTGATTGCAATGCTATATAAGCATCATTAATTTCAGCCTTATGCGCAGCTTCTAGTTCTATGAGTTTGTCTGTGATTTCGTCGATTGCAAATAGCTCTTGAACATCTATCTCTCCATTTTTCACATATTCTTTATTGAGTTGGACTAAAAAAACATTTGCTACTCGCAAGCCTAATTTTTGGAGTAATATACGTTGGAACCCAGTATCATCTATATACTCCTCTTTTCGTTTTCCTGTTTCTTGATCTTGTTGAGAAGAGCTTGATTTAACTTCATAGATGTCCCATGCTTGAAATAAATCATTCCATTGGAGAATATCAATCATAGCATATAGTTCATCATCAGAGAATGTAGCTTGATAGATTGTCTTCTTACCCTCAGTGATTAGTCGCCAAGTTGTATCAACTGCTTTTTCATGGAATGCTCTCACATGAACACCATTTGGAAATAATTTCAATGCCCAACGCTCTACTTCGGTACCTTGATCAATAAGTCCTTGTACAAACGGATCTATTTCTTGGTTAACTAGTATTTCTGGTTTGTTTTTATTGAACCAAGCATAAGAAGAACATTCTTTGTATTTGAGGAAATCTGACTTAGTGAGCTTCATATTCTCTTAGTTTGGTACTATGTTAAGTATGGATTTTACACATAAATTGGATATACCAATTAAGTCCATTCTTATTCTCTTGAAATATTATTCAAACTTAAGTTCTAAGTGAAGATGTATTATTTTACTTTAATCACACCAAACTAATTGGTCATTATTAAGATTTGACTCTCCATTATAACTATAAGCTACTAATTTACCTTTTTTGGCAACACTATAGTCTAGGCAACAAACATTTGATTTGTAAATAGATGGCGTGCCTCGTAGCCAGTAGTGGCCAAAGAAAACAGGTACAGCATCTTCATCATAAATATCTGAAAGTAGAGGGTGCTTGGGATCGACTAAGATGTCAGGAACATCATATTCTGGATTTACTTTGATGGCATCATAGGTAATATTTTGAGCATTCATCCACCATTTAATACGGACAGCGGATCGTGGGTGCTTATCTTTATCAAGAAAGGTTATATCCTGTGGAAGAGGCAATTCCTTTCCTTTGAGAGCAATTTCTACCCATTCGTAAAGGTCAGAGGATTTGTCCGCGGATTCTATTAAAGTTTCTTTGGATAGGATATTTCCTTTAAGCTTGCTTTTAATTTTCGATATGATTGGATCACTCCAACAAGCATGTACTACTCTGAATTCGTTTTTGTTTAGCCAGAGGGGTAGGGTCCACATCCATTTTAAATACTCGTTCCATACTTCTTGATGATCTTCGAACTGAGATAGGGTTGCTTGATGCTGATGGGTATTCTTTGCGGTATGTTTTCTTAGGAAGTCTCCATTGGAATCTATGGTATGATAACACAGGCAATTGTATTCGTGATTGCCCATCAAAGCAATGGCTTGGTCATTATCTGTCATGGATTTGACTATGTGTAACACTTCTCTTATTTCAGGACCACGATCAATGTAATCACCAACAAATATTACTTTTCTAGACTCATGTTGAAAATATCCATTGTTGTTTTCATATCCCATAAGAGTTAGTAAATTTTTCAACTGAGTAGCATGACCATGAATGTCACCTATAATATCATATTTTGAAATCATCATAAGTATTAATTTACCTCCATTGGAATAAATAACTCACCAAACATTCTTGCTTTTTCCTTACTTGGGTGTGCTAGAATTCTTACTATAGCTTCTTTATTAATATTTCTTCCACAATTGATACATGTTGTAAGTATAGTCTCAGCGAAATCTACTGTTACAGAGTTTCCATTCCGCCTCTCGCGATGAAAATTTATAGTGTTGTGAGGTTCATTGGTTTCTATCTGTTTTGAACAAAGGTCACATTGTAATTGCATTGGTAATAATTTTAGTGATTAATAATATGATTCAGTCATTAGTCGCTAATAAGATTACTCAGGTAAATGGATCCAATCGCAATCATCCATGGTGATAATGTCACTCAATATTTCACTCTGTCTCAGATACGGACCACTAACACTTCCCGGATATCCATCATCAGATTCTTGAAGGTATGCAAATTTATATCCGGCTAAGCTTTGATAACTATAAATATCCGTTCTTAAGAAATATTCATCAAATCGATCTTGACTTCCAATTGTATTGTAATAAACTACTATGTCATCTTCTAATGAATCAAAAAAGATTTCTGCCAGGTCATACAATCGATCCTCATCAACTTTTTTAATTGCTTCTTGTATTTCAGCCAATTCTTTGTTAACCGTTAGAATATCATCAAATTTCCTAAAACGCTCATATTGAAATTCCCAATCTTCATAAGATAAAAATAAAAATTCATTCATGAATTTTTCATTGGCTTCAGAATAATCAAGAGGATAAATATAGAATATGCTATTTCCAGACCCTCCATGATCAGGAGCATTTTTCCTTAAAAGGTCAAAAATAGTTCTACTTTCAATTTTTGTGAATTCAGGATTCTTATTTTCTATTTGATTAGCAATAATATCAATTAGGTTTTGAGGATGATTTATATCTTTTAGTATACTAAGAAGATTTAAATTAGGATTATTTGCCTTGATTTTGTTATTTAAATCCTTCAACTCTAGAAGTTTGATTAATTCACTTTCCTGTGAATTAATGGTTTCAGCTACACGTTTCTCTTCTATCACTGTTTTAACTGCTTTAGTTTCAGCTATACGATTCTCTTCTATCACTGTTTTAACTCCTTTAGTTTCAGCTATACGATTCTCCTCTATCACTGTTTTAACCCCTTTAGTTCCAGCTATACGATTCTCCTCTATCACTGTTTTAACCCCTTTAGTTCCAGCTATGCGATTCTCCTCTATCACTGTTTTAACCCCTTTAGTTTCAGCTATACGATTCTCCTCTATCACTGTTTTAACCCCTTTATTTTCAGCTATACGTTTCTCCTCTAACAATGCTTTAATCCCTTTATTTTCAGCTATACGTTTCTCCTCTATCAATGCTTTAACTAATTTATTAAGAAAAACCTTGCTGTTATTAGACCACTCTGATTTCATTACCTCACTATTCCATACTTCTTGCAGTTTTTCTTTGGACATTTTCTTCAAATCTAAATAAGAATTTTGCTCATTCGCCTTTTTTAAAATCCAATAACCATTATAAATCAATAAACTTTCTCCTACAGGGAACCTTGGCGTGTTGCTTGGATCGAATTCCATAATAATAAAGTCTTTGCTAAAGAATTGCTGTATGAATTTCTGTTTTCTACTATTCATCACAATGACACTGCCTGTAATTTTTAATGTAGGATCCAGAGATACTATCTGCCAAATACCGCCATACTTTGTAAAATCTAGAGTCACAGATTGTTCTGCCTTCTGGAGGACATAGATCGGAGACACAACAAGATCTAGGTGGAATTTTTTCATTTTGACAACGGAGATATTCGCATACTCACCTATAACACCAACAAGGTTTTTGAGCCTAATCGATTTGTATTTTGGATATATAGGTTTGATTTTTCCTGATTTTGTTACCCTGATACGTTGGTTAATTTCTAAGGGAAAGGTGTTTCCTTTTTCATTTAAAGCATCTTTAAGAGCCCTTATATATGCTGAACGGTTACTACTAATAAAGTAATTTGAAGAGGCTACAAAATAGTTCCATTTTGATATGAGATCCTCGACTGAGAGTTGGTTGAAATTGTACATATTTGAATGGGTTTTCATGGTTTTAACATTTGGTAATTATCAGTGAAGAGTAGTTGGAAGGTAGTCCAAAGATGGTGTCCGTTTATATGCAGATTCTGAAACTAGTGATTTGATCTTTTGTCCAATATTTCTATCCAACTTATTCTTCTCATCAATTACTGAAATGAAACTCAATATGCACTTGTTAATAGTTTGTTTATTTGGTTGTCCTTTATGGTAAGTCCCTACAATGCTATCTTTTTTATTATTGCCAGGATATAGAAGTATACTAATGGGTGCGTCCCAATACATGTTATACACATAGAGCTGTTTTAGATCACTATCAGAAGCTTTATCAGATTCCACAACCTTCCATTTTGTATCAATTACAAAGACTTGATCATTATACTCGATGATAATATCGGGTCTTACAGTTCTGTCATTCCAAAACTTTCTTGATTGTTGTCCTTTTACCCTAAAATTATCATCCTGTACTTTTGTTAACATCAGGTAAATAAATGATTCCCATAGCTTATTCATATCAAATAATAAAGCAAGGAGCTTGGTACCACCTGACTTAATTTCTGGTGAATAATTGAGTAGAATGATTTCTGCTATCTTTAATATTTCTTGATATGGTATAAGCTTCCTTGATATTCTGATCTTAGTAAATGTGGATTCTTGGATCACTATAGATTGCTGTTCTGGAAATAGTGATTTAAGCTGCTTTACTTTATCTAAGATTTGTTGATTTACAGAGAGACTTTCTATTGCCTCTAGTGCCTTTGATAAGACTTGATTTACACGATGGTCATAACTATAAACTTGATGATCTGTGTAAAATCTATCTTTCCTAACAATGTTGTATTGGATATTTTTGCTGAAATTTAGTTTGCCTTTTAGGGCAGGGAGGTTGCTTGAGTTAGATTTATACTCTTTGAACAAACCTCTCCTTACCAATACTTCCAATTGAGATACAAAGATGCTAAAGTAAAGATCTAGTATGGAATTGTGTCTCTTTTTTAGATTGGCTTCGTGAATGGCATCAACAGAAATTCTGTTGGAAATACATAACATATCCAACAACACATTTCTCCATAGGAGGTAGTCATTATCATCCGTAGTACTTATTTTGTCAGCTTTGGGAAGTATTTCTATAGTTAGTTTACCAACTTGTATGACTCCCACATATTGGGAAAATTTTACTCCATTATGTATTACAGTGAAGTACTTATTATTGTTTTCAGTATTGAATATGATAAGACTATCAAGCTGTGCTTGAGTGAGACGTCTTCCCATCTTATCAGAGCGGAGGGTCAATTTTTCATGTTCGAATACTCGCATTGGAAGATTAGTCAATGTAAATGTCTTTGAAATCCCAACCATTAGAAGAGGTGATCTTGAAAACTTTTTTCTCATTCATATCATCAGAGTAGTTACCTCCATAACCATTGAAAGTTTTCATTCTAATGTTTTGAGATGCATTCGACTCCTTTATAAATGATTTACCTAGAATTAAACCAAGCTTACCAAGATCCCCGAAGAAATACTCTTCGAGCAAGGGTATCACTTTATCTTTAAAAACTGTTATCAAGCCTTGCTTAGTTGTCACCTTAAAGAAGTATGAATGCCCTATAGCATGATCACTATCTATCAACTTGGATATCCTAAGATTAATAGTTTTGAGTAATTGTATTAGGTCAATATCTCCAATAGATCCATTATTAGCTGAATTAGAAAGTAATGCTGGTTTGGAGGACATCTCTATAAATGAAAACCTTCGTCTTAACGCTGAATCTAATGCTTCTACAGATCTGTCTGCAGTGTTCATTGTGCCAATAATATAAAGATTGTTCGGGACTGAAAATACTGATTTACTGTATGGAAGAATCAGTGACAATTCGTTTTCATTTCCTTGTCGTTTGTCATCTTCTATCAGAGTGATCAGTTCTCCAAAAATTGAAGATACATTACCCCTATTGATTTCATCAATGAAGAGACAATAATCATTTTCGCTATCTGCTCGAGCAGTATTGGCTATTTGTTTAAATATTCCATCCTGAATTTCATATTCAATATTTCCCTCGCTATCATCTGTCATTTTTGGTTTGATGCCTTCAATGAAATCTTCATAAGTGAACGATTGATGGAATGTAACAAAATGGTATCTTTTGATCTCTGTTGCATTGTCTTGATTGGTGTTTAGCTTTTCTAATTCTTCAGCTAATTCTGGTTTCTCCTGACTTAATATTTTCTCATCTATTGACCATTCTGAGTTTTCTGTTTTCCAGAAATATTGAGGGAACGTCCTCTTTGTGAAATTAACATTAGGGCAGTCTTGCTTTGTATGTCTTTGCAGCATTGCCCATATTGTGTTTTGTGGAGTTTTAGAAGAAGACAATTCAGATTTCACTTGGATCAAAGGGTGTTTGAATATATCCACAACTTTCGATTCTCCTAGATCAAGCACAGCAATAGAAATCAGTTCCCACCAAGAATATGAAGAAGCAATGCTTAGAAGGGTTTCCTTTTGACTCTTTTTCTTGATTTCTGTGAATTTAGGGAAGTATGTTTTTTGAAGTTGATATGTTTTTCCTGTGCCGGGGGGGCCGTAGAGGATTGTGTTGAGAGATAGATCAAGCTTATTTATTGGTTTTTCATTTTGATTGCTAGCATCTGGTATAAAGGTACCATTTACCAAAGCTAATAAGCATTCACCATAAGAATCAAATTGACGGAATTGTTCCTCTTTTTCTCTGTTCCAATTTTTTCCTTTGTATTTAGTGATATCGGTCAACGTTTTATTGACCAAGTCCCAAGTTACTTTCCATTCTCCTTTATGAGTCCACTTTATCTTTCTTCTTGACTTATATACCGCTGCATCTTCATCGAAATAATACTCTCCAGTAATAATGCCGCATCCAACAATCTGCGATAATCCATTCTTACAAAAGACGATGTCACCTGGCTTAAGAACTTTATCGAATTCATGGTTCGCTAGTGAATTATTCTTTTTCGAAGACGCGTTTCCCGATGTGTCAAGTTTAATGAGATTTTTAGCTATTTCACTTTTTCCTTTATACTTAGTTAGGTCTCCAAGCTGATCCCATCCCAATGCAATAATTCCGTCGGAGTAGAATGAATCCCACATGTTTGCATTTTGGCCTGGAGCATAAAGCCAATAGCTTGCTTCTCTATTAGTGTTAACTATTGATTCAGCTTTAGTTTGATTGATCAATTCGTTGGTATACATTAGATCTTGACTCAATAATAATAATTGCTCGTCATTATAATATTCCTCCTTGCCCGTGAATTCTCTATATGTCTTTATGAAATGCTCGTTATTTTGTACCTCAGTTTTAAGTTCATCTATTGTGTCCATGAACGTTTGATAGTTGGCACTTGATCCTTTCTTTGGGCCCTCTATGTCCATTGATTTAGAGAACTTAGAAAATACACCATGTTTGTAATAGGCATATTTTTCTGGGTACTGTATTGATAATAATAAAGACCCAAATCTTTCACTAAAGTAGTGAGATTTCAAGTCTTCACCTTTTGCCTGATTTAATGAAGCAAGTAATTTCTTGCCATTTGCTTTGAAGTCAGACATTCTAGAATCTAGGGGCAGTGATTCATCAAATAAACTATCTATTATTGAAATGGTATCATCTTGAGAAAATTCTAGAAACCCGAGTAACATCTTGATAGGGTAGTAATGACTACTTTGCCATAGATTCTCTCCTATACCTGAAACAAAACACTTATTCAACATTGTTATTTTATCAGTAGTTGACCAATTCCAATGTTGTAGCCAATGCTTGTATGCTATCCACTTATATTCTTCATCGTATTGATCTGATGTTCTAAAATCTAAATATGTTGTGAAAAAGGAATCTGGTAGTATGACTTTCATGTTTGTAAATCGTTTATTTCTTGTTATGATGAAATGGTGATTGTTTTGTGAGCTGGGTATTTGCTGATCCAGAGATATTGTAACTCAAACGACTGAAATACAGCATAGATCCATATGTCTAGAACTTCAATGAAGAGGTTGGGTGTTTTCATTTTGAAGGATATTTATAGTTCAATATTAGACGGATCATCAAATACTTTTTCATTATGCATATGCCATAAGAATTTATCTAAAACTCGATTTTGAAATGCTGTTTCTGAGATGGGGTATTCTTTAAAATTATCCTTTAAATAATTGTAATGGCTTGTCAAATCAGTATAATATCTGTATTGTTTTACTATTTCAGAATAGTGATCAAAACCTGTCTTAAAATAGGAATAATCTTTCTTCAATTGAGATTTTGAAAAATCGAAATCATAAGCTTCGAGAATTCTTCCAAGTGATGTTACAGCATTAGTGTCTAACATCGTAAATTCTTCAGGATTGATAAGAGTAGCAAATTTGGTTAGCATGGATAAATGATATGATCGAATCAACATCCCATCCTTCTCTCTTTCATAAGAAGTTTCAGTTAAATGTAAATAACTATCCAGATCTAGTTCACTTCCATCAATACTTATGTTTTTAATAAAATCTGCATTCTGAAGTTTATTTAATATCTCCAATCTTTTATTGGATTCTATTCTTGTAAAAACTGAGTAGTCTTTTGTGAATTGTAAAAAGGAAGATTGCAAATCATTCTTAGAGTGGGTAAATGAAATATGGTATTTGTATTCTCTATGTATCCACCAGTGTATTGCATCTAAACAAGCTTTGTTAAACAATTGAGATAAATTCTCTATTGAAAGTTGGTGATAGGTGTTGTCAGTTTCTTGGTGTAAAAGTTTGTCAGGTTCTTGGTGTATAAATTTTTGCATGATTATTTGTTACAGGTTAGATTGAGATGATTTTCAGCTTCTAATTTTAATATCTTCTTATTGCTTCTTCCTAATAAGGAATAATTGATCACTCTTTCACCATTCTCTTCATGGTCTCCATGAATGCTGTCATGAAGCTTTCATCTCTACTATACATTTTGTACAACTCGAGTTCTTTCCTACGTTGATCTGACATTACATCATCCAGTATCTTCTTGAAGGCTATTTCGCGATTTTGCGAGTCTGGGTTATTTTTATATTTCTCCTCATAATCTGGGTGATCTACAACGTGTTTTCCAAGAGAGATGAACTTAACTCTTTGTTCTTCAGGAGTTGCATCCCATCCTTGATACCACCGTTCGTTGAAAGCTTTGATAATATCATCTAGTGGGTCTTTGTCTTCATCATTGCCGTGGGCACCTCTTGGATTGGCATTCTGAGGGTCAAAGGAAGTTTCCTCATCATTGAGTGTGATCTTTTCATTGAGTCGAGTACGTTCTAGTCCATATGTAGAAAGATCTACTGAATTTAGAAGTTCGTCTAATGAATCCTTTTCTTTATCCTTAATGATAAGTTTGGGTATTAGGAATTTTAAGAACCAAAATAGTTGCTCCCATTTTACCATTTCGAATGTGATGATTGAAGATACTTGACCATAAATCTTTACGAAGTGTTTTGCTTTGATTTTAAAGTCAGCTTTATCCTCATCGCTAAGCGATAGGTCTTCGTTGAATCTTGCAGCGGCAATGTCAATATAGGGACTAAGGAATTGAGCATCCGCCCCATTAAAATACTTTTCATTAAATCCTTCTACTTCTGACCATTCATAAACCTCTGCATCTCCTAGAAGCGATAGTAACTCATGAAGGACATTGACATCAGTTGCACCACTTAATGTGGTAGATGTATAGAAGGGATCAAAAGATGATTGCATATCGTCTACTGTATTGAAGAAATCTAGAATAAATAAATCCTCCGTTTTTTTACCGAGTTTGTCCGCTGATCTGTTGAGCCTAGATAAAGCTTGAACTGCCATTACATGCTGTAGTTTTTTGTCGATATACATCGTGCATAACTTTGGTTGGTCAAACCCTGTGAGATACTTATTGGCTACGATCAATAGTCGATACTCTTCCATGTCAAAGAATCTAGCAATCTTATCAGATATGTAATCTGGATCAGTAGGTTTTGCATTGTCTAGCTGTTTAGGTAGATCATTTATACTGTCTTCAGTCCACTCCATTCCATCAACGATTTTACTACCTGAGAATGCTACGATAATTCTAAACGGTCGCCCTTTATCTTTAAGTAGTTCCTGAATTGCTTTGAAATACCTGATGGCTGACTCGATACTCTGGGTCACAATCATTCCTTTTGCCTTACCTTTAAGTCGTTTTTTATTGACGACATGAGACATGAAGTGATCGAGCATGATCTCCGCCTTAGTCTGGATGGTACTTGGGTTACGTTCTACAAAAGCTTTAAGCTTCTTCTGAGCTTTGACTGAATCAAACAATGGATTTTCTTTTACAGACTTATCTATTTCATAGTAACTCTTATAGGTCGTATAGTTAGCTAGTACATCTTTGATAAATCCTTCTTGGATAGCTTGCTTCATTGAATAAAGGTGGAAAGGCTTAAACGATCCATCTTTTTGTTTTGTACCAAATCGCTCCAATGTTGTATTCTTCGGAGTCGCTGTGAATGCCATGTATGATGCATTGCCTTTCATTTTTCTTGCCTTGATGGCTTCTAATATTTTATCTTGACCATCTTCCTCATCATCATTTTGACCAATCACTTCATTAAGCTTACCTGCGGCTATTCCTCCCTGACTACTATGTGCTTCATCAATAACAACGGCAAAATTTCTATCACTGAGATCTCCCACACCATCAAGGATGAATGGAAATTTCTGGATCGTAGTAGTTATGATACGTTTTCCATTTTCTAAGTGCTCTTTAAGCTCTTTACTAGAATGTGCGGAAGCTACGATATTACCTACTTCTGAGAACTCCTTAATGTTATCTCTTAACTGTCTGTCAAGGAGGCGTCTGTCTGTGACTACTATTACTGTATCAAACAAGGGTGACTCTTTGTCCTTTGATCCTCTTGCTTTTTCATTTTCTGGGTATACTTCAATAAGTTGATATACCGCCCATGTGATACTGTTAGACTTACCAGAACCTGCAGAGTGCTGGATGAGATAGGTATGACCAAGTCCTTCATTAGCTGCATGATTAAGAATTTGACGTACTACATCGAGTTGATGATATCTAGGGAAGAATAGTATTCGGTCTCGAAGCGGATCTTTCTTTTTACCATTCAGACGAACAAAATGTTGAATGATATTGGCTAAGCTTGGACGCGAAAAGACCTCATCCCATAGATATTGAGTTTTATGTCCGAACGGATTAGGCGGATTTCCTTGTCCATTGTTATATCCTTTATTGAATGGAAGAAAGAAAGTACCTTTTCCTTTTAATTTTGTAGTCATGTACACCTCATCTGTATCTACAGCCATATGTACTATACATCTTCCAAATTGTAGTAGTGGTTGTCTAGGATCTCTATCGTTTTTATATTGTTTTTGACCATGGTATCTGGCAGTCTGGTGAGTCCATGGATTTTTAAGTTCTATAGTGATGATGGGTAGACCATTGAGGAAGATAACCATATCGATCTCTTCCAGCTTATTCTCTAGATTATACTGAACCTGTCGAGTGACACTAAATTGATTTTTTTCAAAGTTTTCCTTTACAGCATCACTACTACTTACAAGTGGAAGTACATAAAGCATAGTGAAATGGGCATTATCTACATCAAGTCCTTTCTTGAGTACATAAAGAATACCGTACTTCTTAACGATTTTATTGAACTGACTGAGTATTTTTAGTTTCCTATCAGAACCTGCAATCTTCTCTAATTCGAGTGATTGTGTGTTATTTAGGAAATCCCAAAGCCTTACTTCATCTACAGCATACTGTGCATTGAAGTCAGATGGCTGTCCAATGTAATAACCATTGCCACCTCGATATCTCTCTTGGCTTTCTAGGATATCATTTCCTTCTTGTTTAATTACCTCTCGGTTACTTCCTGTTAACGCTTTTTCTATGGCTATCTCTAAGGCTTCTTCGTTAGTTTTGCTTTTCACTTTTCTTCGCTTTTGGTTTATTTGAGGAAAATATCTATTTAAGACCTCAGTGGACTTTGCTTTTTGGGTACCATTACACTAAATTAATACTTTTATAATACTCTAATCTTTTTCTGACAGATGGTGGCATTATCGTAGGGTTAATATCAATGAAATCCTTTATTTCTTTTGCTGTGATGCATGTGATATGTGAAGGTTCTTCTCCGATATAGTTACCACTTGATGTGAATAAATAAAAATGTCCATACTTTTTGTCATATTGATCACAAATCAGGTTTTCCGCACCATTTTTTACTTGAACGAAAGTGGGCTCACCATTGGTAGGGTTGATCATTTCGAATTCGTAATGTGAGGTGTTTATTTTTCCTGTAGAAGGAAGGACAAGAAGGCCTTTCTCCTTTTGTAAGTAAAGAGCAACGATATCTTCCACCTCATCGGGTAGGAGGAAGTTAAAGATGTTTCCTGCGCCCATATCAGTTAAGTCATAAAAATGCTGATCTGATAAACGATTATACGTGATCTTAGAAAACGACATAACACCTGGTCCAGGAACCCTCCTGAGTGTTTGGTTCATAAATGAAGTCGCAACTTTCCCAGGAACATCGCCTACAGTACCGACTATTTGCCAGTCACAATCCCGAACATTTAATATGTCAGCTTCATATGCATCATCTGATGAATCGTACCGCCAATCACTAGTTACTCTACCAATATAATAGACACCATTAAGCGTACGAGTCCATACTAGATCATCAATCTGTATTTTGTGGCATATAGCATCAGCCGCTCCCTTCCAGCCTTTGTCTTTCTTTCTATCTTTATATTCGAGCCAGCCCTTGTGATAGTAATCAGCTTTATCGATCGGGACTTCTTTGTTTTCTAATGGCCATCCTATACCAACTATCTTACTAGTAATACATCGCTCCCTAGGATCTATACTAGCTGCATTTTGAGGCTTAAGATTTATTCTCCACAGCTGCATGATTAATTATTTTGAGGGTGAGTAGATTCCGTTCCCAATTTCCCATTCTCCATCACTCGCACCTTTCCCGTTACTAAACTGTCTATTAATGTGGCTTTGTATTCTTTGAGTTTTAGGATTTGAGAAAGTTGGTTTTTTTTCAAAGAATTTATTTTAAGTTCAATTTTGGACAAATAGTCAATTATTAAGTATTGTTCATTTTGTGAAAAAATAAGAATTGGCATTCTTTTAAAATCATTAAAACTTAAGTTCTGTCTTAAACCAGAACCGTACTTATAGATTTCTTTAACCTTGTCCATTACATGAAAGTAACGATGTAAATATTCTGGAAGAACTTCACTAATAATTCTTAAATTAAGATAAGCGCTTGAAATAATTCCTAAATTTTCTACTATGCCAAACCTTAAACTTGTCTTATCATTCTGCAGATCCATACATCGAACAATAACATCATTGGGTTTTACAATTTGATACGTTTCAAATGATTCTGGTACCAATCCAAATAGTTTATTTTTTGGTTTAATTATTATTTTTCCATAACTCAAAGAAAGAACGGTTTCTTCCTTTAATCCTTTATTGGATTGCTTTACATTTTTGAAAACCGTAAATCCAGGGCTCACTTTCCAATTCTCTGGAATCTTCCCAATCCATTCAATCCCGCTATCTTTCATCTTTACTTCTGCGGGTAGACCAGCTTTTACTCTTTCTGCATACGGTAGACCTTTGGTGACTGCTTCTTGGATGATGATCTGCTTTCGCTCTTCTAGTAGTTCGATGAGCCGTTCTTTTTGAGCGATGGATTTGTCTATTTTGACACATTTTTCATCTAGGAATTTGGCTATTCGAGTTTGTTCGGAGACTGGGGGGACGGGAATCTTAATAGAACCTAGGGCGGCCGAGTTGATAGAGGGGTAGCTTATGCCAATAGACGCTTTATCAACCTTGTTTGTAAAGTAATCAGATCTAATTGCATGTTTCAGATATGAAGGTGTAATGCCGTATGGTGATAATATCGCAAAACCTGTTGAATAAACATAGTTAGTTTTTTCTAATGAATCGATTGGTGCAATAGCTTTTAAATAAGTTCTTACGGTGGAGACGATAACATCTCCTAGTTCGGTTAATCTTCTAGCTCTGCTCGGAGCCTTACTAAAAGTAAATACTTGAGTTTGGCCAATTCCTTCATTATATGAAACGTTCCCTATATCTACATATTTTATTTCTGTGAGCCTTTGCGTTGATTCAGGGAGTACGTATTTATTAATTTCAGTTATATATTTAATTCTTTTTAAACTAAAATAGATTGATTTGTTCATAGTCCCAATATTTCACTTAATAATCCTTCACTCTCTTTCTCTAGATCTATTATTTCAGTAGTCACAGTCTTAATTGATCGCAACGGTTTATGCTGATAGAAATACTTATTGAAGCTGATTTCATATCCAATCTTGGTACTATCCATATTGATCCAAGCTTCGTCGACATGCGGATATACTTCTTTTATGAAGTAATCTTGGATACTATCACCTACGGGTACATTTTCTGTGTCTCTATGATCACTGCTTGTCTCATATTGTATGTATTCATTTTTTGTCTGACTCGGGTAGTAACCGTGGAGGGACAGTTCATTTTGCTTACATTCAAGATGGCGCAGAAGTTTATCCAGTCTGTCACCACTTAGTTTTACTTTTTTCTTCACTACTTTTTCTGCAGTTTCATCATACCAAGTTATTGCAGAGAGTATTGCCTTTTTTTCTGATCCAGATAGCTTGATACCCACTTTTTTGATGTGATCGTCCACCAGTTTGGAGAATGTATTGTAGTCTGTGTATGTATTTTGACCTATTGCATCTAATAGAGTATTGGCAGTAAGTACTAAGTCATCTTTTGATTTCCAGAAGTTGATGTCATTGAGGCTTTTCTTGTGCTTGCTTGAGAGACTGATATCATTGTCCTCGCACCATTTGAGGATGTCTTTGATATAAGTGTCTAGGTTGGTGTAGATCTCTGTGCCATACGTCTCATATGCATGTTGCATGGGAGCGAGTAATGATTTGTCATAGCGTAGTGTTTCTATGTGTTCCGGGGTGAATTGTGCTGCTAGTCGGAGAGGGCGCTCTATTGTCACCTTGTAATATCCGAAGTCCTTATTGTCAAATACTTTTACCGCAAGATCATCGTCTTTGGTGCGATCTATATCTTTCATATCGGTATATGCTGCCAGTATTTCTTTGATGTGATCATCTGAGAATTCACAGTTTTTGTTTCCTAGATTTTTACGCAGCTTTTGGTAGCGTTGGCTGGCATCTATGAGTTGGACTTTTCCTTGGCGATTGGCCGCTTTCTTGTTGGATAGGAGCCATATGTACGTTGTGATACCCGTATTGTAGAATAGGTTATTAGGCAATTGGATGATGGCTTCTAGTAGATCATTCTCTATGATGTGTCGCCTGATATTACTCTCACCACTCCCTGCATCCCCTGTAAAAAGGCTCGATCCATTATGTACAGAAGCGATCCGACTACCTGCTGGACTTACAGTGAGCTGCTTCATTTTATTGACCATCTCCATAAGGAAGAGCAACTGACCATCAGACGTACGAGGAGTTGCGGCTGCTTCTTCAGATTCATTCCAGTAATTCTTTAGTTGGATAATAAATCTAGGGTCTATGATATCCTTGCCATCCTTTATATATTTCACCTCACTGCTCCATGATTTACCATAAGGAGGATTTGACATCATAATGTCAAACTGTTTTCCTGCAAATTCGTCTGTAGATAACGTACTCCCAACTCTTATATTCTTAGGGTTATTACCCTTGATCATCATATCTGACTTGCAGATGGCATAAGTTTCATCATTGATTTCTTTTCCATAGAGATAGACATCGCCTGTGGCTTTTATTTGTCCCTCAGGATCTTTGATGAAGTTCTGTGCTTCGGTCAACATTCCACCTGATCCACAAGCCGGATCATAGATTGTAATGACCGGAGGGATATTATCCTTAATAGGGTCAAATATCAAGTGAGTCATCAGATCAATCACTTCTCTCGGAGTGAAGTGTTCTCCAGCTTCCTCATTGTTCTCTTCATTGAACTTTCGGATCAGTTCTTCGAATACATAGCCCATCCCTAAGTTAGAAAGACCAGGTAGTGTTCTGCCTTCCGTATCCAATTTACCATAAGGCGTCAAGTTGATATCAGTAGAGGTGAATTTCTCTAAAACATCGAGTAATACATCCTTACTCGCCATGTGGCTTATCTGATTCCGAAGGTTGAACTTATCGATGATCTCCTTTACATTGGAGCTGAAGCCATTAAGGTATTCTTCAAAATTTGCCAAGAGTAATTGTTGACTATTACTAGCTGTTTTCTGTAATCGCTGCATGGTCCACTTACTGGTATTGAAGAATACATACCCTGAAGCTTTCTGAAGATCCTTCTCCATAAGTTCGATGTTTTCCATCTCTTCTTTCTGGTACAGGACTTCTTCCGCTACTGCATCTTTTGTAGGTTCTAGTAGGGCATCAAGTCTTCGTAGCACGACCATCGGTAGTATTACATCTCTATATTTTCCTCGTACATATACATCCCGTAGGCAATCGTCTGCGATAGACCAGATGAATGATATGAGTTTTGAGTGTGATTTTTGCATTTATGTTGTTATGTTTTAATATTCTTCTTCTATGAGATCTCTATTTCCATAGAATTCAAAGTACATACTTTCCTTTAATTAGGGGTCGTTGCTTTATTTCTGATAATAAATATGCTTGCTATTAGTCCAATTCCGACAATCACATCTACAATGTTCCACAATTCTCTTCCAAGTGCGATTTTAAATATCGGTTGAAATAGTAGTGCAAGTGCACCATAAATAATCATTTCTGTATTCAAATTGTCTTCATTCGCTTTATAAGCCAAAATTCCAAATCCGACTAATGCAACAAATC
>JBLHWH010000107.1:0-21418 GCA_047628935.1 Halioglobus sp. | reverse complement strand
GTTAACGTCTAAAAATCTATCTCATCTTAGGTCTTCTTCTCTTGCTTTTTCCACCTTGCGTCATTTGTTGACCTTTTCTTCCCATACCTTGACCAGATTTGGCTTGTCCTCTATTCTTAAGCGCCTTTCCGAATTCTTCAACTTGTGCTTTTAATTGTGGTTCAGTGATATTGAGTTTCTTAGCATCTCTATAATAGTTTTGAGCGGATGTCCATTTATTTTTTTGAGCACTGATGTTTGCTAACTGAAGTAACACCATCCCTTTTTCTGAATCAGCAGGATTAAGCTCAAGAGCTTCAGTCAAGTAACCTTCTGCAGCGGTAATATCATTTCTTTGCATAGCAATCGTACCTCTTATAATATAATAGTATGGCTTATTAGCCGAAAGAAGTAAATTGGGAAAATAAGTAAGATTCAATCTTTTTTCTGCACCTTCCAGATCCATAGTCTGGACCATTTCAGCAGCTGACTGTATAGTTCCGAGTAGGAAGTAACTTGCCAATAGTCCGATACCAATAAGTAGAAAGATGAATGCATACCAAAATCCTTGCGTAAATGCAAGTATGATTCCACCACCTAAAAAGATAGCAATGAGGGCAAACTTAAGATGTATATTTATTTTAAACATTGTGTTATTATTGATTTGTGATGCAAAGTTACGTTTTATCTTTTGTAGTAATTATACGATTCCATAGATTCTGTTGATAGTTTCCACTACATTTATTAAAATTCATTTCTATAATTAGCGTTTATGAAAAAGTATAAAGCAACTAAATAGTAGCAAACGAAGAATACTCATCGTAAAATATATTTATATTAACTACTCGTATATTGACAACAGCAATGGAAATATCAACGTTAATAATTGATAATTAAGCCTAAAATATTGATCGCTCATTTTTTAAGTCATAAAAAAATATTTCTAGCAGCCATTTTATACTGCCTGTGCATGAGAGTTGCAATAGCTCAGTCAATCATCCAGTATGAGGTGGTAGCTATCGACAGTATTTCTTTAGATTTTATTGAAGATAATTTCGAAAAGTCACTTGAGGTTAAAGATTCTCTTTCGTTTCTGTCAATGGTGCAGTCGGATATTTCGGAGTTATGGTCGCAAGGTTATCTTACAGCAACTCTCGATACGGTATTGGGTGATGAAGAAATAATTAGTGCTCATGTTTTTATTGGAGAGCAATATACTTTTGGAAACATCAAGGTTACAAATGAGCAACAGGGAATTGTGAGCGCATCGGGTTTAAAGAACGTGAGATGGCAGGATAAGATGATTCGCCAATCTATGATCAAAGATTACACAGAATCACTCTTGACCTATTTAGAAAATAATGGTTACCCATTTGCCAAAGTAAGTTTAGATAGCACCTCAATACAAAATAGTAAACTCAGTGGAAAGCTAAAATTAGATAGAAAGAAATTTATTCCTTTTGATAGTCTTAATATAAATGGGAATGTCGATATCCGACAACGCTTCTTAGATCGATATCTGAATATAAAAGCAAAAGATCCATACTCTAGAGCGAAAATAAATAATATAAGTAGAAGAATCAATGATCTAATTTATTTGGAATTAGATAGTACTCCAGTTATAAAGTTTGCTAATGATTATGCCCAGGTTCAGTTATATTTGAAACAAAAAAAAGCGTCTCGTTTCGATTTTCTTATCGGAGTGCTGCCTTCTACAGTCGCTGGTGAAACTAAGTTCAATATTACAGGAGAATTCACGGCGGAAATGTATAATAGACTGGGACAAGGAGAATACATATATGTGAACTTTCTAAGAATCAATCCTACCCAACAACTTGAGTTGAGATTTAAGTATCCATATCTTTTTAACCTCCCAATTGGTGCGGATGTTAAAGGAGGGATCTATTTCAATGAGGAGTTTAGAGAGACTATATTCGATGCTGGGATTTTATATCAATTTGATGGAAATGCTACGCTTAAAGCTTCATGGAACAATAAGTCTTCTCGACTTATCGAATTAGATACAATAAGTATCATAGCAAGTAAAATGCTGCCGCCCAAATTAGATGTTATATACAATGGTGGAGGGATAGAGTTTGCTGCCAGTGATTTAGATTATAGATTCAGCCCGTCAAAAGGTTGGGACATTAAGCTTGGTGGTACTGTGGGTATCAAAAAAATTAGCCGAAACAATGCTATCGAGGCTCTTTCTACAGAGTCGATTGACTTTGTAATGGCGTATGATTTGTTGAAATTTAATACATTTCAAACAGAAGTAAATTTATCTGCAGCGTTATATATACCTGCGTTCAAAGTTGCAACACTAAAGCTTGGGATAGATGGCGGTCTACAATACAACGAAGAGCGATTATATGATAACGAACTTCATAGGATTGGAGGAAATAAACTCTTACGTGGGTTTGATGAACAGAGCATTCTTACGGATAGGTATTTGGTGTCCACGATAGAGTTCCGGCTTCTTTTAGATAGAAACTCTTACCTGAGTTTTCCATTTGTAGACTATGGCATCACCCATGTCAAAGATGGGGAAGAACAGATATGGGATTCGGCGATCAGCTTTGGAATGGGTATCAACTTTGCCACACCTGCTGGAATATTCAATGTCTCCTTTGCAGCGGGTAAACGGTTAGGTAATCCGCTAGATTTTGGAAATACAAAACTGCATTTTGGATATGTAAGCTTGTTTTAAGTCTTGTATGATTGATGTATAATACTTATTTATCCTTTGCCTCCACTACTCATTCCTTCTGATATCCATCGAATTTTAATATGTGGGATACAGATTGATCCACCTAATAGATCTAGGATCACAAATACTTGATATGCTTCTTCTTTAATGATTCTTGCTTCTAGAATTGTGCCTAGGTGATATTTGCAATAATCGTTACATCTCAAAACGCTTGAAAGCACAAGACTTCGTATTTGTTTCCGATCATAAATTGATTTTAGAGAAGCTAGCGATGAATTATATAGTACCTCTATTGATTCCTCTCCATATCGATACGATCATTCTTACAGGAAGCATAAAGATGACCATCATGCCACCAGTTCCAAAGAATAGGAATTGATATTTAATGTATTTAGATATTTCGATAGCCCTATCAGGTGATAAATGACTTAGCATTTCTATATGTTCCTGTCGATCAATATAATCCTGAAAGTCAAATAAGCTATCTATCGCATAGAAAAATAGTAAAATAGGAATGAAAACCAATGCTACTTTGAGCTTTTTATTGTCAGCAATAAATGTGTATTTTAACAAAAATATATATCTTGTAAATGTGATAAAAAGTACAATGAAAAATATGTTCGAGATATAAAATATGTATTTGTCACCTACCGTATTGTATATAGGAAAAATGAAAAGAACAACTATTATTATTGTCGCTATCCACCAGATAAGTTCAAGAAGTAATTTTTTATTCATTTGCTAATTTGTCAATGATTTAGGATGTTATTTCCTCAAATGATTAGGAGTGCAAAACTAATTCATAATTGATTAAAATTACTATTCTGATTGTCTATTCTGCATCATATTATCGGAGGGGCATTGGTCATTGTTTAGCCAATTCCTAAATGCGTAGATACTATCTTTGCTAACAATCACTTAAATAGTGTCGATTGGTGACAAATCTAGTTTTAGTCTATTGTTAAAATAATAATTGTTACCACTAAGGGATACTGTTGAAACTATCATTTTTCTATTAATCCTATGTAATGTTTCAGAACTAAACTTATTGCATAATAGATCAATAGTAGAGTCAATATATATCGAACCATTTTTCATGTACAAGAAAAAAACATATCTGTTGAATAGAGAGCGGAAAGGGGTAATCATAAGATTAAAAACCATCACAAATTTTGTATATCAATAATTGACCATGCTCCATCTCAATTGTTTTATAATGTTTAAGACCGACCTTTTCTAATACTTTGTACGATGCTATATTTTGAGGCATTGCACGACCTATTATTTCTTTAGTGTCTATATTTTGAAATACCCAATCAATACATGCTTTTGCACTTTCTGTTGCATATCCCTTTCCCCAATATTTCTTAAAGAATCTAAATCCGATGTCATATTCATCAAGTTCTGGGTTATACTTTATACCGCACCAACCTAAAAATACTTCATCTAATTTACGAATCACAGCCCATCTACCGAATCCATATTTTTTATAGTGATCATAGTTGATAAGGAAATCTCTAGCTTCTTTTATGTTTTCGAATGATGCATCTCCAGTATACTTGATTACTTCAGGATCAAGGTTCAATTCATATGCATGTTGTGCATCAGATTCGACCATTTTACGTAAGTAGAGTCTAGGTGTCTCAATAATCATCATGCGGTATTGTTTAATATTCAAATAGGTTCTTTAACTTGAATTTTACTTTTATCTCTTCTCCATTTCTGAGTAGTTTCATACTTATTGTTTTGCCCTCTTTTCCTTGAAGTTTTTTTATGATTTTTTGTAAATCACAAAACGTGATTGGCCAAAAGCCTATTTTTAATATTTTATCTCCTGGTTTTATTCCAGCTAATTCAGCGGGTGTATTTGGATATACAGTTTTAACATAATACTGATCTAATTCAGAGCCAAGGGCATAAATTAGAAGACCACTTTTGTCAAAAGCAAATTCTTTACTAAGTTTAGTGATTGGTTTTAAGTAGAGCTTTTCATGCACATAGTCTATTATTACATGAAATCTTGATAAAATTTCATTTCCAATAATTCCATCCCTTACAATATCCCGTTTAGTTAATATTATAGAGTCTATTTCTTGAAAACTAGATATCACATTGTTAAACTCATATTGATCCATTTCTAGGTGCTTTGTCATCCCTATAAATCCACTCAGATCCCCACCAAGCCCTTTGCCAAGATGCCCGATAATTACATTGTCGGGCATTCGGAATCCTTCTATTTTGTTTGAGTGTATGAGCAGTGCAAGAGATGCACCTGTATCTAGTAAGTAATTCAATGTATCAATCTTGTCTTCTATTTGAGTAATGCATTTCAAGTATGGTTTATAATTTACAAGATCAATATCATGAGTTGAAAACTTGCGATTAGGTCTGTAGTTATTAGGGTTATGAATAGTAAGATTACCTTGTTTATAGTCTAACTCTATGACTAGACCTTTTAAGAAATCACCACCTATGATACCATCTATTCTTCGTCCTAGCATTTTTTCAAGATCGAGATAGTCTCTCTCTAATACGATAATATCTCTTAGAATCATATTAGTACCTTCTAGCATGATCGGGACATTTCGTGAGACGAGTGCTTTCATATCTACATCTAGGTCAGCTCCATTTATGATGATAGTATCTGAATAACCAATTCCTAGAAGATCATTGGCATTTTTCTTAAATAAGATATTATGAGATGCACCTGTATCTAGCAAAAAATCCATGTACAATATGCTACCATAAATGACCTTTATAATTGTAAATCCATTTACATATTCAAATTTTATTTCTTTTTTATCTTTTCCTCCTAATAAATCTAAACCACTGTATTGTGCTGATATTGAGCCATGAATGGTCCACACGAGTATACAGAGAATGATAGTTCTAATAGAGGTCATAAATTGTTGATTGTAGAATAGGCAGACCATTTTCATAGCATGGTCTAATTATAAAACAGATTGAATTATTAATTTTAGAATAACTCAATATATGTGATATATTTAGCTTGTCTTGTTAAATGAACAATAATCTTACATGTCAAAACTAAAAAAAGATCTAACTCTTAGTGGGCTAACGATGATAGCCATCGGTGCATGCATAGGGTCAGGAATCTTTATTACCCCTTCTAAAACATTTGAGTTTCTCCCTCATCACGGATATGTATTGCTTGCATGGTTGATCGGTGGCATAGTTACCTATTTCGGTGCTATGACATTCTCAGAATTGGGAGCACGTCATCCTAGAGCTGGTGGAGTTTATGTTTTTCTGAAAGAAGGATATGGAGATCTTGCTGGATTCCTTTATGGATGGATTATTCTTCTAGTAGTCAATACTGGAGCTCTCGCGGCATTGAGTATGGGATTTGCGGACTTTTTAGGGTTTTTTGGTGAAATGAGTGGTACAACTAAGCAGATCGTTGGTATAGGTACAATTACAATTTTGACATTAGTCAATGTGATCGGCGTAAAAATCAGTGATATGTTTGCTAAGGTATTTACTGGGTTGAAGTTGGTGGCATTACTTGCGATTATACTATTAGGATTGGCATTATATAACAGTCCAGACCTTACACATACCCTCAATTTTGATCTAAGTGAAAAACCTGAAAATCTAACTTCTATGATGCTTCTGGCATTCGTAGGTGTATTTTGGTCATTTGGAGGATGGCATCATGCTACTTATCTTGCTGGAGAGACTAAGAATCCACAAAGCACAATTCCTAAGGCTATGTTACTTGGAACCATGACCGTTACAATTGTCTATATTTTAGTGATCCTAGCATATTCTTTGCTCTTACCAATGGATGGAATTATTGGTTCTGATCGGGTTGCTGGAGATGCTGTAGGGAATGTACTAGCCAATGGAGGTAAGCTAGTAGCTATTGCTATTACGATATCTATTTTTGGTACAATTGGCATCTATACCATGTCTGCACCAAGGATCTATTATGCTATGGCAAAAGATGGAGTATTCTTCAAAAGCCTGGCGGACCTTCACCCTAAATACGGGACACCTTACAAGGCTATGATGTTCCAAGGGGTATGGGCTATTCTATTGATCATTGTTTTTAATAACTTTCATAATCTAATGACTTTTGCCACATTTATGGATATTATATTTATGGCATTGGCAACAAGTACGATATTCGTATTCAGAAGTCGTAAGAACGTATATGGGGCAGAAATGATTAATAGTAATGATACCACACAAAATCCCATAAACTTCAATTCAGAGAATATTGAGCGCAAGGAGACTAGCGAAAAAAGGAATACCTCACCTCAATATCTTCTTAAATGGTATCCACTTATTCCGATTTTGTATCTTATAGTTACTGTAGCTTTTGTGATTAATACTACACTGGGAATGGACAAGACTACACTTTCAGGGTTGGCTATACTCTTATTGGGAGTGCCCGTATTTTACTTTTTTAAGAAACGTCAATAATTTGATTTTAGAAATGCATTTCAGAGTGTCATTTTTTAATGAATTAAATAGTGCTCTTTAAAATGTTTTTGTTGAATCGCAGAATCGCTTGAATCTGCCCGCACTGTTGAATAATGCTATAAAGACCTCGTTTATGCTAGACCAATCACATGATTGCAGAATCGCTTTATGATGTTGACTATATATAAGAATCCAAAACAAAGCAGTTTAGCAAAAACGACATTAGGAAATGCGCCTGATTTTGGTACTCCTGATAGTAAATTAATATTTGATATATTTTTTCAAAACACGCAAGACATGGTGGCTGTTTTAGAGATATTATTTTGTATTGGACTGTTAATTGTGTTTTTCTACTTTAGTTATAGACATGATTATAGAAGGAATCCCAAAGCATTCAAAAGAACGATTTTAGGGATGCCGATGAGTCTCCTTAGTTTGATGAATGGAATACCATTCATTTCAGATTGGGTTGGGAAATGGATTAGGGATGCAGAAAAAGACAATTATGAATAGAAGCATGTCAGCTGGTAAATATTTGATAGACAATTTTTTTATCAAGTTGTACTCTATGATGGGGTTGAGAAAATCGGTAATTTATGATTTGAAAATATGCTTAACATTCCTTCACAATTACTTCCAGAAGCCATAGGATACTATAACTTAGAGATGTTCAGAAGTAAATAGGAAATAATTTCCTATTTTTTATTTTGCAAATGACATCAGTTGGGTTAGGAAAATGGAGTTTGAAATAGCGTTAAAAAGGCAAAAGTGTTTGAGTGAAGAGTGTTATGAGATATGGTATAAGGGATGGTATAAGGGATGGTATAAGGGATGGTATAAGGGATGGCTTGTGTAACAAACACCCGTTGTGTAACAAATACCCGTTGTGCAACAAATACCCGTTGTGCAACAAACACTCATTACAGAGCAAACGCGCGTAGTTTTTTTTCAATGAAAAAAATAGATACCGGTCGCTGCGAGCGATAACACTTGTTTGAAAATCATTACCGTTTTACGTAAAAAGATATTAAAACGGTTTGCTTCATCATTAGTGCTAATACTTTATTTGTCGACATTCAGATACTTAGTGAATATCTGAAGCCCCCTGACATATTCTTCAATAAAAAAGACCCACCAATAAAATAGGCGGGTCCATATTTTATCTCAGAAATAAAATTCCTAATTACTTAGCAATCGTCACTTCGATTCTTCTATTCTGTGCTTGACCTTCTTTAGTATCGTTAGATGCTACAGGGGTAGCTGCACCAAATCCTTGAGTCGCTACTCTTGAAGGAGAAATACCCGCATTCATCAATCTTTGCTTCACAGATTTAGCTCTGTTTTCAGATAGTGTTTTGTTAGCTTCTGCATTTCCAGTATTGTCAGTATGTCCAGCTACATTGATTTTTACATCAGGGTAAGCATTTAAGATAGCTGCAAGATTATCAACTTCTACACCTGAATCGCCAAAGATTTTATCAGATCCTGAAGTAAATGTTAAGTATTTGAAAATCACTCTACCATCTCCCTTGAATCCACCATCGATAAATTCCATCATCTTGCCACCAGCACTGTTTGCTGCAAATGTGGTTTTATCAAGCGCTGCTTTTCCTGTGTCGTTTATAGTTGCAAAAGAACTTTTAGCAAAATTACTTACTGCCCGACCAGCACCTCGAACAGGATTTTCAGCTGCATTTGATGCATCACCTGCAGCTACTGTACCTGCTTTAGCTTTAGCTTTAGTCATATCACCAGTTTTATTCGCTCCATTTTCTATTGCACTATCAGCATTGCCCATAGTCTCTTTGGGGTTCTGTCCATTGGTCATCCACCACGCTAATCCACCGATTAATAATAATGGAAGTGCCCATTTGATCCATCCTAAACTAGTTTTTGCTGCATCACCAGCTAAACCCGCTACATTTTCCGCTACACCAGTCAGTGCGCTTGCTGCGTCGTCTACAGCTCCTGTTACTGCACTTGCTGCATCACCAGCTAAACCCGCTACATTTTCCGCTACACCAGTCAGTGCGCTTGCTGCGTCGTCTACAGCTCCTGTTACTGCACTTGCTGCATCCCCAGCTACATTAGCCGCTCTTGATACTGTATCTCCTGCTATGCCAGCTGCGCCTGACACTGTTCCCGTAGCCGCTCCGGTTACTGCTCCTAATACATCTTTAGCTCCACCTAATAAATTTCCAAGTCCTAATAGATCGCCCATACCTGAAGGTAAAGCTGCTGCTACGTGGTCTTTTTGTCCCATTAGCATATCTGTCAAGAACCCTAGGCCTTTACCGCTTACTTGGTTTCCTATTATTCCCATAAGGAATGGTGCTGCCATCTTCATAAGTGAAGAAGAACTACCACTCTTCAATCCTGACATTTTAGAAGTCATACTTACGATTCCTCCCATTTTATCGCCTAAAAGAGATTCTACGATTCCACCACCAGAGTTAATAAGACCATTTACGCTGCTAGCTCCTCCACCGAATAATCCTCCGATGTCACCTAGCATACCCATATCAAGGCCACCTATCATATCCATAATTTCGCTTGCTTCTGAAGGCTTTGAGGCCTTATCTACTGCAGCTCCTAATATTACAGGAAAAATTCCTCCTAGTGCACTAGATACATTATCTTCTGATTCTCCAAGAAATCCGCTAGCCTGTTTTGCCAATGATCCAGTAACTTGATCCTTTAGCATGTCTAATAAGTTGATTGACATATTAATGTTATTTTGATTAAATTATTTAGTTAATATTAATTGTTTGATTCTTTATTATTGAGAGAAATTTAAATGAGGACATGCAAAACACTACATTATTCTTCGAAATGATAGTAAATTGATGCTTTTAAGAGATAGCAAGCTCATGATAATATCCAATAACAATAGAATTTTAGTATGATTAAAAGTGAAGAAGTAATTTTTCTAGAAGCGAAATCTCGGATTTTGGAATCATCCGAATATACCACAAAAAAGAAGACTAAAGCACTATATAATCTTTTGACAACAATTATCGAAGAAGTCACACAAGATGAGAAAATAACATTCACAACTTTGTTTTCTAGGATCGCTTTTATGGCCAATAGATTTAAGTTCGATTCTTCTCTTATGTACTATCTGCATACATTTCGTAGGGATAATGAGCGTATGAAAATACCTCTAGAATCTGATCACTACGTTAAGCTAGGTTCTTTTTTGGTAGATCAGATAATTAATAAAGTTTGGAATAAAGTAATTGAAACGGATGAAATTCCTGAAGATATAATTAAAATATTTCGAGGTGACAAAAAAGAAGTTGTCAAATTCAAGCCTGTTATAGAAGCTATTGTAGACAGTGTAGATGTCGATAATTATACTGTGAATTTTTATGATGAAGAAGACGCAACAGTATTAAGAACTGCAGTTTTTGATCAAGGAGACAAGAATGAATTATTTAATGACAGTGTTGAGTTATTAGGGCGTTCGTTTAGTTTTCCGATTCATGTAAATTTCATTGATGTTGAGATACTAGAAGATGGTATACATGTTCCGAATGCCATAGTAATAGAGCCAGACTATTTGTTGGATGTGACTGCTGTAGCAAATTGTTTCAAAGATTATGGGACGGAATCTATGCTTAGGTTGATAGGGAAGTTCAAGATGATGGAAAATTCTATTCCTCTTATGGTCGGAAATATTGCTAACCTATTCCTTGACGAGATCATCTCGAATCCAGATGTTAAATTCAACGACCTTCTGCCAGGGATATTTAAGCTTGATCCTATGGGACTCGCTGTTTTTGAAGATAAAGACATCCGAGAACTAGTGTCTATTTCGAAGATCCATTATCTCAACTTGAAAAAGACAGTAGCTACAGAATTATCCGCTCAAGGAATCAAAAGAAACAAAGTATTTCTCGAACCCTCATTCTATAGTCGTGATTTTGGATTGCAAGGGAGATTGGATTTATTTCATTATGTAAAAGAGAAAAACCAATTTGATATAGTAGAACTTAAAAGTGGAAAACCGTTTAGAGCTAATGTTTATGGACTGAGTTCGACGCATTATTCTCAGACGTTACTTTATGATCTAATGATTAAATCAGCTTTTGGCTACCATCGAAAACCAAATAATTATATTTTATATTCTAAACTGACAGATAAGTCTCTGAAATATGCTCCTCCTGTCAAATCTCAGCAATATGAGGCTATGAAAGTTCGAAATGACCTGATAGCGATAGAATACAAAATGGCTTCTTCGGGTATGGCAGCTCAAGAACTATATAGCTATATCAAACCGGATAATTTCCCACAGGCCAAAGGGTTCGTTCAGAAGGATATTGAAGGTTTTCAGCGAGTTTATACGACATTGCCAGATCTTGACCGTGCATATTTCAATGAGTTCAGCTCATTCATAAGCCGAGAACATAGAATGGCAAAGACAGGAGAACATGGTATCAACAAGTCCAACGGCCTATCCGCTTTGTGGTTAGAGAATTTAGAAGAGAAAGAAGATCGATTTGCAGTGCTGAAGCAAATGGTCATCAAAGAAAATAAATCTAGAAATGATGTACCCACTATTGTTTTAGAGCGAACAGAAGAGACCAGTCGATTGGCAAATTTTAGAGAAGGAGATATTGCCGTATTATATCCATTTAGTGATAATCCGAAAGCAGTACTCAAGAATCAAATATTCAAGTGTACAATACTGTCGATTAATGAATCGGAGGTGGAAGTGAAGCTGAGAAGCAAGCAATATAATGACATCCTTTTTACATCGATCGAAAGCTGGAATATAGAGGAGGATTCATTGGATAGTGGATTCAATACTTTGTACAGGTCTTTATGGGAATTCATGGGTGCAAAAAAAGAGAAGAAAACGCTATGGTTGGGAGAAAAGAAGCCTAGAGCGCTAACTAAGGGGATTCATGAGCTTTTCGAAAATCTGACGGAAGAACAGAATATTCTGCTTGATAAGATGACCAATGTGCAAGACTATTTTCTACTCTGGGGACCTCCTGGTACAGGAAAAACAAGCGTAATGCTCAAGTCCCTGGTAGAAAGATTATACAATAATTCTGATGAGAATATCCTGTTACTAGCATATACAAATAGGGCTGTAGATGAGATGTGCGCAGCAATAGAATCTATAGCACCTGAATTTACGGACAACTATATCAGGGTCGGATCCGCTACGAGTTGTGGGCAAGAATACCGTCCAAGATTGATCAATAATCTAATAGCTGATCTCACAAAACGAGAAGATATAAGAAGTCTACTAAAAGGCAAGCGAATATATGTAAGTACAGTCTCTTCAATAGTTTCGAAAGCAGCTTTGTTTAAGTTGATGAAGTTCGATAGAGTTATCATTGATGAAGCTTCACAGATACTAGAACCAATGTTGGTTGGTTTGTTAAGTAGGGTAGAGAAGGCCATCCTGATAGGTGATCATAAACAATTGCCTGCTGTAGTCACTCAGAATGAAGATAAAACTAAAATAGTGAACACTTCCTTGCAAGAGGTTGGCATAACAGATATGAGAATGTCATTGTTTGAAAGAGTCTACCACCAATGCAAGCAAAACCAATGGGATCATGCATTAGGCCTATTGTCATATCAAGGTAGGATGCAAAAGGAGCTCATGACTTTCCCAAATTCTAATTTTTATGAAGGTCACTTAAATGTGCTGCCTGGTATTGCTCGTTTAGTAGATGAACGAAAGTTTAAAAGTTCCTCCGTGATTGGTAAAATACTTGTTAATCAAAGGTTTTTATACATTCCTACTCATGTTGATGAAGCATTTAATTGGAAAACTAATAAGTACGAATCTAGAAAAGTGCTAAAAATTGTTGGTGCATTGGAAGAGTTGTATAAAGAAAACCATACAGATATGGATGATCGTTCAATAGGTGTGATAACACCTTATAGGGCTCAGATTGCCACCATCAAAAGTGAATTTGAAAAATCTTGTCCTCATCTACTTGATAAAATCACGATTGATACTGTAGAGCGTTATCAAGGTGGAGCTAGAGATATAATCATATTGTCTCTTTGTACCAACCGAATGTCTCAGTTAAGATCATTGGTCTCATTATCAAAAGAAGGAGTGGATCGTAAACTCAATGTAGCCATAACAAGAGCTAGAGAGCAATTAATAGTAATAGGAAATAGAGAAATACTAGAAGGAAATAAGACTTATGAATCGTTGATTAATTCTGCTTTTGAGTGGAAGGTATAGTCTAAAAGTCAGCAAATGAAAAATTATTTAATAAAATTATTTGGCCTAGTTTTAATCTGTTTGATCTCTTTGCAATGCAATACTTCAGTAGATGAAATTGAAGAAACTTCAAAGATCTCAGCAAATGATCCATTTCGAAAAACGATAGTACCGAGTCAATATTTTAGTATCAATATTAATGAAGATAATATCATCGAAGGTGAAAATGGAACAATCGTAGTAATACCAAAAGATTGTTTTGTAGACGCAAAAGGAGTGCCTATTTCAGGGCAAATTCAAATTGAACTAGCAGAAGCGTTTTCATTGGATGAAATGCTTTTGTCAAATCTCACTACATCTTCAAATGGTAACCTTCTTAAAACAGAAGGAATGATTTTTATCAATGCTACTCAAAATGAAAAACAGTTGGTTATTGATAAGGAAAATCCTATTTATATTGATATCCCAACGAGCGAAAGAAAAGCTGGAATGATGGCGTTTAAAGGGTTGCGAGATGGAAGCGGAAATATGAACTGGATCGAGCCTGTAGAATTAAATAACTTTCTTGTCCCAGTTGATATCAACTTATTGGATTTTTATCCAGAAGGATTTGAAGCCGAAGTTTCAGCTGGTATGCCCTACAGGAAATATGATCACCCAACTAAAGAACTAACAGATAGTTTGTATTTTAGTCTATCAATTAATAGATCATACACAGTGGTTTATAGCGAATGGGAAGAACCCGATACTTTATTTCAAAAGCCTTACTTAAAACGAAATGGTGTCAATGGAGGCTTAGTATCACACAATAATGCGAATAATTGTGGCGTGGATCCATTGATTATCAAAGTAATAAAGGATGAAAAATTTAAGAATACATTTATTTCGACGCGAGAATTTGAATCAAGAATTCAATCAATATTCAAAACATGTACAAGTGAAATCTTGGAATTTTATGTACGAAATTTAGATATGAACCTCTGGGAATTAGATAGCATAGTGGCGGGAAAATTAGAAGGTGAAAAATATTATAGTGATTTTAATGCTTTTTACATGCAAAAGTTAACGAACGTGGAGAATGCTAATATTCATTCAAAGTTATTAAGGGGCTACTTTGAGCAAAAATTAAAAGAGGTACGGGTAGAGTTAGAATTAGTTGCTAAGAAAGCAATGAAAGAACGTGAAGAAAAAAATAAAGTTGCGACAGAAATATCGGATCAATACAAAGAGTTGCTTTCAAAAAGAGAAAGGTATCGGATGGAAGGTTATGGTTTTATTTGGACTGATGATGGATGGATAAATATAGATATAGAAGTTAATACAGATGATTGGGTACTGCACAACCCTGAAGTTACAGTAGAAAATGGAAATGGATTTGACAGAATCCATACTTACCTTGTTTATGCATCCGAAGGAAGTTTGATTGGGTTGGATACTGATGACGATGTTAAATTTTACATTGAAAAGAATAAGCAAATTAAATCTGCTATGCCGCTGGATCAACTTATTATTGCTGTTTCAATAGCCTATAAGGGTAATCAGCCATTTATGGATATTCAAGAATTAAATAAGAATAAAGAATTTAAATTGACGCTTAACTTAAAAGAATCTTCTATTGAGAAAATTAAAGAGGCTATTACTCCTTACGATAGTTACGAGGAAGAAAATAGAATTGAAGAAGATTTGAAATTTATGGCTTTGTTTGATAAAGAGATAAAAAGAAACAGTAAATTATACCATGAAGGCCAATTTATTAATCGATTAACTATGAACGTATATCCTTGTTGCACTTTTAGCTATGATGAAGATGGGAATGAAAAAAGAAGTAATTAATAATTCCTCTAATCTATCCCCAAATATTTATGCGTCTGTACACTCAATTTCCAATTCGAGTGATTTAATACATATTGCACAGCATGTTTGATATTGACATCCCATGTATCAGATTCCATAGCTTGCACATATTTGTGATCATAATCAAGATATTCAAAATCAGCTGGATTTATACCCGCTTGAGGAATTATAATCTTGATCTCATTACCTTTTTTAAGTGCAATCTCAGTCCCCGCTTTTGGACTCATACATATCCAGTCGATACCATCAGGAAGTGGTTTAGTACCATTTGTCTCGATAGCTATTTCGAGGTCTCCTGCATGTAGAGTATCGATTAATTCTTCATCTACTTGTAATGCAGGCTCACCACCTGTCAAAACCACAAAGGCATTAGGAGCATTTTCTGGAAGTAATGATTTTATCTTCTGAGCAAGTTCTGTAGCTGTATATTTCCCACCATTTTCTCCATCTGTTCCCCAGAAGTTTGTATCGCAAAACTGGCAAATAGCCGTGCTTCTATCTTCTTCTCGACCTGACCAAAGATTACAACCAGAGAATCTACAGAATACTGCAGGTCTGCCTGCATGGTAGCCTTCGCCTTGGATTGTATAGTATATTTCTTTGATCTTGTACATATTGTATTTTTCAAAAGGGCTGCAAAGATAGAAAAGTTTTAATGATTGGAACGATAGACTAGGTTGTAGATTGTTTTTTGAAAATTAACTTCAATATTCTCTGGAGAGAAATCTAATTTGATTCAAACAGTTTTTTATTTATCCAATTTGGCGAAGCTTTCTAAGAAGCCTAATGCTGCTGATTCTATGGAAGTAAATGAGATAATTGTTTCACCCTTGATTAATTTTCCATAATCATTTTATGGAGTTATAAATTTTGCTTGAAATCCAAATGCACAGTGATAAAACTAGATTGTGCCAGTTACAATATCTTTATATAATGGTGCAGGGGTATTTTATTTGAGATGCTTTTGAGTTTTAAAAATTGACAAAAGCTAAAAGATTCACTTGATCTCGACTTTGGCCATTTAGAAATTGATTCATGTAGCCGAGTTCCATTTTAAGATTGTCGTTTATTTTGTATCCAATACCTCCGTAGAGTCTGTTTCTATCAAAAACATTCTCTACAGAATTGATGAAGATCTCATTATAAATTGAAAGATAAAGTGGATTCTTACCTTCATTTATATTTGCTATCGGAACATTAATTCCTAAGAAGTACCTGAATCGAAGCTTGACATCATCGGCTACAAATCTTTGCTCGAACCTATATCGATGTTGCAGGCTAACTTTACCTACTTTTTGTTTCGTTATGAATTGTTGGAAAATTCTATGTTCGCCAAGGGATACTTTTTTATCAGATTGTCCCAGATAATTTTCTGAATGAATGTACCCATAACCTAAAAGCAGATTGTTTCCATTCTCAGTAAGATTATATCCAATACCTGTTCTGAGGAGGAGCTGTTCGAGATCTCCTACTGCATTGTAATTTCTGTATTGTACTTCGTGATGGATATTCCACTTTGAGTCTATTTTCTTATTGCCTATATAAATGAGCCAATTGCCTAAACTACTCTCTTGCGCATGAATACCATTAGCGCCTAAGAATAAAATGAGTATCGCAATTATCTTGATTTGAAAATTTCCAATGTTTCTCATAAGTGATTGATAGTTTTGGTTTGGCCAAATGTAGTTAAATCGCAAGACAGTAAGACAGCAATACTGTCATTTTGTTTAAAAGATTAAATTATTTCCTTTATAAATTTTTAGAATTCAAACTATTATGGTTTTGAAATAGGATTCAATGAAATTTTCTTTTGGATAGAAGCTATACCTTCCACATTAATTTTTACCTTGTTTGCTTAACTTAAAATATACACAAAGTCTCATGGTAGGTATTATTTCATTTTTAGGTTTTACAGCATTAGTCGCAGTCATAGCATATATGGCGACTAGAACGACAGACGAAGATACATCTGACGGATACTTCTTAGGAGGTAGAAGTCTGGGAGCAGTCGTCATAGCAGGATCATTATTATTGACGAATCTTTCTACAGAGCAGATAGTAGGTCTTAATGGGTCAGCATATAATGAAGGTATTCTAGTAATGGTATGGGAAACGCTTGCGGCTATTGCGATGGTAGTTACCGCTATATGGCTATTGCCTAGATACCTCAAAGGTGGTATCTCAACCGTACCTCAATATCTAGAAGAACGATATGATACCATGACCAAGACACTGGTTTCAGGTCTATTCTTGACAGGGTATGTTGTTGTTCTTCTTCCTGTAGTACTTTATTCTGGTGCTGTAGCATTTACAGCTATGTTTGAGATTCCTGAGTTACTAGGTATCACTAAGGGGGCTTCTATATGGCTATGTGTGTGGAGTATCGGAATCATCGGATCTATCTATGCCGTTTTTGGAGGATTGAAAGCCGTTGCCGTTTCTGATACTATAAATGCTGTAGGCTTGCTTATTGGGGGACTAATGATCCCTTTCTTCGGACTTGCCGCTATTGGTGATGGTTCTATAATGGATGGAATCAATATATTAACTACGTCCAATCCTGAAAAATTTAATGCAATTGGTAGTTCTACGTCATCAGTTCCATTTGCGACTATATTCACAGGTATGATGTTGGTGCAGTTATTCTATTGGGGTACGAATCAGGCAATCATCCAGAGAGCATTGGCAGCCAGTAGCCTTAAAGAGGGACAAAAAGGATTATTACTAGCCAGTTTTATCAAGATACTAGGACCTCTTTTAGTGGTTCTACCAGGTATTATAGCTTGGCACATGTTTGGTGGAACGCTAGAAAGTGCAGATGAAGCCTACCCGACTTTAGTGAGAAAAGTATTACCTGCGCCTCTATTGGGCTTCTTTGCAGCAGTTATATTCGGTGCTATATTGAGTTCATTCAATAGTGCGCTGAACAGTTCGGTAACCTTATTTGGGTTGGATATCTACAAAGAATATTTCAATAAGAGTGCAGATGAGAGAACGGTAGTAAAAGCGGGTAAAACATTTGGAATTATATTAGCTATTATGGCAATGTTTATTGCGCCATTTATAGCAAATGTTCCTGCCGGAATATTTGGATACTTACAAGAGGTAAATGGTTGTTATTCTATTCCGATCTTGACTATTATTGTTGTTGGATTCTTCACTAAGTATGTACCCGCAAAAGCAGCGAAAGTTGGTCTTATTTTAGGTGTGGTTCTTTATTGTATCAGTCAATTTGGATTGAAACCTTGGTTTGAAAGTTCAGCATTGGCCCAGGCTGCAGCTGATGGAATAACGGGAGAGGATGCACTAGCTGGTGTGAAAAAGATGGCATACCCTCACTTCTTGCACGTAATGGCATTCTTATTTGTTCTTAATTCAATGATCATGTTGGCTATTGGTAAAATGAACCCAAGAGAAACAGCATTCGAACAAAAGTATACTGAACAAGTAGATATAGAACCTTGGCCACTGGTGAAGCCTGTAGGAATTGCAGTTTGTGTGATTGTGATATTGATTTATGTTTACTTTTCGTAGGGTAAGATTTATAAATTTCAGATTATCTATTTTACAACTTGTTGTAATCAGTATGATTATGTTTTCTTGCAAAGAAGGTGTAGATAGTGACCCTTGTTCTTCCTTTGCGAAATTTAAAAATTCAGAACTGACAGCTTATGAAGTAAGCTTTGCTGACATGGGAGATGAGGCAGTTCAAAAGAAATTGAATGATCCTTATTATGATTACGGTCAACCCTTTGATGTTAAGAAACGCTTATTTGAAAACTATTTAATTATTGAATTCAAAGTTCTCAGAGGTAACTGTTATTTTGAATGTGGTAACTTTGAGCGAAATCAAGATAAATTAATATTGAAAATATACTCTGAAAATTGTTTGAAAGAACTAGTTGCAAAACAATACAGATTTAATATAATTAATGATAAAATTAGTGATGTTGAAATTAAGATGGAATCTTCTAAATGCGAGTTTATAAAATCAGGAAAGTAAAAGTATTTGACTCTATTCATAAACTGAACTAGTTGAAAATCAGTAATATAATAAAATAAGTATCAGACACTTTTATACCAATTCTTCCTGAAATTCACTGTTTCTTGCATAAGTCAGATAATAAATTGCCGCATATATTTCACTTATTCAAAGATATCCATTGTTAATAATACTCGATGAATCTAAGTTTATATTTTTGGATGGAGTTCGGAGTGTGTTACTGTTTTGCACTCACTATTGCAATATCTGTGTTTTTTGCCTCGACTCTCTTCGAACAATCTCTAAATCTTATATGGCATTATGAAATACAATTGGTATTAGGTGTGCAGACACTAGTGACAAGATAACTTCAGAGAAGTCAGATTATGTTAAAAGTAGCTAGAAAATAGATGACGATCCTTAAGTGGGCGAACTTGACTAGGGGCCTAGATTAAACTGCATTAAAAATCAACTCTCAATCCCAAATTAACTGTCCTATTCAATAAATTTGTCTCAGCACCTAGAATGGTATTTATAGGTAATTGATTAGCAACAGTTTCTGTAGATACAGATTGACGGTACTTCACATTTTTAGTATTCATTAGATTGAATACAGACAAGGAAAGACTTGAATTGAAAGATCCAATATTGAAATCATATGAAGTACTTATATCTATTCTGTGGTACGGACTTAATAGTTTTCTTATAGAGGTAGGATCTATATCTCGGATATTTCCATTTAGGCCTATATTCGTGATGTCTATATATGGAAGTCCACTTACAAAGATAGCATTCAGCCCCCATGTTAATTTACCAGTTGTGAGACTATTTATCCATTTGAATTGATGTCTTCTGTCATTTTCTGAAGGGTACAGTTTGTTTTTGAAGATCGCTTCAAATTGCTGCCTAGAACTACTCAATGTATAGCATAAATATGTATCATAAGCACCATGTCCAGATCCTAAAATAAGATCCAAACCTCTAGTTACTCCATTTCCTATGAATAATGAATATTCTCTTTCTTGCGCTCCCGAATTACTTGGATTAGATGGTGTAGGGACTGCATATTCTAGAACTCCAGTTTTATTTTTTTGATAAAATTCTACATCCAAATTAACATATCCAAGCTTAATAGTAGACCCAATCATTAGGTTGGATGAGGTAAGCACAGGTATATTATTATTGCCAGCCGAAACCCAAAGCTGCATTGGCTGGTTTCTGTAATTATAATCTAATTGCCTTACAACTTGCTGCTCAAAACCGTAAGCAGCTTTAAATCTCACCTTGTTAGTTATGCTATAATTCGCCGCTATTCTAGGAGACAATTTGACTTCCTTTATATTAGAATAATAGATAGCTCTTAATCCGGCATTAATAATTAGCTTCTCGCCAAATAGTCTTTCATATCCAGCATATCCACCGAGTTCTAAAAATGATTCTTTGCCCTGAATTCTGACTTTTGCATTCTCTTTAAAAGTATAGTCAATCTTATGGTGTGTTGCTGTAAGCCCTAGTTTTATAGATTGATTTTTTAGTTTGTAATCAAAGTAGCTATCAATGCCAATGTCTGTAAGTTCATTATTTTGTTCTGATTTCAATTCCGCTAATAAAGGATTATTATTATTTGGGAGAGGAGAGTTAGGGTTGTATTTTTTACTAAGTATAAGATCATTTTTTTGATCGTTTTTATATTGAGAGAAGAATGTTCTAGAATGCCAGCTAAGTTTATTGTTCAGGTTAGAATCCCACATGAAACTTGATGCGGTTGTTGACCAAGATTGATCTTCAACTGCGACAAGGTTGATTTGATTTTTCTGATTGTCGGCAAGCTCAATGTTATACTTGTTATCTACATGATCTGCGCTTCTGAAAAAATTAAGCTTTACGCTATTTGCTTTATTCGACCATTGATAATTTGCATTCATATCGTAAAACTTAAAGGAAGGATCACTATTCTGATCTTTTGCTTTTTCTTTGAAATTTTGTATTCGCTGATTTTCTTGCAGAGCGGAGTTTGCGGTATTAAATTGATTGTTATTCACATCAGTAATCGTCGATCGACCAGCTATGGATAAATTACTGTTGCTACTCATAGGAACCTTAATAATACCAGAGGCAGTAAGTAAATCTATATTAGCGGTGGCAGTTGTTTTGACGGGCTGATTATTATCACTGAAAAGCTCAACCAAACCAGCTGTTTTTCCACCGTACTGCAATGGGTAGGTGTTTTTAAATAAGTTGACAG